>CALAEK010000012.1 GCA_937890925.1 uncultured Riemerella sp.
CAGACTTAAAACCAGAATTTACAACGGAATACGAGGTAGGAACAGAGCTTCGTTTTTTGAGAAATAGAATTGGTTTAGAGTTTACCTATTTTGAAAACAAGAATACAGATGGAATCATCAATCTTAGGGTTTCTCCTGCATCAGGAGCTGTTGTATCCATTGAGAATACAGGAAAAACTTCCTCTAAAGGAATAGAGGCAGGACTGAAAGTCACACCTATCAAAACGAAGGATTTCAACTGGGAAGTTAATTTTAATTTTAGTAGAATCCGCTCATTGGTAGAAGAAACACATCCTAAAACAGATAGAATATACATGGGTGGTTTCTCTGGAAACCCTGCTATCTATGCTGTAAAAGGCGAAAGATATGGCTCTATCGTTGGTAGTGCCTATATGAGAGATGCGAATGGAAATATTCTGGTGGGAAGTAATGGTAGACCGATGCTCCAGAGTGGCCAAGTCCTAGGACATGTAGAGCCAGACTGGACAGGAAGTGTAGGAACATCCCTGAAGTATAAAGGCGTGTATCTTACAGCGCAGCTGGATATTAGACAAGGAGGATATTTATTTAATGGAACAGAGCAATTGTTAGATGTATATGGCGTATCTGCAAAGACACTAGAGAGGGAAAAAGGAACGATAGTTTTCTCTGGGGTAACATCGGCAGGAACACCAAATACAACTCCTATTCCAGTAGATAATGACTACTATGATGCACTCCCAACAGAGGCCTATGTGTATAAAAATAACTGGGTGAAACTTCGTGAAATCAGTTTAGGATATAGTTTCCGTCCAGCAGGATTTGATTTCATAAGAAGTATAGATATAGGCGTGTTTGGTAGAAATCTGTTCTTATGGACAAAGGTACCTCACATAGACCCAGAATCAAGCTCTTTCGGAACAGGAAATGCACAAGGGGTTTCTCGTTTTGCATTCCCATCAACAAGAAGTTTTGGTGTTAATTTAAAAGTTCAATTCTAAAAACTAAGAAAAATGAAAAAAATCAGAAATAATATATCTAAATATGCTGTTCTTTTAGCTTTGACAGCAACTCCTTTGGTTGTTACTTCTTGTAGACAGGAGTTGGATATTAATGTAGATCCTAATAACCCTTCACAAGCATCTTTGTCAGGACTTCTTAGTGCCTCGCAGGTTGGTTTTGCCTTTGCTCTTGGTGGCGAGGGGACTAGAATGCCAGCAAGTATCGTTCAGCATTATGCAGGGCATAGGGCACAGCCACTTAACTATGCTCGATATAATATAACCTCATCCGCTACAGATGGAACTTGGACTGCTCTTTATAATGCGTTAATGGATATCAAGGAATTAGAAAATAAAGCTGCTGCTTCTGGAAGTCAGGCATATGTAGGAGTTTCTAAGCTTCTTCAGGCTCATGCATTTAGTGTAATTACAGATATGTTTGGGGATATTCCTTTTTCTGAGGCTTTACAGGGAAGAGCTAATATTACTCCTGCTTATGATAGACAGGAAAATATCTATCCAGCCCTTATTACCATGATAGATGAGGGGTTAGCTGCTCTCTCAGCAGGGACAGAAACTATTTCTGGAGATGTAGTCTATGGAGGGGATGTGGCAAAATGGAAAAAATATGGAAATTCACTAAAACTACGATTGCTAAACCATTTAAGCACCAGACAGCCCAATGCCGCAGCGAATTTCTTGGCTTCTAATCCTAGTCTTATAGATACTAGTGTGGATGATGCAAAGGTTGCTTTTGGTTCTGTAGCTGCTAATGCCAATCCTATCTATCAGTTTGATGTGCTTTCTGGAAGAAAAGACCAAGCGGTAGCCAGCACTATTGTAGACAAAATGAAAGCCTTGTCAGACCCTAGGATAAGTGTTTA
This sequence comes from uncultured Riemerella sp., assembly GCA_937890925.1. GTDB lineage: Bacteria > Bacteroidota > Bacteroidia > Flavobacteriales > Weeksellaceae > JABCPE02. The sequence goes on from CALAEK010000012.1 coordinate 1,865, forward strand.
TTTTAATCCTATTGTTAAGAATGATAATGGACTCAAAGGGCAGTATTTTGGTAACACACCAGGAGGAAGTGTAGGAGATACAGGAGAGAGTAAATATTCCCGTGTAGGAAGCGCTTATGCATCTATAAAAGCGCCTGTGGTTCTGATGAGCGCAGCGGAAGTTAATTTCATCAAAGCAGAAGTGTATCACAGAGCATCTAATGCGGCAAGTGCGCAGACAGCCTATGAAGCAGCAATTACACAGGATTTCGCAGCATTAGGTTTATCTTCTTCTGCAGCAGCATATTTAGCGAATGCGAATGTGGCTTATAATGGAACTTTACAGAGAATCATGGAGCAAAAATGGATTACCATGTTCCAGGCATCTTATGAGTCTTGGGTGGATTGGAGAAGAACAGGCTTCCCAGCTCTCACACCAGCAGCGAGCAATGTTACTTCTAATGTAATCCCGAGAAACCTGCCATATCCAGATGTGGAAATCAATTCAAACCGTGCCAACTTAGTAGCAGGCCCAGGGATTCCGATTCCATACACAGGGCTGAGCAATAGAGTTTGGTGGGATAACTAATAACCTCTTCATTTTTAACTAATTTTTTATAAAGGAAGTCTCTTTTTCAGGGATTTCCTTTATATTTTTTATCTTTGCAATTATTTTATTTATTATGGTTAGAGAGATTTTACTTGAAAAAATACAGAAAGTTTTAGCGGAGAGTTTTGGTTTGGCGGATTTCGTTCCTGAAATTCAGCAGACAAAACCTGATTTTGAAGGAGATTTTACGGTCGTGACTTTTCCTTTGGTTAAAGTTTTGAAGAAAAGTCCAGATATCATCGCTACAGAACTTGGCGACAAGATACTTTCGGAGGTGGATTTTGTGGAAAATTATAACATTGTGAAAGGTTTTCTTAACCTAAAATTAAAGGACAATGTTTTCCTGCAAAGTTTTAAAAATCTTTCCGAAAATTTAGAGAAAATCACGCCTAAGAATGAGACTATTATGGTGGAATATTCTTCGCCGAATACCAACAAGCCTTTACATTTGGGACACATTAGAAATAATCTTTTGGGTTTTTCTATTGCTAATATTTTGAAAGAAGAGGGCTATAATGTTATCAAAACCCAAATCATCAACGATAGAGGAATCCACATTTGTAAATCTATGCTGGCGTGGGAAAAATTCGGAAATGGAGCAACGCCCGAATCTACACAAACCAAAGGCGACAAGCTGGTAGGGAATTATTATGTGGAATTTGACAAACATTACAAAGCAGAAATAGCCCAGCTGAAAGAACAAGGCATGGACGAAGAAACGGCTAAAAAACAAGCGCCGTCTATTTTAGAGGCTCAAAAAATGCTTTTGGACTGGGAAAATGGCGATGAAAAAGTAAGGAACCTTTGGGAGAAAATGAACGCTTGGGTTTATGCAGGATTTGCGGAAACTTATAAACGCCTTGGAGTAGATTTTGATCAAGTTCAATACGAAAGCCAAACTTATCTTTTGGGTAAAGATTTGATAAAAGAAGGTCTAGAAAAAGGTGTTTTTTTCACCAAAGAAGATGGCTCTGTATGGTGCGACCTTACCGATGAAGGATTGGATGAGAAACTTCTTCTTCGTGGGGATGGCACTTCTGTCTATATCACGCAGGATTTAGGAACGGCAGTAGGGCGTTTTGCGGATAATAATATACAGAGACTTATCTACACGGTGGGAAATGAGCAGGATTATCATTTTCAGGTTTTGTTTAAAATCCTTAAAAAACTCGGTTACAGCTGGGCGGAGCACCTTTACCATCTATCCTACGGAATGGTGGAACTTCCTGACGGGAAGATGAAATCTCGTGAAGGAACAGTGGTGGATGCCGATGATCTGATGCAGGAAATGTATCTTACGGCGAAAGAAAAAGCGCAGGAACTTGGAAAACTGGAAGCGCTGACCGAAGAGGAAAAAGAAAAATCTTATGAAATCGTAGGTCTTGGAGCGTTGAAATATTTTATGCTGAAAGTAGATCCAAAGAAAAAAATGCTTTTCAATCCAGAGGAAAGTGTGGATTTCAATGGGAATACAGGGCCTTTCATCCAGTATGCTTACGCCAGAATTCAGTCTTTGCTGAAAAGAGCCGAAGGAACGGATTTCAATTTCTCTGAAAACATCGCTCTGAGTGAGAACGAGAAAGAACTCATCATTGCTCTGAGTGAATACAAGGAAACCGTAAGCAAAGCGGCGGCGGCACTCAGCCCTGCTCATTTGGCTAATTATGTTTATGAAGTGGTGAAACTCTACAATGCTTTTTACCAAAACAATCCGATTTTGAACAACGAAAACGAAGATGTGAAAAAATTCCGACTATATCTGTCCCAGCTCACAGGTGTGGTGATTAGAAAGTCTTTACATCTGCTCGGAATAGGCGTGGTGGATAGAATGTAAATGAAATTATGAAAAAAAGTATAATTTTCTTTGTAATGCTTATTCTTTCTTCATGTGGAGGAATAAACAAACTGAAGGTAAAAGACATAAATACCGAAAATTCTGATATTAGTGGAGTTTATGAAAATACAAAACAAAAAGGCAATATTCTAAAACTTTTAGATAGAAAATTATCAAAGGATACTCTTACACTTGATAAAATGGAAGGGTATGATAAATTTTCTATTTTGGTCAAAGATGATAAGAATTTGCAGATAGAGATTATACGAAATGATAATTCTAAAATTACAAGACAGTATAAGTATAGAAAAAAGAATAATATATATCTTCTAAAAAACCAAAATGTAAAACCAGATCTTATTCCTTATGTATTAGGAGTTTTTAATGTTAAAAAACTTCATTTGTATAAAAATCAGGATAATGGTTTGGGTATTATAGAATCTACATCACGAAGAGGAGCAGTATTTCTTTTGTTATATTTTACATGGACAAAGAGTTATTATGAATATTATACATATCAAAGGTTAGAGTAATTTATAAATAAGTAAAAAAATAAAAATCCCTCATTTAGGAGGGATTTTTTGTTGAGGTTTTATATTATTTTATCAGCTTTTTAAGATAATCGCCGTAGCCGCTTTTTCCGTATTTTTCGGCAGATTTTAGGAGTTGTTCTTTGTTGATAAATCCTTTTTTGTAGGCAATCTCTTCGATGCAGGAGATTTTCACGCCTTGTCTTTTTTCAAGAACTTTCACGAATTCAGACGCCTCGTGAAGGGAATCAAAAGTCCCTGTATCGAGCCAAGCTGTTCCTCGGCTCATCACACCTACTTCTAATTGACCTTTTTCAAGATAAATTTTATTGATATCGGTAATTTCTAGTTCTCCTCTCGCCGAAGGTTTTAGGTTTTTAGCATATTCTACCACGGAATTGTCATAGAAATAAAGACCAGGCACAGCGTAGTTGGACTTCGGCACGGCAGGTTTTTCTTCTATGGAAACGGCTTTTTGGTTTTCATCAAATTCTACCACACCATATCTTTCAGGGTCGGAAACAGGGTAGGCAAATACACAGCCGCCCTTCACTTGGGTTTTGCTTTCCAGCAGCTGAGGAAGACCAGAGCCGTAGAAAATATTATCGCCCAAAACCAGCGCCACAGAATCTGTTCCGATGAACTCTTCACCTAAAATAAACGCCTGAGCCAGCCCATCTGGAGAAGGCTGAACTTTGTATTCAAACTTGCATCCGATTTGTGAGCCGTCTCCCAATAGTTTTTTGAAAGCCTCTTGGTCGTGCGGCGTAGTGATGATAAGTATCTCTCTGATTCCTGCCAATAGAAGGGTAGAAATAGGGAAATAAATCATAGGCTTGTCATATACAGGCATTAACTGCTTACTTACTGCGATAGTGAGCGGGTAGAGCCTTGTTCCAGAACCTCCCGCGAGAATAATTCCTTTCATAGTATTTTATTATTTTAGAAACTTGTTATAATCATTTTTATTTTTCACCAAATGTAAAGAATTGTTAGCATAATCAAAGACATAAAAAGGGAAATTTATATTATTTCTACCTAAGATAAATCCTGTTTGGGTTTCCTTGATTTCTGAACGAGGCCTATTGTTCAGTTTTTTTCCAAAAATAGAATATAAATAGGTGTCTTTAGTGCTGATTCTGTATATATTAGCGCCATTTATAGAAACTTGTGGAGTGTATAAAACTAGTGCTGATCTCATTTCATAAGATGCTTTTAATGTTTTTTCATCTGTGATCAGTTTATCATAATTTGTGTTGTTTTGTATGATGATGATTTTTTTATCTTTGATATTTTTTGGAAGATGAGAAACCAAGCTTTTGATAAGTTTCTTATTATAATTGCTGGCGTATATCCAAGAGTTTTTTTCCGAGATGACACAAATAAAATTAGTAGATAAGAACAAAAATAATAAGGTTTTCAGCAAGTTTTGATAACTTTTCTTTTTTGTAAAAGCCAAACCATTGTAAATTAAATATCCTAAAAGCAAAGAAGAAGAAAATTTGACCCAAAGTAAAATTCTGTTCTCAAAACTAAATGAGGTCATTGGATATTGTGAAATAAAAAAAACAACGACTGTCATCAAAAAGATGCTCAAAAACACTAAGAAATAGCGTTTTGGGATGGTTTTATCAAATTTACAGAAAATGGATACCATTCCAG
>CALAEK010000013.1 GCA_937890925.1 uncultured Riemerella sp.
GTCCGTTTGTTACGATACCGAATTTATAAGCATAACAAAAATGACCGTTCACATACATTTGTCGGACGGAGGGATTGGAAGCGGCGTATGAAGGCATTGAATTATAGGCTGCTTTATAGGGGTCATAGGAATTATTAAGTTTGTTTGCCTTTTTAAATGCCTTTAATTGTTTAATGATACGGTTGGCATACTTTGGATTATTCTCGGTTGCCCATGCTTCAATGCCTGAAGTATCAAAAAGGAGAATGGAAGCCTTTTGTTTATTAATCTTTTGACATATAGGTTCAGTAAGTTCAACCAACATTCTATCAAATGGCATTCTATATAAAGCCAGTTATCGTATTCCAACTGTTCTTTTGTATTTGATTTTGGTGAAATAGTATAAGAAGCTTTTTGGGATGTAATATATTCCCTTATTTTTAAACTTCCATATGTTTTATCAGCAAGGATATTACTGCCTTCAATGTCAACTTGTGATATCGGAAGTAAGATTTGACCCCTCTATATACAACTGCTACAGTTTGTTTTTACATAGTTGCAGTAATCGGTTTCGAAAAATGAAAAAAATTAAGATGGCTTATCAAGTTTATAAAAACAGAAGTTTTCTCACTAAAATTCCTGATATTTTTAGAATGATAAAGTCTTCATTTAGAGGAGAGTATAAGATGAACAAATCATCAGTAATCATTCCAGTGCTTATATTTATCTATATGCTGTCTCCTTTAGATTTTATTCCAGATTTTATTCCTTTTATTGGTATTTTGGATGATTTGGGACTTTTTGCTATTGCAGTTTCCAAACTGACAAAAGAACTGGATAATTTTTATCTATGGGAGGCTAATAGAGCGGAATAGTATTTTATAAACAACAATCTATAAATAAAAAAACATACTTTTTTAAGTATGTTTTTTTTGTAACTGTTCTTCTACAAAATCCAAAATATCTTTTGCGACATCTTCTTTGGATTTTAGAGCAAAATCTTTCTGCTCTGAAGGGGTGATGATTTTGATTTTGTTGGTATCGTTTTTAAATCCTGCGCCACTGTCTTTTAGTGAATTTAGGACTATCATATCTAGGTTTTTTCGCACCAGTTTTCCTTTTGCATTTTCTTCTTCGTTTTGAGTTTCCAAAGCAAACCCAACCAAAAATTGATTTTTCTTTTTCTCGCCCATAGTTTTCAGAATATCAGGGTTTTTCACTAGTGTGATGGTTATTTCCTCTTCATTCTTTTTGATTTTTTCTTGGGCAATTTCTTTTGGGGCATAGTCCGCCACTGCTGCACTCATTATTGCAATGTCTGTATTGTCAAAGTGCTGAAATACAGTATTGTACATTTCTTTTGCAGAATTTACTTTTTCTAATGATATATTTTTGTCAGTCCTTAATGCAGTCGGCCCTGAAATTAGAATCACCTTTGCTCCTCTTTTTTCGGCTTCTTCCGCGATAGCAAATCCCATTTTCCCAGAGGAGTGATTTCCGATAAATCGCACAGGGTCAATAGCTTCGTAGGTTGGCCCTGCTGTTACAAGAACTGTTTTTCCAGCTAAAGATTTTTTTTGATTAGAATTAAAGAAATCAAAAATAGTTTTATAAATAGTTTCGGTTTCTGCCATTCGCCCTTTGCCTACCAGCCCGCTCGCCAGTTCGCCTTCTTCTGCGGGAATGATGATATTTCCATATTCCTCGGCAAGTTTTAGATTTCGCTCAGTAGAAGGGTGGATGTACATATCCAGATCCATCGCAGGAGCTATGAATACGGGACATTTTGCTGAAAGATAGGTGGCCATTACTAGATTGTCACAGATACCATTCACCATCTTTGCCAATGTGTTTGCAGTGCATGGAGCTACCAGCATTACATCCGCCCACAAGGCCAAATCTACATGGCTGTTCCATTCTCCATCTTGCGAGGAAAACTCACTGAACACCTTTTTTTTAGATAAAGTGGATAGGGTAAGAGAGCTTACAAATTCTTTTGCGGACGGCGTTAGGAGAACCTGCACCTCTGCTCCGTTTTTGATGAAATCCCTTACGAGAATATTGATTTTATAGGCTGCGATACCGCCTGTGACAGCGATTAGTATTTTTTTTCCTGATAAATCCATGTGGTTTTAAAATTTTGGAATAAAATTAAGTAAATATAAAAACAAAAAAGTTGTAACTCACACGAAATTACAACTTTTTTGATAAAATAAATATAAAAATAAAAAAGATTATTTATCGGTTTTTCTGAAATAGATCTCATCATCCATCCATTCTTTGATGGCGATAGATGTAGGTTTTGGTAATTTTTCGTAGTATTTAGAGATTTCTATCTGTTCTCTATTTTCGAAAACTTCTTCTAAAGAAGTGTCACGCACAGCAAATTCATCAAGCTTATTATGTAGCTCGGTTCTTATTTCAGAGTTGATTTGCTCTGCTCTTTTTCCCATGATTACAATAGCTTCGTAGATACTTCCTACTTTTTCCTCTATTTTGTCTTTGTCGTAAGTAATGGTATTAACTTCAGCTTTGATATCTTTAATGTTTCTCATCTTTACAAAAAATTATTCCGCAAATTTAGTAAATAAAAAATAAATTCAAAAAACTTTATTTTTCCTCTTCTTCCTTTTCTCTCTTTTTCAGTTCTTCTTCTCTTTGTTTTTCTAGGAATTCGGCTTTTCTTTTTTCGTTTTCTTCGATTACTTTTAGGTGTTTTTCTAATTCCTTAGATAGTTTTTCTCTCATAGAAGCTGCTTCTTTAGAAGAACTAGTATCAGGAAAATCTCTTTCCACATCCTTTGAAAAAGCGATGGCACTTTCTAAACGATCTTTTTTCAAATCATAGATAGAGTGCATTCCAAGCTCATACTTAGCCTTCATGATGTGCTCAAAACTTTTTTGTCTTAGTTTTGTGCTTGGGTAATCTTCCAGCAGATTCTCAAATGCCGTAACAGCCGCTCTGTAATCAGCCATTCTGAAGTATCTTCTGGCTTGTTCGTAGTATTTGGTTTCTAGCCTTTGGGTAAGCTCGTCTATTTTTTTGTTAGCATCTTCTGCTCTTTCTTTATCAGAATTAGGATGATTATTTAAGAAATCCTGAAGCATGTTGATAGCAGATTCTGTGCTGGATTGGTCTAGATTGTAGTCCGCAGCATCTTGATAGTAGCATATTGCAGCCATGTATGAAGCTTCTTCTCTTCTTGGGTCATTAAGGAAAGTACCTGCGAAATTTTTGAACTGGTGCCCTGCCAATCTGTAGTTTTTGTCATAATAGTTAGCATAAGCGAGTTTAAAAACCACTTCTGGTGCATCATCAGTCCCTGCTACAAGGTTAGGAAGTCTGTCATATAGTGCGATGGCGTTAGACCATTTTTTTTGTGCATAAAATTCATTAGCGGTATTGAGGATATAGTCTTTATCACTGCTTTTGAGTGCAGTGGTAAGTTGTCTATTACACGAAATTATGCTCAATGAAGCTAAAGCAATAACAAAATATTTTTTCATAAATTTTGACTAAAAATAAATTTAAACCACAAAAATATAATTTTTTTTGCCAAAAGAATTGATTTAACAAAAAATTATCATTTTTATTAGAAAATTATTTTTCATCAAAGCCTAAAATAGCAAAAACACAGTTGTGCAAATGTTCTATTACTTTTTTCTCTATTTTGAGAGGCAGGTTTTGTGAGGTGCAGTTTAGGAATTTTTCATAAAAAGACCTGTTTCTGATGGTAAACAGAACAGTTCCCACAATAGTAGAGATGATATCCTCCGCCTTTGCAGGTTTTTTGAAAGTTCCTGTGGCCATGCCTTTTTCTATGATTTTTTCTATAATATTCGTGCAGATGAGATAGAAATCAGTGAGAAGATTTCTGACTCTCTCAGAATTTTTCATTTCTTGGGTGACAAATCCATGAAAATGAGTGTATTTTAGAACTTCTCCTACCACGAAATTGATAATTTCTTTTATCTGAATTTCTGGTCTTATGTTGCCCAATATTTGGGTAAGTTCAGAGAATTTCTCTTTGCTTCTCTGTATGCGGTATTCATACAGGCAGGTCATCATTTTTTCTTTTGAACCAAAATAGTACGAAATCATTGCTACATTGATATTGGCTTTTTTAGAAATCTCCCTTACAGAGGTATCTTCAAAGCCATTTTGGGCAATAAGTTCCTCAGCCACATTTAGAATGTGAATTTGTTTTGCGTTAAAAGGTTTTTGCATGTCTTTGTTTGTCAATTATAGTTAAACCGAAAAGGTCTTCCACAAAGGTAAGGCAATTTTTGTGAAAAATACTAAAAAAATAACATGATGAATTTCATAAAATAAATTTTGTTTTCTACCGATTTTAGTTTAAATTTGGAGAAAAATTTTAAATAAAATGAACATACCAGCAGAACTAAAGTACACAAAAGACCATGAATGGGTAAGAATAGAAGGAAACATCGCTGTGGTGGGAATCACAGATTTCGCACAAGGTGAGTTAGGAGACATCGTTTTCGTAGATATTGACAGTGTGGGTGATGAGCTAAACGCAGGAGATGTTTTCGGAAGCGTGGAGGCTGTGAAGACAGTATCTGACCTATATCTTCCGCTTTCTGGGAAAGTAGTGGAGTTTAATGAAGAGCTAGAAAGTGAGCCAGAACTAGTGAACACAGATCCTTATGGAAAGGGCTGGATTATAAAATTAGAAATAGCAGAAGGTGCAGATCAGTCAGAACTTCTTTCTGCAGAACAATATAATGAAGTGATTGGATAAGATTAGTCGCTTATTTAGATACAAGATATTGCCCATTTATTGGGCATTTCTTACTTATATGCTTCTTAGACCTGGTGAGGTTAATAGGGAGAAACATTGGTTTGAGTTTCATAATTTAGACAAGATAGTTCATTTCCTTATTTTTACTGTTTTAGGGTTCTGCTATAGTGTGTCTTTCCCAAAACAAAAAAAATGGTTTTTTGTGGTGGTGATGTTTATTTATGCACTATTCACAGAGGTTGCACAGGGACTTATGAATATGGGACGGACGATGGATTTTTATGATTTGCTTGCGGATATGATGGGGGCAGGTTTTGGCTGTTTCCTTTTTTGGCAAATTTTGTCTTATATAGAGAAAAGGAAATAGGGGATGATTTTAGAAATACTGGATAATTCTTTGATTTTTCTTACTTTTGCAAAAATTTTCAGAGATAATTTTTTTAGATGAATAATGTTTATGATAATATTTTAGGTCTTATAGGAAATACTCCCATGGTAAGGCTTAATAAAGTGGTAGAGGACAATCCTGCAAAGGTTTTTGCGAAATTAGAATCTTATAACCCAGGGCATTCCGTAAAGGACAGAATAGCCCTGCACATTATAGAAACCGCTGAAAAAAAAGGAATTTTAACCAAAGGAGCTGCCATCGTAGAAACTACTTCTGGAAATACAGGATTTTCGGTAGCGATGATTAGCGCATTACGCGGTTACAAGTGTATTCTAGCAGTAAGTGATAAAACAAAACCAGAGAAAATAGCTTTCCTAAAATCATTGGGGGCGACTGTCTATGTATGTCCTGCTAGTGTTCCTGCTGATGACCCTCGTTCTTACTACGAAGTAGCCAAAAGAATTACTGCAGAAACGCCTAATTCAGTGTATATCAATCAGTATTTCAATGAGTTAAATGTAGAAGCGCATTATTTGACTACAGGAAAAGAAATTTGGGAGCAGACAGAAGGAAAAATCACTCATCTTTTTGGATGTACAGGAACAGGCGGAACGCTCTCAGGTTCAGCTAAATACATAAAAGAACAAAATCCTGATGTGAAAATTATCGGAGTGGATGCAGATGGCTCTATTCTGAAAACTTACCACGAAACAGGGAAAATCAATAAAGATGAAATTCACTCTTATCAAATAGAAGGTTTGGGGAAAAATTTAATTCCAGACACGCTTCTTTTTGACAAAATAGATGAATTTGTAAGGGTAAATGATGAAAACAGTGCCTACATGACCCGCGAAATAGCTATAAAAGAGGCTATTATGGGAGGCTATACCACAGGTGCTGTGATGCAGGCGTTTAAGCAATATTCTCAAAATCATACCTTTACGAAGGATGATGTGGTGGTGCTTATTTTCCCAGACCACGGCTCTAAATACATGACAAAAGTATACAGTGATGAGTGGATGGCGGAAATGGGCTTTACTCACAGTGAAATGGCTAAATATAAAGAAGCTATTATAATATAAAAATTTGATTACTAATAAATTAGAAAAAATTATGGATATTTTTGAAAGAATTAAACAAAATCCAGGACCATTGGGTCAGTTTGCGGATTATGGTGAAGGATATTTTATTTTCCCAAAATTAGAAGGGAAAATCGGGCCGAGAATGAAATTTCAAGGAAAAGAAGTAGTTTTCTGGTCTGCTAATGACTATTTGGGTCTTTGTAACCACCCAGAAGTTTTGGAGGCAGATGCCAAAGCAGCAGCAGAATATGGAATGTTCTATCCAATGGGGGCTAGAGCGATGTCTGGTGAAACAGAAGCGCACTTGCAGCTGGAGAGAGAATTGGCTGAGTTTGTGGAGAAAGAAGCGGCTTATTTGCTGAACTTTGGTTATCAAGGGATGGTATCTATCATAGATGCTTTGGTAACGAGAAGAGATGTTATCGTGTATGATGCTGATTCTCACGCATGTATCATTGATGGGGTAAGATTGCATTTCGGGACAAGTTTTACTTACAAGCACAATGATATGGAGAGCTTGGAGAAAAACCTTGAAAGAGCAGCGAAAGTAGCAGAAGAAAACGGCGGAGGAATTTTAGTAATTACTGAGGGAGTTTTCGGGATGAGAGGTCAGCAGGGTAAATTAAAGGAAATCTGCGATTTGAAAAAGAAATTTAATTTCAGATTGTTGGTGGATGATGCTCATGGTTTCGGGACATTAGGAAAAAGAGGAGCTGGAGCTGGTGAAGAGCAGGGATGCCAAGACCAAATCGATGTGTATTTCTCTACTTTTGCTAAATCAATGGCTGGTTTCGGGGCTTTTGTGGCAGGGGACAAGCAGATTATAAGATACCTTAAATTCAACCTTCGTTCTCAGATTTTTGCTAAATCTTTGACAATGCCGATGGTTATTGGAGGATTGAAAAGATTGGAGCTTTTGAGAAGCAGACCAGAAATCAAAGCTAAACTTTGGGAAAATGTTCACAAATTACAAAATGGACTTAGAGAAAGAGGATTTAATTTAGGAGAAACGAATACTTGTGTAACACCTGTGTTTATTGAGGGTTCGCCAGTGGAAGCGACGCTGTTGGTAAAAGACCTGAGAGAGAATTACGGAATTTTCACTTCGGTGGTGGTTTATCCAGTGATTCCAAAAGGAAATATCTTGCTAAGGCTGATTCCTACGGCATCTCATACCGATGCAGAAATCAACGAAACTCTGGACGCTTTCGCAGCATTGAAAGAAAAACTAGATTCAGGGTTTTATAAAGAACAAGAAAAACAAATGGGCTTGAACTTTATGCCGCTTTAAAAATGATTTAAAATCCAATATTGAGCAAATCAATGTTGGATTTTTTTATTTTTGTAAAAAAATATTTTTGATGAGAAGAATTATTCTATTGGGGCTGTCGGCTTTTCCTGTTTTGGGATATTCTCAGACGGAAGAAGAGGAACCAAAGGAAAAACAGATAGAAGAGGTGGTTTTTCAGAAAAAAGCCAAATCCACAGACCTTACCAATGTGCAGATTTCCTCGGAGGAGGTGAAGGAGGCGGCTACGGTTTCGGGGGGAGTGGAAACCTTGCTGAAAACCCTGCCTTCGGTAAACTCAAATGCGGAGCTGAGTTCTCAATATATGGTGCGCGGTGGGAATTTTGATGAAAATCTTACCTATATCAATGATGTGGAAATCCTTAGGCCACTTCTTATCAGAAACAGCCAGCAAGAGGGGATGAGTATCATCAATCCTGATATGGTCTCTATGGTTAATTTCTCTGCGGGAGGCTTTGAGGCGAAATATGGCGACAAGATGTCTTCGGTGCTTAATATTTATTATCGCCAGCCGAGGGGTTTTGAGCTTTCTGGTGAGGCATCACTCATTGGCGGCAGGCTGACTTTGGGAATGGCATCCAAAGACCAAAAACTTTCGGCTCTATTCGGTGCGAGGTACAGAAACACGAATTTGGTTCTAAATACCCTAAACGAAAATACCGATTTTAATCCAAAATATTTTGATTTTCAGACATATATAAATTATAAATTTAATCCAAAATGGAATTTGTCCTTTTTGGGCTATTGGATGAATAATATCTATGAAATGCGCCCAAAGGAAAGGAGTATAGATTTTGGGACTTTGCAAAATCCTATTACGCTGGATGTCTATTATGATGGGAAGGAGGAAGACAAGTATAAAAATATGATGGGAACGGTCTCGCTCAATTTTATTCCAAATGAAAAATGGGCGTTTTCTTGGGATAATTTCGCTTATCAAAATAGAGAGCGAGAATATTATACCATTTCATCGGCATTTAGACTGTTCGTGCCGAACGCTTCTACGGGCTATTATACAGCATCTTATGATATAGGAGGGCAGACAGACCACGCGAGGAATGATGTTTTGCTCAGGACTTTTGGGTCTCAGTTTAAAGTAAAATTTTCTCCTTCGGTCAATACCAAAATAGAAGTGGGAGCAAAGATAGAATCTGAAAAACTGCAGGATGCTACCAACGAATGGCGATATGTGTCTTATAGCGGATATAGTTTCCCTATGCAAAATTATCCATTTGGGATTTTAAATTCTGCTCCTTTAAACCTGAATTACAACATTAGTGGGATGAACGATGTAAGTGCTACAAGGTTTTCGGCTTTTGCTCAATATTCCAAAAAATTCCTCTGGGGAGGGCATAAAATGTTTGTGAATGCAGGTGCGAGGGTGCAGAACTGGAGTTTTAATAAAGAATTTCTGTTTTCTCCAAGATTTCAGCTGGCTGTAAAGCCTGACTGGGAGACGGATATGCTGTTTCGTTTCGCTGCAGGGGTCTATTATCAGGCGCCTTATTATAGAGAAATCAAATCCCTTAATGGAAGTTTGGACAGTTCTATCAAGGCTCAAAAATCTTTGCACTTTGTCCTTGCCAATGATTATGAGTTTTCATGGAAAGAGCGTCCATTTAAACTGACTACGGAGCTTTATTACAAGAAAATGAGCAGCTTGATGCCTTATTATATGGACAATATGCGCATAAGATATTCAGGGAAAAATAATGCGAAGGGCTATGCGTACGGTGTGGATGCAAGGTTGTTCGGAGAGTTCGTTCCTGGGGTGGATTCTTGGATTTCTGTGGGATATTCTAGAATTTACGAAAATATTGATAATAAAGGTTTTATCCCTCGCCCTACCGATCAGCGTTTTCGTGTGTCGATGTTTTATCAAGACTACATGCCAAAATTCCCAAGTATGAGGGTAAATCTTACTTTGGTCTATGCGAGCGGACTTCCTACGGGAACGCCGATATTATTTAATGCAGATGGTACGCCTAATTTTGATACGGCATATCATTTCCAAAAAACATTGACCTCGTATAAGCGTGTGGATATAGGGCTTACCAAGATTTTTATAGACCAGAAAGACCATAAGCCAAAGAGTGTTTTTTGGTCTAAATTCAAGGAATTAAGCCTTGGAGTTCAGGTTTTTAATGCATTTAATATTCATAATACCGTTGCCAATCAATGGATAAATGACATAGAGACAGGCTATTATTATCCTGTTCCTGTGCGATTGACAGGGCGTTTTTTCAATGCGAAATTGGAGTTTAAATTCTAATAAAAAAACCACTGAATTAATTCAGTGGTTTTTTGTGGATTAAATATTTTGGGTTAAACAACTTTCACTACGAAATAGTTTTTCTTTCCTTTTTGAAGAAGAAGGAATTTCCCATTGATGAGGTTTTCTTCGTTTGTAATGAAGCTTTCATTTACTTTGGTTTTGTTCACCGAGATAGAATTTCCTGTAAGTTCTCTCTTGGCTTCACCTTTTGAGGAAAGGAAACCTGTCTTTTCTGAAAGCAGACTCACGATATCCGCACCGATGATTTCCTGTTTGCTGACTTCTTTTTGTGGAACGCCGTCAAAAACTTCAAGGAAAGTCTGCTCATCGAGCTTTTGTAAGTCGTCTGAAGTAGAATTTCCGAAAAGAATTTTTGAAGCCTGAATAGCTTTGTCCAATTCTGTTTTTCCGTGAACCAAAATAGTAAGTTCTTCGGCTAATTTGTTTTGTAAAACTCTTAAATGCGGTGCCTCGCTATGTTGAGCTGTCAGCTGTTCAATTTCTTCTTTTGGAAGCATCGTGAAAATCTTGATATATCGCTCTGCATCGGCATCAGAAGTGTTTATCCAGTATTGGTAGAACTTGTAAGGCGAAGTTTTTTCTGGGTCTAGCCAAACATTTCCACCTTCGGACTTTCCGAATTTTGTTCCATCAGCTTTCGTAATCAGCGGGCAGGTAAGCGCATAGGCTTTTCCTCCTGCGATACGGCGGATAAGCTCTGTTCCAGTGGTGATATTTCCCCATTGGTCGGAGCCTCCCATTTGTAAGGTCAAGTTTTTCTCTTGGTACAGATGTAGAAAATCATAGCCTTGTAGAAGCTGGTAAGAGAATTCTGTAAATGACATACCATCTGTATTCTCATTAGGGTCAAAGCGTTTTTTTACAGAATCTTTTGCCATCATATAATTCACCGTGATATGCTTGCCGATATCACGGATAAAAGAGAGGAAAGAAAAGTCTTTCATCCAGTCATAGTTGTTCACTAGTTCGGCGCGATTGGGATCTGTACTTTCAAAGTCAAGAAATTTTGCTAATTGTTTTTTGATGCCAGCTATGTTGTGAGCTAAAGTTTCTTCTGTAAGTAAGTTTCTTTCTACGGATTTACCAGAGGGGTCACCTATCATCCCTGTAGCTCCTCCTACAAGAGCATAAGGCTTGTGACCACAGTTTTGGAAGTGGCGAAGCATCATCACCCCCACTAAGTGTCCTATATGCAGAGAGTCCGCAGTAGGGTCTATCCCCACATAAGCGGCACGAAGTCCTTCCATAAGGTGTTCTTCCGTCTCAGGCATTATGTCCTGAATCATACCACGCCAACGTAGTTCTTCTACAAAATTTTTCATCAAAAAGCATCTTTAAATAAAAGGCAAAGATACGATTTTTTTAGATTAAGAGGCAAGTTTTTAAGGAAAAATAAAACATTGTAGAAAAAAGACTATCCAAATATTTTCTGGATAGTCTTCTATCAAATTACTTTAGAAGTTCTAATACAGCCTGATAATTAGGTTCATCTGTAGTTTCTGGAACCTGCTCAGTGTAGATTACTTTTTGATTTTCATCTAGGACAATGATAGCTCTAGAGAGTAGCCCCTTAAGAGGAGAATCTAAAAGTTCAAGAGGGTATTTGTTAGAAAAATCTCCTCTGAAATCAGAAAGTACTTCTACATTCTGGATTCCTTCAGCTCCACAAAAGCGACCAATAGCAAAAGGTAAATCCTTGGATATACATACTACCTTAGTGTTATTAAGAGAAGACGCCTCTTGGTTGAATTTTCTAACAGAGGCAGCGCATACTCCTGTATCCACACTTGGGAATATACTAAGTACTACACGATGTCCCTTATAGTTGCTAAGAGATTTTTCTTTTAGGTCACTTCCTACAGCAGTGAAATTAATCGC
This sequence comes from uncultured Riemerella sp., assembly GCA_937890925.1. Classification (GTDB taxonomy): domain Bacteria; phylum Bacteroidota; class Bacteroidia; order Flavobacteriales; family Weeksellaceae; genus JABCPE02. Next base: position 11,696 of record CALAEK010000013.1, read on the forward strand.
TTGACTTCCTACTGCTGGCAACTCTCCCTTGGTAGTTGCTGGTTCATTATGAAAGGTTATTTTAGCCATAAAAATTATTTATTATAGATTGTGCAAATATAGAAAATATTGATGAAATAGGGTTTCTTTTTTATTTTAAATATTTGTTAAATATTTTTATTTAAGCCTTCCTTGTAGGAACTTTTTTACTTTCTCCTTATCATATCCATTGATAGCTTCCATATCTTCTGTTTTTCTTGTAGCTAAAAGATATCCCTTTTTGTCAAGAACAAGGAAAGCAGGATAGCCATATTTTTCTCCAGGGTTTCCATATTTGGCAAAAGCCTTTTCGTTCTTATTTTCAGGAGAATAATTCAGATGATAATAAAGATATTTTTTCTCTAAAATAGCTTTCAGCTCAGGATCAGTTGTAACTAAGTGATTGAAGCGCAAGCACCATACACACCAATTTCCTCCAATTTGGATAAGAATTTTTTTATTATCCTTTTTTGCTTGGAGTATGAGTTCTTCTATACGAGCCAGTCCATCTTCCTCAGGGTGATAAGGCTTAGGAAGTGTAGCTTTCTCCTGAGCAATTTGTTCTGAACTACTTTGAGAAAAAGCAACCAAATTCCCACAGATAATTAGTGCTATAAGCAAGTATTTTTTCATAGAAAAGGTGATGTTTTTAGAGAATTAGCATAGCATCTCCATAGGAATAGAATTTGTATTTTTCCTTTACAGCCTCTTCATAAGCTTCCATAATGAGATCGTGTCCACCAAAGGCTGAAACCATCATCAATAGAGTTGATTTGGGAGTATGGAAATTGGTAATCATTGCGTTAGCAACTCCGAAATCATAAGGAGGGAAGATGAATTTATTTGTCCATCCTACAAATGGATTTAAGGTATTATGAGAGGAAACGGAGCTTTCCATAGCCCGCATCACTGTTGTCCCTACGGCACACACACGTTTGCCTCCTTCCTTAGCTTTATTCACAACAGAACAAGCCTCTTGAGGAATCATAATCTCTTCACTTTCCATTTTGTGCTTAGAGAGATCTTCCACTTCCACAGGGTTAAAAGTTCCCAGTCCAATGTGTAGTGTGAGTTCAGCAAAGTTAATTCCTTTTATCTCAAGGCGTTTCATTAGATGTTTCGAGAAGTGTAATCCTGCAGTGGGAGCAGCCACAGCTCCTTCATATTTAGCATAGATTGTTTGGTATCGCTCTTCATCCTCAGGTTCTACAGGACGAGAAATATACTTAGGTAGAGGGGTGTGTCCCAGCTCTAAGAGCTTATTACGGAAACCTTCATAAGAGCCATCAAAAAGAAATCGAAGAGTACGCCCACGAGAGGTTGTGTTATCAATTACTTCTGCAACCAATTCTTCATCAGGGTCAAAGAAAAGCTTGTTGCCGATACGTATTTTCCTAGCAGGATCTACCAAAACATCCCATAAGCGTTGTTCCTTATTAAGTTCTCTTAGGAGGAAAACTTCTATTTTGGCATTGGTTTTTTCTTTATGTCCATACAAGCGAGCAGGGAATACTTTTGTATTATTGAGTACAAATACATCTCCGTCATCAAAATAATCAATGACATCCTTGAATAGACGGTGTTCTATTTTTCCTGTCTTGCGGTCTACCACCATCAGGCGAGCTTCATCGCGATTCTCACTAGGATATTCAGCCAATAGTTCCTTGGGAAGGTTAAAATTAAAGCTAGATAGTTTCATCTGTTTTTAGATAGAGTTCAATGCGCAAAGGTACGATATTTTAGGGGGCTTTGTCAAGTTTTTTTTGAATTATTTCACAACTGATATGATTTTTTCGAGAATCTCTCCCTGAGAAAGCCCTATACAAGGGATTGTAAAATGAGCTTGAGAGTAAAAAGGAATACGCTCAAAGAGGTGTTTATAGATGAATTCTTCAAGGGATTCATCTTCTAAATGGGCAATAAGGGGACGTTGTGATTTTTCAGGCAAAAGCCTTATAATGAGTTCTTTAGTAGGTACTTGTAAATAAAAAAGGTAAGGAGTAGCTTGCCTAAGGAGTTTCATAGCATTTCCATAGCAAGGAGTTCCTCCTCCTAAAGAAAGAACAAAGG
>CALAEK010000014.1 GCA_937890925.1 uncultured Riemerella sp.
TGTATATACAATAAAAACAAAAAATATTTGTCAAAAAGTCGTAAAGAAATTTTGATAAAAGAAATAATTTAGCGTTATTTGCACTTTGAAATTTAAAGTTTATAAGAATACATATTATGAAAAAAATGAAATTGTTTTCATTGTCTGCTTTAGGAGCTTTAACTCTACTTACTAGCTGTGGAGGTGGAGGCTCTACTAAAAGTGGTGGAGGAACAAAAAAATTCACAAGTAAAACAGGTTGGAAACCAAATGACCAAAAAGGTTGGTTTTTCACAAGAAAGGAACAGAAACAGAAAGGATGGCCAGGAATGGTATATGTAGGAGGTGGAACTTTTACTATGGGATTAGTAAAAGATGATGTGATGAGAGACTGGAACAATACGCCTAGAAGAATGCAGGTTAGTTCTTTCTTTATTGGAGAAACAGAAATTACTAACTACGAGTACCGTGAATATGTAACATGGTTGAAATTCGTATTTCCAGCTTCTGACCCAAGTTTCAAAAACATCTATTCAGGGGCGCTTCCAGATACATTAGTTTGGAATAACAAGTTGTCTCGTAATGACTATTCAGAGTCTTATTTCCGTGCACCTGAGTATGATTACTATCCTGTTGTAGGGGTTTCTTGGACTCAAGCAACTAGATATTGTGACTGGTTGACAGACAGAGCTAATGAAAAAGCTTTGATGGATCAAGGTGTTATCAAAAAAGACTTCTATACTAGTGATGCTAACAACCAAGGAGCAAATACATTTAACTTAGATAAGTTCAAGGCTAATGATCCAGAGCTTCAAAGTTATGTAGACGCTAAAAGAATGGAGCAAAAACAAGGTATAAAAACTAAGAATGCTAGAATCCAAGCAGCTAACAGAAATGCAGCAGCTAGTTTAGTAACTAAGTTTAGACTTCCAACTGAGGTTGAGTGGGAATATGCTGCTCTAGGACTTCAGAAAAATAGAAACTACAATAATTATTTAGGAAAAACTCCTAAAGAAAATGTGTTGAGAGGGACAAGAGGAAGAAACAAAGGACTTTATCTTGAAAACTTCAAACAAGGTAAAGGTGACTACTCTGGTATAGGAGGATGGAATAATGATGGTTCACCTTCAACATCTGATGTGAAAAGATATCCTTCTAATGATCTAGGTATCTATGGAATGCTAGGAAATGTAGCTGAATGGACATCAGATATCTATAGACCTATAATAGATGAAGAAGCTAATGATTTCAACTATCATAGAGGTAATATGATTAAAGATGTTGTTAAAAATTCAGATGGTTCATTCAAGAAAATTGAAGGAAATACTATAGCATATGATACTCTTTATGATGGTAGATTAGTTTATAAAGGATTGCCTGGACAATATGAAAGAGTTATAAGACAGGATAATAGTAACTTCATGGATGGTGACTATATGTCTTCTATGGAGTCTGGATATGGTAGAGCTCTTGAAGATAGTGCAGCTGCTAAGTTTAGTATGTATAACTCTGTAAAAAGAAGATTTATCGTAGATGGACAAGGAAGAGTAGTTCTACAAAAAGATACAAAAGACAGATCTACGAACATGTCTAACTCTATTAGAGTAGTAAAAGGAGGTTCTTGGGTAGATACAGCTTATTGGTTAGATCCAGGACAAAGAAGATTTAAGGATGAGAATAAAGCTTTCGGATGGATTGGTTTCCGTGTAGCACAAGATGCTAAGGATAATTCAAATGTAAGATCAAAAAGATAAAATATATCCCTAAATATTAAAAAAGCCTTTCCTAATTGGAAAGGTTTTTTTATTTTTGAATTATGGATGTTAAAGATTTTTATTTCAGCTATTTTCAGGCTGGGAACATAAGTATAGATAGTAGAAAAATAGAAAAAGGAACTATTTTCTTTGCTTTTTCAGGAGAGAATTTTGATGCTGCTACAAAGGCAGAAGATGCCATACGAAATGGAGCAGCAGCTGTAATAGTTGAGAAAAAAGAATATGAAAATATAGATAAAAAGATATTCTATGTTCCTTCTACGCTAGATTTTTTACAGAATTTGGCTTTATTCCATCGTAGACAATTACAGATTCCTATTATAGGACTTACGGGAAGTAACGGAAAAACCACTACAAAAGAATTAATTTCCTCTGTATTGGCTAGAAAATACAAAACTCAATATACTTTTGGGAATTTAAATAATCATATAGGAGTTCCTCTTACATTGCTTTCCATAACGAAAGAACACGAAATTGCTGTGATAGAAATGGGCGCAAACCACCAAAAAGAAATAGAACTTCTCTGTTCGCTAGCAGAGCCAAATATAGGCTACATTACTAATTTTGGTAAGGCTCATTTAGAAGGTTTTGGTGGTTTTGAAGGTGTAATAAGAGGAAAATCAGAGCTTTATGATTATTTAAAAGAAAATAGCCAAACAATATTAGTAAACGAAGCTGATGAAATTCAGCGAGAAAAAACTAAAAATTATTCGAAAAAAATCACTTTTGGTGCAGATGATTCTCAGTATTATTTTGAGAAGTTTGTAGAAAATAATTTGGTAGGAATCACTTATAAAGGTCAAAAAATTCAGTCCAACCTTACGGGCGATTATAACTTTACAAATATTTGTGCAGCGGTAAGTATAGGTTTGCATTTTGACATTGATTTTGAGGAAATTAAATCAGCAATAGAAAATTATAAGCCTACTAATATGCGCTCACAAGTTGTAGAGAAAAATGGGAAAACATTGGTTTTGGACACCTATAATGCCAATCCTAGCAGTATGGATTTGTCATTGAATAATTTTAGCCAATTCACTGGTTCTAAGACTATTATCATAGGAGATATGCTGGAATTAGGCGAGGAGAGTATTACGGAGCATCAGAAGATATGGGAACTTGCTCAGTCCTTGAATTTAGATGAAATCATAACCGTGGGAAGTATTTTTAAGCAGGTGAACTCTTCTGAAAAATCATTTAAAAATACCGATGAGCTTATAGAATACTTAAAGCAAAATCCTATCAAGAATAAAAATATTCTACTAAAAGGTTCTAGAGGAATCGCGCTAGAAAAAGTAATAGAGTTTTTATAAAAATAAAGGTTATTCTTTTTTGAATAACCTTTGTTTTTTATCTTCTAAACCAACTGCATTAGTAAATCAGTTTCTGTTTTTTCTACTTTTACGATGTTGCTTTTCGTAAGGTTTTTGGTTGCTTTGTCCCATTTTTTACCAGAAAGTTGGGATTTTTCTTTAACCTCAGAAAGTGGCATCGCTTCACCAGATTTTAAGATTTCCAAAATCAGTTTTTCATCATCTCCTAGTTCTATTGCTGGCATTTTCTTTTCTGGTCTCATCTGAGGGAAAAACAGCACTTCTTGGATGGAAGCATTATTGGTAAGGAACATCATCAGTCTGTCCATACCTATTCCTAAACCAGCTGTTGGAGGCATTCCATATTCCAATGCACGCAGGAAGTCTTGGTCTATGAACATTGCTTCATCATCTCCTTTTTCGGAAAGTTTCATTTGTTCTTCGAATCTTTCGCGCTGGTCTATTGGGTCATTTAGCTCGGAATAAGAATTTGCAATTTCCTTACCACAAACCATCAGCTCAAATCTCTCAGTCAAACCTTCTTTATCTCTGTGTTTTTTAGTCAAAGGCGACATTTCTATTGGATAATCTGTGATGAAAGTAGGCTGGATAAAGTTGCCCTCGCATTTTTCTCCAAATATTTCATCTATCAGTTTTCCTTTACCCATCGTGTCATTTACATCTATCCCAATGGATTTCGCGAATGTTCTAAGCTCTTCTTCGCTCTTGCCAGTGATATCGTATCCTGTAAATTTCTTGATGGCATCTGTCATAGAAATTCTTTCGTAAGGAGCTTTCCAGTCTATTTCATGTTCTCCGAAAACGGCTTTGGTTGTTCCATTTACAGCTTTGGCGCAATGTTCCAAAAGTCTTTCGGTAAAGTCCATCATCCAGTTGTAATCTTTGTATGCCACATAGATTTCCATTGCCGTAAATTCAGGGTTATGAGTTCTGTCCATCCCTTCATTACGGAAGTTTTTAGAAAACTCATATACACCATCAAAACCACCTACAATCAACCTTTTTAGATACAATTCATTAGCAATTCTAAGGTATAATGGAATATCCAAAGCATTATGATGAGTGATAAATGGCCGCGCGGCAGCTCCCCCAGGGATAGACTGTAAAATAGGCGTTTCTACCTCAAAATATCCAGCATCATTAAAGAACTGGCGCATCGCATTGAAAAGTTTCGTTCTCTTTACGAAAACATCTTTCACCTCTGGATTTACTACTAAATCCACATATCTCTGGCGGTAACGAAGCTCAGGATCGTTGAAAGCGTCATGAACCACGCCGTTTTCATCTATTTTAGCAAAAGGCAGCGGTCGGAGAGTTTTAGTCAAAAGAGTGAAATTTTTCACCATTACTGTCATTTCTCCTACCTGAGTTTTGAACAATTCTCCCTCTACACCGATGATGTCACCGATGTCCAAAAGGTGCTTATAAACTTCATTATAAAGTTCTTTATCATCAGTAGGGCAGATTTCATCTCTGTTGAAATAAACCTGAATACGCCCAGAAGAGTCCTGTAATTCTGCAAAAGAAGCCTTTCCTTGTATTCTTCTAGAAATAAGTCTTCCAGCTATTTTTACCTTTTTTCCTTCTTCAAAACCTTCTTTTATAGACTGTGCAGAGTCCGTAATAGTATATTCGTCTGCTGGGAATGCATTGATTCCCATTTGGGTAAGTTTTTCTAACTTCTCTCGGCGTATGATTTCTTGTTCTGATAATGACATTTTCAATCTTATTTAATTAGACTGCAAAAGTAAATAAATTTTACTTAAGAATAATATTTAATCTTAGCTATAATAACAAAAAAACCTCTTCATCAAATGAAGAGGGTGCGATCCGGACGGGACTCGAACCCGCGACCTCCGCCGTGACAGGGCGGCATTCTAACCAACTGAACTACCGGATCTACTTTCTTTATTATGAACTTCTATTCTCGATTTTGTGAGTGCAAATATATACATATTTATTTTCACTGGCAAATAAATAATAAAAAAAATGCTTTCCGTTTACGAAAAGCATTCATTATCAAACAAATATTTTTTTATAAATGTGCAGAAAGTTTCTCCGCGATAACTTCTTTTGGAGAAAGTCCTACTATTTTATCAACCACTTCTCCATTTTTGAAAATAAGAAGAGTAGGGATGCTTCTGATACCGTATTCCAAAGATACTTGCTGATTGTTATCAACATCTACTTTTGCAACTACGGCCTTACCTTCAAACTCGTTATGAAGCTGCTCGATAACTGGAGAAAGCATTCTACAAGGTCCACACCAAGTAGCCCAAAAGTCTACTAATACTGGTTTATCTGATTGTAATACGGATTCTTTAAATGTTCCGTCTGTAACTGTTAGTGCCATGATAAATATATTTTATATTAAACTTGATGCAAAAATACAACAATCTTTTTATTGTAAAATCTATACTAATTATTATTGATTTCTATTTTATTTTCTTGAACAATTTCATTTAGAGCAGATATCAATTTATCTATATCTTCTTTGGTGGTCTTACTGCTAAACGAAACCCTAAGCGGAGTAGTAGTATCCATCTCTTCTTCTGTCTGGATGGACATCAGCACCATAGAAGGCTTGCTAGCGCCAGAGCTACACGCACTTCCTTGGGAAACTGCAATTCCCTTCATGTCTAGCTGTAGGCCTATCAAAGGATTCTTAAACGGCAGCGCTAGACTTAGCACCGTGTAAAGGCTTTTCTCTTTGTTGGAAGATTGTCCGTTAAATTTGATATTAGGGAATGCTTTTTTTAGTTCTGAAATAGCATAATCTTTAATCCCTTGAATATGAGTAGAATATTTTTCTAAATTATCAATCGATAATTCTAATGCTTTCCCTAAGCCAACAATTCCAACTACATTTTCTGTTCCTGCTCTCAGGTTTCTTTCCTGTGTTCCTCCTACGATAAGCCCTTTCAAACCAGAGGATTTTCTGACAAATGCGAATCCCATGCCTTTCGGGCCATGGAATTTATGAGCGCTGCATGAAGCGAAATCAATAGGAATTTTTGAAAAATCTAAATCCAAATGCCCTACCGTCTGCACAGTGTCAGAATGGAAGAGAGCATGATTTTGCTTACATATTTCAGCGGTTTTTTCTATGTCTAATAAATTTCCGATTTCATTATTCGCGTGCATCAGGCTCACCAAAGTCTTTTTATCAGAAGATTTTAGGATTTTTTCAAGCTCGGCTAAATCAAAATTACCGTTTTTGTCAGGGCGAAGATAGACAAGTTCTACGCCTTTGTGGTTTTTCATTTCAAGGCAGGATTCTGACACGCATTTATGCTCAAGGGCAGAAGAAATAATTCTTTTAACTCCGAGATGCTCTACGCAGGACTTGATAATCAGGTTGTTGGACTCTGTCCCACACGAAGTGAAAATAATCTCGCCAGGAGTTACTCGCAGGTATTCTGCGATTTTTCTTCGGACATTTTCTATTAAGGTTTTAGCCTCTTGCCCGATGCTGTGCGTAGAGGAGGGATTTCCATAATGATTTCTCATCACGGACAGCATTTCTTCTATAACTTGTTCATTTAGAGGAGTAGTTGCTGCGTTGTCTAAATATATTTTATTCATAGATTATTATGATTTTTTTGAATTCTAGTTTTTTTGGAACCGAAAAAATAATGTAAGGTCTGGTAACAACCTGAATACTAAACTCTAAATCTGTTTCGTGTTCTTTTTCAAATTTTCCTTTTTTGATGAACAATTCCAATGTTTCTCCATTCACTCTGTAGCTATCAAGTTTCTCGGGTGTGTGGCTTCCAGACCGAAATTCTCCCAAATTATACTTTATTACTTTTCTGTTTTTAGGGAATTTTATTTTTTGATTATCAGTGTTTTCGATGTCTATTATAAATGTTCCTTCGCCTAGTAATGCTTTATCCAATTCTTCTTGGTTTTTAATCAGAGAAAAACTCGGATATAATGCGCCTCCATTTTGGTTGGAATAGAAAATATCTTTTTCTGTGGAAAAAGATGTTTTAGCGTCATTTTTCACTTTTTTCTGAGAAAAACAAGATGTGAAAATGCTCATAAATCCTATTAAAATAAAATGTTTCATATCAATATTTTGACAAATTTAATGAAAAAAACGATAAAAACCCTCATCTGCCCAAGAAAGCATTTCTCGGTCTCCTGATGTATCGCCAAAAGCGATGATTTTATCAAAAGTTTCCTTTTCAATAAGTTTTTTTATTCTGTTTACTTTTTCCTGTCCGTTGCAGTTTTTGGTGCTGAATTTTCCTGTAAAAATATCATTTTCAAAGTGCGCCTGCGTGGCCACCAAATCCATTTTCCATTTTTCTGCAAAAGGTTTTGCCCAGATATCCAGAGATGCTGTCACCAAGAGACATTTGGTGGTAGTTCGGTCAATTTGATTGATAAAATCTATGGCGCTTTCGCGGATAATGCTCGGGTAGTTTTCATTAAAAAATTGTAGCGCTTTGAACTCTATTTCCTGTCGTGTTTTTCCTTTTAGAATAGAATTGACAAAACTTTTTTTGACCTCTCCAGCATTGGCTAATTTTAGTTTTAGCATGATGAAAAGCGGAATGTGTTTGATGAAACTGATGTAGAATTTTTTAGGTTCATAAAATTTGAGAAAAGCAAACATAGTGTCTCTTTTCGTCAAAGTGCCATCAAAGTCAAAACAATATAATTTTTTTTGCATAATCTTACTTAAAGTAAATCATTAACACGAAAGATGTAATCCAAAGTAAAACAGTTACTTGTATGTATTTATCTCTATAAAAGGTTTTAGTAGGAGATTCCGTTTTGTTATACACCAAAGTCTGCTGTAAATATCTCAAAAAAACAAAAATAACAAAAAATGTGGTGTAAAAAATATTTTGATTAAATCTGGACTGAACATCAGGAGAGAGGGTAAACATCACATAGCAAATGATTGCTAATGAACAGCTTACCGCTAATACAATGTCCGCAAACTGAATATTGTACCCATCCAGAGCTTTTCTCGTTTTTCCGTTTATTTGTGAGTTTATAAGTTCGCCTCGTCTCTTTCCAATTGCTAAAACCAAAGCCAGCAAAAATGTCAGTAAAATAGCCCACTGAGAAATCCAAATTCCTGTAATATATCCACCTGCCAAAACCCTAAAAACAAAGCCCAAAGCAATGATAGAAATATCAACTATCGCGATATGTTTCAGCCTAAAAGTATAGGCGATATTCATAATAAAATAGGCGCTAATGACAAGAGAAAAATAGAGTAGGTCTATTGAAAAAAGAAATCCTGCAAGGCTTGTCAAAGAAACAACTAGAAAAACTAAACCTGCAAAAACTAATTTTGCTGTCGATTTACTGATTTCTCCTGAAGCCAGCGGTCTTTTGCGTTTTTCAGGGTGTTTTTTGTCTGCTTCTATATCTGTATAATCATTGATTATGTAAATACAACTTGCCGTAAAAGAGAAAATAAAAAACGCAAATAAACTCACACTAAACAACTCCAAATGAAGAAAAGACCCTGAAAAAAATAAGGGCAGAAAGACAAAAATATTTTTAATCCATTGTTCTATTCTAAGGAGTTTTATATATTTTTTCATAAAATATAATTAAATTGTAAAGCTTCTAAAATATTAAACTCTGAAATGGGTTTATTTCATTGATTAGTAATTTGTTGCGATTTTAAGAATACATCTGATACATTACCTAATATATTCCTGTAACATCATCATATTTTTCCAAACAAACTTCATCAGCAATACCATAAAGATCTTGCATAGAATTATCTCCTAAAGAAAAAGGTATCTCTTGAGGATTATTTACAATATGATTATAGAACTCTTGTCCTCTACTCACTACCCAATGAGATATATCTTGAATGCCATCTTCAGACTCTTCCATATATTGTGTGTATGGAAAAACTTGCAAAACTGATGAGAAATCGACAAATATTTCCTGAAAATTGATAAGTTCATCTTTATTAAATTCTGTAAGAATATTTTTCAATACCTCTCTATATTAGTATTAGATTCTTCTATAATATTCCAAAACCATTGTTCTTTATTCACACTATATTTTTTTTGTGATTTTTCAATTTTAATTCTCTTGCTGATACGAGTGTGTTGCTCATGTCTCATTAGGCTTTGTATCTTTTGTATTTCATTGATTGGTAGTCTGTTATGATTTTAACAATACATCTGATACATTCCCTATTACCATAAACATGTTTCATATTTTTCTTTATAAAAAGTATTGAACAAAACAAAGAACTCATCCAAAGCCTTTTCTTCCGTTTCAAATTTATAAAAAAGTATATTAGCCCATCCCATAGAATCATTAATATTGTATCTTTTTCTTAGCCATTCATAAAATTCGGTATATAGTACATCAGACTTTACATCTTCCTTCTCATCACGATGATACCACCCATTAACAAAGGCTTCAAAACAAAATATACTATGTTTCCTAATATATAGTTCAGGAATAGGTTTAATAAGTTTTATAAGTTCTATAATAGTCATATTGAAAATATTAAAAATCAGTTTTTGTATCTGTATCTGTTATATTAGCATCATCTGAAACATTACCTAATTTTTTTTAGTTGTGAATTATTTTAGCAACTTATACAAAAACTCCTTATTCCTGAAAATATTCCTATCTTCTAAAGTGATCGATTGGGAAGTTTGTAGCATTTTTACTAATTTCATTTGCGCATTGACCTCATCAATAACAATATCCTTATCCATATTATCAAATAAATATCCCCAGTTATAAGAAGCGATGATTGAAGAAATGACTTCCATTGGAGCATTACTAGCTCGTTCTCCATATTTATCTTCACTTTCCTTTATTCCTTTATAAATTTCATCAAATCCACCTATTAATAATTTGATACAAAGTTCAGGCAATATGTCATCATCGTAACTCTCATATCTTTGTTGCAAAATGCCCTTTGGATTTATAGTTTCTCCTGTCTCTTCATCTATGATAAAAGGGTAGCTTTGCTCAAAAATAGATTTAAATGCATCATTTTTTTATCAACTTCATTTAAAATTGACCAACAAAAAAGATGCATTTCATTAAATAAAATATACTCTTGCTGATAATCATTTTTATATTCTGTTAGCACATCATATGGATAGGATATATTCCATAGATTCCAAAACAGCATATTATTTTTAGTAATGTGTTGAAATTCTATTTTTATATATTCTTTATATTCTTTATATTTCATATTAATTATGATTAAATTGCAATACAATCCAACTCCATATATTCACCAATCCTAATTCACTACCCGTGTGGTGCTCATATCTGTATTGTGTTGATTGGTAGTGTGAAATGAATTTTATGAAAAAAACTATAAATAAAAGGCGCAGAACATGAGTCTGCACCTTTCGTTATATGAGAAATCTAAATAAACTAGTTTCCTTTTTTAGCATCCTCTATCATTTTTTCGTTTGCGGTGATAGCAAACTCCACTCGTCTGTTTTTAGCTCTTCCAGACTCAGTATCATTAGAAGCTACAGGTTCAGATTCTCCCATACCAATAGCTGTAAATCTGCTTGATTTTAGACCTTTTGATTTAAGGTAATTTACTACTGCATCAGCTCTTCTTACAGAAAGCTTTTGGTTGTAATCATCAGCACCTTTGTCATCAGTATGTCCGTAAACATTGATGTTTGTATCAGGATTGTTTTTGAAAACCTCTGCTACTTTGTTCAAGTTGCTTTTTGCAGTAGAAGTCAGATTAGACGAGTTGAAATCAAAATTCACACTGTTTTCATTCAAAACTACTTTGATACCTTCTCCTACACGCTCTACTTCTGCACCAGGGAGGGCTGTTTTTATCTCACGAGCCTGTTTGTCCATTTTGTTACCAATAACACCACCAGCTACACCACCTACGATACCGCCTAAAACAGCACCCATAGTTCCTTTACCACCTTTACCGATGTTGTTACCCAAAATACCCCCGATAACAGCTCCACTGGCAGCACCTATAGCTACACCTCTTTGTGTATTATTAGAATTTTTGATGGCTTCACAACTTGTGAATAATAATGACCCAGAGAGTCCAAGTGCCACTACATATGGCTTATTAAATATCTTCATAATATAAATTATTTTACTCGTTGAAATTGATAATATACTTTAATAACTTCCCCTTCAAAAGCCACGCTCTGTGTAAGGGTAAAACTGTCTTTCTGCTGATTTTCCAGCTGAAGCACATATCCTTCTGTGATTTTTTTAGCCTTTACATTATCTTGAAGTTTTTTGAATCTAAATTCTTTGTTTTTTGTAACTTCAAATTTGATGGCTTGTGTCACCATAGGGCAGTTACCTTTTCCATTTAGGCTGTAGCTTCCAGAATAATTGTTAGGAATGAGTTTCCAAGTTCCTCCTACAAAGCACTGAGCATCAGCATTTTCGTGGAAAGGTTTTATTTTGAATTTTTTATCATAGTCTACAGAAGAGACTACCCATTCACCTTTTAGGTCATAATTAGTCAAAGTATGGCTTCCTTGTGCAGTAGACCCTTGTGATTTACAAGCTGTTAGGAACAATGCTCCCAAACCTGCTGTTAATAAGAACTTTTTCATAATTTCTAAGATTTCAATTTTTATAATAACTGCTAAATTATACAAATTTATTTTAACAAAAAAGAAAATCTCGTTTTTTAAGAAATTTTTATATTTTATTTAGTACTTTTGTAAAGTTTTTTCTTTGATTTAAAAGAAGAAATAATGCTTTGATAATCAATAAATTTATATATCAGTATGAGAAAAAACATTATTTTATTAGGGCTTTTAGCTACTACAAGCTTAGCTTTTGCCCAAACAGGAAAAGTAGGTGTAAACACGAGTAACCCAGAGGCTACTCTAGACATAAAACCCAGCGCAGCGAATGCTGTAACTTCTGCAACTACAAACGAAGGTATACTTATACCAAGAGTAAGTAGAGACAGACTAAAAAGCATTGCCACTGCTAATTTGAAAGAATCTACTTTAGTATATGTGGATAACATTTCAGGAACTATAAATCCAGTGACTTCTAATGTAACTTCTAAAGGTTTCTATTACTATAGTACTACCGACAGCAAGTGGGTAAAAATAGCTGAAGGAACTACACAGGAACAGGATCTTAGATTGGTAGGAAATGACCACCACATTACCCAAGATGGAGGTAAGGGTGGAAACGGAACCTCTGCTGGTAATGGAAGAAATAACCTTGCTATAGGAAAAAACACCCTGTTCTCTATAACAGGAGGTTCTAATAATATAGCAATGGGAGAGGGGGCTCTTTATACCAATACAGTAGGGCCTCAGAACATAGCATTGGGAAATAATGCTCTTTATTCTAATCAATGGGGAGCATGGAATATTGCAGTTGGTATAGAAGCTTTATATTCTAATCAAGGAGGTACGGCTAATGTTGCTATAGGACACAATGCACTTCGTAATGGAACAGGAGGGGTTGGTAACATAGCTATAGGTTGGGATGCTATGATGACAGGAGGAAATGGTATTGCAATAGGGTCTCAAGCTCTAAAAAATAGCCAAACAGGATCCTCTAATGTAGCTATAGGAAGTGGCGCTCTTAGAGAAAATACAACAGGGAGAGATAATGTGGCATTAGGAATTGGAGCACTTGTAAACAATACAACAGCAAGTAATAATATTGCTGTAGGTACTGGTGCCCTTACTACAAACACTACAGGAGCAAGTAATGTGGCTGTGGGAGCAAGTGCCCTAAGACATAATACAACTGGGAATAATAACATTGGAATGGGCTCAGAGACATTGTATCTAAACACCACAGGAGTAAGTAATGTGGCTATAGGACCTGGTTCATTGTATAATAATACTACAGGAGATAATAATATAAGTTTAGGAACCAATACTCTAAGAACCAATACTACAGGTAGAGATAATATTGCAATGGGAACAGCAGCTCTTTTTGCGAATACCACAGGGGCGAATAACATAGCTATAGGTTCTAATGGTCTTAGATTTAATACTACAGGGAGTAATAACATTAGTTTTGGTACTAATACCCTTCGTTTAAATACAACAGGGGAGAGAAATATTGCTATTGGAGATGGTACACTATCAGGGAATACATTAGGAGCATATAATATTGGGTTAGGAATATCTGTATTAAACTCTAATACTACAGGTAAATCAAACATTGGACTTGGAACTAATACACTTTCTGCAAATATCTCTGGAGATTCTAATGTCGGGATAGGAAACAGTGCACTATTTTCCAATGTTACAGGGACATATAATATCGCTATTGGGCATTTTCCTTTAAACAAAGCTACTGCATCTCATCATAATATAGCATTAGGATATAATACGATGGAGAATAATACTTATGGAAATTATAATATAGCCCTTGGAGCTTCTGCGCTTAGTAGTAATACTACTGGTCAGCATAACAATGCACAAGGAGTGAATGCCCTTAAAAACAATGTTAGAGGTAATGCTAATATAGCTTTTGGTCATGGAGCAGGAGAGTGGATAAAAAGTGACTATAATGTACATATAGGAAATGCTAGTTTTCCTGCTATCAATACTGCAGAATTAGAAAATGTAATAGTGATAGGGAATGGTATCAATGCTACTGAACTTACCCCAAGTACAGGACGAGATAACTCCATTATCTTAGGATACAAAAACGGACACAACAGAAGCCCTAATGTAGGGTTGGGAACATACAAACCTGATACTAAACTAC
>CALAEK010000015.1 GCA_937890925.1 uncultured Riemerella sp.
CCTCATCGGAGAAATCGTCATACCATTCTTCATAGTCATCAGTACCTTCTTTGAAGGGGGTAAAGAGGCTGGCTGTCCAAAAATGCTGTCCACGACCCTCTTCGGTAAAGCGGTAAAAATCAGCAATCATCTGGTCATAGAAAGCCTTTTTATCGGTTTTATAGAGTTCCATATGAGCATCTACCCACTTGCCCAAACCATAGATAGGCTCTTCCTCATCGGCTCTTGCCCATGCGGTGTCCTCTGGTTTTTCGTAAAGTATGGTATTAAAAGTAATTGCTAATAGGTCATCAGCAAGGGAAGTGCCTTTCACTTGGCTGATGTCGCCTCCAAGGGCTTGGATTCTGTCAAGAATTTCTTGTTTCATATGATTTAGATATTTGATATTAAATGTATTTTGTTCAAAAATAGTTATAAATTTTTATTTTGTTTTAATGGAGATGTGTTTTTTAGGGCGTTTTTTTATAATTTATTTATCTGTGTATTTATTTCTTGAAATATATTAGGAAATAACACAAAAAATGTTAAATTTGTGAAAGAAATGTTAAAAAAATGAAGTTTAAGCTGGTGTTAAGGCAGAAAAGAGGGGATAAAATACCTTTTAATTATCAATATCCTTTGTCTTCTGCGATTTATAAATTTATTAAGCAGGCAGATCAGGAATATGCAGAACAATTACATCAAAAAGGATTTGGTAAGGGTTTTAAGTTCTTTACATTTTCGGATTTGAATTTTAAAGAAGTTAATACGGATAAGGAGGGTTTTGTGATTTCGGATGGTGAGATTTTGCTTCTTTATGTAGATATTTATTTACCTAAAACAACTCAATCTTTGATAAAAGGAATTTTTGAGAATAAAGAATTGACAATAGCCAATTTATATCATAAAACAGATTTTAGCATTATTTCTGTGGAAATAATGGAAGATAGACTAAAGCATGTAGGGGCTGAAGAAATAGTAAAAGTAGAAGTGAAGCCTACATCTCCTATCGTGATAGGTAGGAAAAATGTGAGGGGTAATTATGACTATTTATTACCTATGGATGATGATTTTAAAACTTTTATGCTCAAAAATTGGGAGGAAAAACTTAGGGTTTTTAATGATAATATTGATAACAGCATTAGAAGTGTGGAAATAAAAAATGCAGATAATGTAAAAACAAGGTTGGTTGTCTTAAAAGCTGATACTTTACAAGAAACAAAGATAAAAGGATCTAAAAACTATATTATAGAGCTTATAGGAAAAAAGAAAGAAATAGAGCTTTTGATGGCGGGTGGCTTAGGGCTTCATAATGCGCAAGGAATGGGAAGTGTAAAGATAATAGAATAATAAACAGTTATGAAATATATTTTAAAAATAGACATTTCTGGAATACAAAAGTTTATTTTTGATATTCCTTCAAAAAATGCAGCAAAACAACTGAAAGCAAGGTCTTTTTATGTGTATTCACTGACGCATATTGTTTTCGAGATGTTAAAAGCCAAAATAGGCGCAGATAAGGTTACTGAAATTTATAATGGAGGAGGAAACCTATTTGTTTATGTAGAAAGTAATCAAGAGGTTTTAGAAGAGTTTAGAAAGGAACTTGAACAGCAGGATTTTCAAGGCGTATTATTCCCTTTTGTGAGCTTTGTAGAGGTGAAAGGGAATTTTAAAGAAGATATGCAAAATCTTAGCAGGGAGGTTTTGAAAGTAAAACTACAGAGAAAATTTGATCTTAAAGAATTCGAGCAGACAAGGCGGATTGAATGGGCTGATTTCACTAAAAATTTAGTAAAAAGTAATGGTTTTGTGGTAGAAAAAAGACAAGCAGCGGGAGATGAAATTTATTTGCAGGATTATGTGATAGCATTCGATGGAAATAATTTTGAGAATAATGTACTAAATAAACTTCCAGTAGATAGAGATGGCAGTATCACAGAGCTTTTGAACATATCAAAGAATGTATCTGATGAAGCTGATGAAAAAATAGCAGCTCTAAAAATGGATGTGGATAATCTGGGGCTTTTATTCCGTAATAAAGAAGAACAGGAATATCGAGAAATTAGCCAAAAGATGGAGAGGTTCTTTTCGAAAGACTTATATCAGAAAGTTTTAAAATCGAGAATAGAAAAGCAAGAGTTATACCCTGTTTTTGCTGGTGGAGATGATTTGTTCCTTATAGGCAGCTGGGATAAAATAATAGAAATAGCAGCGGAGATTAACGAAGCGTTTAGAGTGTTCCAAAAAGAGCTAAACCTGAAAAACCCTCTTACTCTTTCGGCTGGGATAGTATTAGGCAACCCGAAATATCCACTTATTCGTTTGGCGGAAGAGGCAGAGAAGGCTTTGGATTTAGCCAAAAACTATAGAGAAGATAAAAACAGTATTTGTATTTTTGGAGAACCTATGGGCTGGGAAGAGATGGAACAGTGTGTAAATATAAAAAATAAATTATTGGATTTGGTAGTAAATAAGGGAGAGTCCAGATCATTATTACAAAGAATAAAATCTTCTGATTTAGGTTTTCGTAGTGTTCAAGATAAGATGATGGATACCAACAAAATAGATTTGCCAAAAGTCTATCGTCTAAAATATTATCTAAGAAATGCTAAAACAGAAGAAAATAGAAAAATACTTACAGAGATTTTTAACGCTTATGCGGAAGATTTATTAAGTGATTTTCTACATAAGGGAACAAAAAGTAATCCCGCAAAATATGTGGTAGCAGCACGATTGACAGAATTATTAACAAAAAATAAATCAAAATAATTATGTATAAAGAAAGACCAAGACAAGAAAGTGAGGGAAAAAAAGATATTCAGAAAGAATATTTTTCGCAAACTTATGCACATTTACTTAATCTGTTCGCAGATGGAATCCCTTTGGATAAGGTGTATGATAATATAGCGGTTTTTATAGAAAAAAATCACAAAATGATTACAACAACGCAGCTGAGAAATATATATTCAAGGGTTGTAGATGCAGATAGTGTACAAGAAGTAAAAATGCTTCGTCCTAATCTGGTCTATATAGCTGCAAGACAGGGTAAAGAGGTAGAGCCTATTATTGATTTTTTTAATCAATTAATAAAGGGAATCAATGATGAAGAACAGTTAAAATCATTCAAAAAAGTAATGGAGTCTGTAGTAGCATACCACAAATTTTATACGAGTCAAACAACAAAAAAATAAAATAATGAAACTAATTAAAAAACATTTTTTCAGAGGAACAATAGAATTAAAAACAGGATTACATATAGGAGGCGCAAAATCAAGTTTGGATATTGGAGGTCTGGATAGTCCTGTGATAAAAACTGCGAAAGGAGTTCCTTATATACCAGGGAGTTCCCTAAAAGGGAAAATACGCTCTCTATTGGCAATGCAAGAAGGCGCAAAAGAAATAGGAGAAGAATCAGATAAGTTGTTGAGGTTATTTGGTTGTTCAGATTCAGGAAAGGAACAGAAAACGCGTCTTATTTTCAGAGATGCTTTATTGGATATTGATAAATTTGAAGAGAAGTTCAAAAACTCTGAACTATTAGCAACTAAATACACAGAGGAGAAATTTGAAAATACTATAGACAGACTATCTGGAAAAACTAAAGGAGGACTTCGTTCTATAGAAAGAGTTCCAGCAGGAGCAGTTTTTAATTTTGAAATAGTTTTGGATGAGTACGATAGTGACAATATAGAAGAAAACAAAAAAATAATGCAAGAAGCTTTCCAACTTCTTGAAAATGATTACATAGGAGGTAGTGGAACGAGAGGATATGGACATGTAGGTATAGTAATAGATAAAGAGGAAGAACTAAAAATAGGCTAACCAATGAAAGCAGTGCATCTAAAACTTCCTCCAAATGCCAAATTTCATTTGGGAGAATATACAGAAGATAAGGCTACTGTACTTTATAATATATCACAAATCATCCATTCAGATGTACTTTTTGGGGCATTTATATCGGCTTTATCACAGGTTAGTTTGGAAAAGGTAGAGGTTTTTAAAGAGTATTTTGAAAGTGGTAAATTGGTTTTTTCATCGGCTTTTTATGTGCTAAATATAAAAGGAAAAGAGGAGCTGGTCTATTTACTTCCAAAGCCTATCAGTCTTAATCTTTTTCAGTCTGCAGATGTGGAACGATTTCAAGTAAAGAAATTTAAAAAGATAGAATTTATATCAAAAGGCATCTGGGAGAAAGGAGTCAATCCAGAGAAATGGTTTGATTCTGATGGAGAATGTGTGATGCCTAATAGCAAAACTGTATGTCTCCGCTCTGAAATAGGAAATGAAAAGTTTGACCTATTCCAAGAAATTGATGAGGAAAAGGTAAATCTTACTCTACTAGGAGAGGATAATGAACTTTATACAAGAACTAATTTGGAAATTTTAGGGACAGATAGTGTGAAGATAGATTTCTATTTTTTGATGCAGGAAGAGAATCTGCCTAAGGAGGATAGTGATTTAGTAAAAAACATTTGGAAACAGGTAACTCTCAATGGGATTGGAGGAGAGCGTTCTACAGGCTGTGGATCAGTGGAAGGCATTGAATATGAAGATTTTAGTATAAATGTTCAAGAAAAATCTGATAAGAATATTTTATTAGGACTAGCTTTCCCTGAAAGTCTAGATGGATATCTCTACTATCAAACCAAAGTAAGAGGAGGGATGAACTACGGAGAGAAAAAGAAGATAAAATTACTGATGTCTATACAAGAAGGAGCTGTAATTTCTAAGCAGGAAAAAGCCCAAATTGTAGATTTGAGTCAGGGGAATAAAAAATATTGGAAATATAGTAGTAATCTAGTATTACCATTTCATAAAAACCATGATTTGTAAAAATGAAATCACAATATAGAATAAAATTGACCACGCTTACGCCTGTATGTATAGGTGATGGAAAGACTATCAATCCAGTCACAGACTATATATATGATAGGAATAGAAATCAGATACACTATTTAAATAAGGAAAAAATAGCAGAAAGACTGGCAGGAGATGATGAAATGATGGATAGGTATATGAGTGGGATAATCAGCAATATGAATAATAATAGAACAGAATTTGATCTAAAAGATTTTTTAGAAAAAGTTCTGAAATTATCTCTACACGATTATGCCCTTTATTCTGTAGAAGGAAAAAATACAAAGGAACTTAATACCATTATAAAAACCCCAGATAGAAGCCCTTATATACTAGGAAGCACACTAAAAGGAGCGATAAAAACAGCATTTCTGTATGAATGGCTCTTGGATAAAAATAATGAATGGTGTAAAAAGTATCTTCAAAATATAGACAATAAGGAAGTAGAAACCCGTTTAAGAAAGGAGCTGGAAACGGAGCTGGATTCTTACCAGCTAAGAGTTCATGATAGCAGTATGTTTGATTTTGAAAAAAATTGTAAAATTATAGAAAACAAAAGAATTTCTATAAAAACAGGAGCTCTTACAATACCACAGAGCTGGGAATGTATTTCAGAGAATAAAACATGTGAGACCCAGATTTGGGATGTTAGAAAGGGTGACAAAACATATTCATGGGAAGATATATGTAGGGTAGTAAATAGATATACCCAGCATCAGAACATTAGGGAGATAGAATTGCTAGAGGATATAAGTGAAAATGGTAATATAAAATACAAAGATGAAAGAATAAAAGACTCTTTGATTAAATTTTATGAAGAAATGGATGCCGAAATAGAGGATAATCCCAACTGTATCTTCATGAGAATAGGCAGCGGAAAAGGGTATTTCTATAATTCTGTGGCACAGGCACTATATTTAGCAGATAGCTCTAGTGATAAGGGTGATTTCCTAAAACTATTGAAAAAAAGTGGCTATGGCAAAATATACGACAGAAAAATAAAAAGAATGAAAGAATATGATCTAAACCCTGATGAATTCCCTATCACTCGGTTTATAGAATTGTCGGATAATCAGCCTCTGGGTTGGGTAAAATTAGAATTAAAGTAGTAGAATATGGCAAGAAAAGTTTTTTTAACATTTTTAGGAACGGGTAACTATTTAGAATGTGTATATAAATACAATGAAAAGAAGAGCAAGGTAGTTACTTATATACAAACGGCATTGGTGGATATTTTAGCTGATGACTACACTGATTTTATAGCATTTTGTACAGAGGAAGCATCAAAAACTCATTTTTCAAAACTAAATGAGGAATGTGGTGGTAAGTTTAAAGAAGTAATAATTCCACAAGGATTTGATGAAAAAGAAATTTGGGATATTTTTAAAATAGTATTTGATGAATTGGAGGAGAATGATGAGGTTATTTTAGATACTACACATAGTTTTAGGTCTATTCCTATGCTGGGGATTACATTGATACAATACGCTAAATTTATAAAGCAAATAACCGTAAAAGGAATTTATTATGGAGCGTTTGCTAATTTAGGTTTGCCTAAAGAAATAGTAGAAAAATATCCTAACCCAAAGGATAGAGTAGCCCCTATTTTAGATTTAACTAGTTTCTCTATACTACAAGACTGGACAAACTATGGCAGCCAATTTATCAATACAGGAAATGTCAATAACCTAAGCAAGATAGCAGACCAATCTACCAATAAGATTTTAAAAGAAACCCAAGGGCAAGATAAGAATGCAAAAAAACTAGAAAAAATAAACGGATATTTGAATGAAATAGGAGAAGATTTTAGAACCAATAGAGGGAAAAAATATTTGGCAGCAGAAACCATTATAAAAGCAAAAAATGCAATAGATGAACTAAAAGAACAAACAGTTTTATCAGCTTTCACTCCTATCTTGACAAAACTAAACGAAGAGTTCTCTAAATATGAAAAAGATGATGAAAAAAATCTTTTGCATGCTGTGCAATGGTGTATAGACAAAGACCTTATCCAGCAAGGAATTACCCAGTTACAGGAGGCGGTGATTACTATTTTATGTGAAAAAATAGGGGAAGACTATATGAAAAGGAAAAATAGAGAAATCGTTTCTTCTTATTTGACATTTGGAATTAGAAAACCTAGTGAGGAATGGGAAGGGGTTTTAAAGGGTGAAAAAGCAGAATTATTGATTGATAAATTAGGAGAAATAGAATCACTAGAAGAGATATCGGATAGGTATTCTGCTCTGACGGATAAAAGGAATACTATAAACCATGGTGGCTTTACTGATAAAGATGCAAAATCTAGTAAATTTAAAGATGCATTGTCTAAAAACTATGAAGAACTCAAAAAACTATTATAATGCTTCTAAATCTCTCTAATCATCCCTACAGCACTTGGCAAAAAGAGCAATGCCAAGCTGCCAAAGAACTCTTTGGTGGAGTGGCAGATATGCCATTCCCCAATGTAGATCCCTATGCAGATGAAACCGAAATAATGGAGATAGCAGAAACCTATTTTCAGAAGATACAGACAGAGTATGGCGCAGAGATAGCGGCTGTGCATCTGATGGGAGAGCTGTGTTTCTGCTTTGCGCTGGCCAGATTATTACAGAGCATAGGTATAAAGGTAGTAGCCTCTACCACGGAGAGAAAAGTAATAGAGCAGGGAGAGGGTCAGAAAACGGTAGTTTTCCATTTCATAAGGTTTAGGGAATACACTTCTCTGTAAAGCCGAACCTATATCACTCGCACCAATTAAGGAATTGAAACAATTTTAAGTGTCTTTTTTGTGGTTTAGTCATTATTGTATTAATCGCACCAATTAAGGAATTGAAACCCTCAATTGGTTGGTTTTCAAAATCAATTTCTGAAAGTATTAATTGCACCAATTAAGGAATTGAAACACTTGCTTCAGAAATAAAGTATCGACTATTCTAGTATTAATCGCACCATTTAAGGAATAGAAGTTTGTGTGTTTGTTTCATTTTTTCTGTTTTTTTAAATATCATTTACACTATTTAAAGAAATGAAAACTACCTATTATATATTCAGCCCTGGAAGGATATCAAGAAAAGATAATTCTATCTTTTTTAGTAGAGTAGATGAAGAAACCAAAGAGGAAAAAACAAGATTTCTTCCCATAGAAAATACTAGAAATTTGTATTGTTTCGGACATCTGGATATCAATTCGGAATTGCTTACCTATTTGGGTAAAAAAGGGATTAGTTTTCATTTTTTTGATTTTTATGAGCACTACTCAGGGAGTTTCCTTCCTCCTAAAGATATACTCAGTGGGAGCTGTATTATCCAGCAGGCATTATTCTATCAAGATGAAAAACAGAGGCTTTGGCTCGCTAAAAGGTTTGTAATGGGAGCAGCCAAGAATATGTATAAAAATCTAAAATACTACCTTCGTAGAGGAAAAGATTTGGCTGAAAATATATCCAAAATAGAAAATCTGTATTCCAAGATAAAATTAGCTACACATGTACAGGAATTACTAGGACTGGAGGGAAACATCAGAATAGTTTATTATCAGGCTTTTAATGAAATTTTGACAGATTTTACCATGCAGCAGAGAATAAAAAATCCTCCAAAAGACGAAATAAACTCTCTTATCTCTTTTCTTAACATGATATGCTATACGCTCTGTCTGGATATGCTGTACCAAACTCCACTCAATACTACTATCGGCTACCTGCACGAACCTGGTGACAGGAGGCATTCTTTGGCTCTGGATATTGCCGAGATTTTTAAACCCATCTTTGTAGATAGACTGATATTTACACTGATAAATAAAAAAATGATACAAAAAGATGATTTCCAGATTCAGGAAAATAGAATTTTGATAAAAAATAAAGCCAAGAAAAAAATCATCAAACTCTGGGACGAAAAACTCAAAGAAACCTTTTTCCATAGAGAGCTCGATCAGTATATTTCCTATAAAACTCTAGTGCTGAAAGAATGCCATAAAATCCAAAAACACATCAAAAAAGAAGAACCATACAAACCCTTTGAGGCATGGTGGTAAATCATAAAACCAATACTTATGCATATTATCCTAATGTATGATATCTCTGGGAAAGGCGTAGTAAAGATGCTGAAACTCTGCCGACAATATCTGAACTGGATACAGAATAGTGTTTTCGAGGGAGAAATCACAGAAAAACAACTTGCGGATTTACTAGCACAGGCGAATAAAATCATCAATCACGAAAAAGACAGCCTCATTATCTTTAAGATAAGGGACGAGAAGTGGCTCTACAAGGAGATTGTAGGCAAAAATATAGACACTATGGAGAATATTTTATAAGCCCTTCTGTCGTCGGTCTCTGTATTTTTGAGGTTCTGAAACCCAGAGTTTGACTTGCTTTCGAACCAAACCACTGATAACCAATGTATTGCAAGGTTGTCGATCTCCCGTGTTTTTTCGGGTTTTTGACATCGACGACTTTTGCACGAAAAAAACGCACAAATTTTCACCATTTTATTGGGTTTATTGAATGTTTTTACCTAAATTTGCTACCTATATTAATCGCACCATTTAAGGAATTGAAACGATAACAATCAAACATGAAATCGTTCATGTTATCAATATTAATCGCACCATTTAAGGAATTGAAACACCTATGAACTGGATTTTAAAATTGTTGCGTGTTTATATTAATCGCACCATTTAAGGAATTGAAACTTTTTCACATTTTTCATAACATATAGTATTTAAGGATATTAATCGCACCATTTAAGGAATTGAAACTGCCATATCCTCACTGATAACGCCCTCATTTTGCAATATTAATCGCACCATTTAAGGAATTGAAACCATAAACAGATTGGAACTCTTGGCTGCCATTAATGGATATTAATCGCACCATTTAAGGAATTGAAACAGTAGAAGGAAATACTGAAATGTAAGCTACTACTTCATATTAATCGCACCATTTAAGGAATTGAAACCATCAGTAGAAGTTACCCTAAAACCAGCCTATGTAGCTATATTAATCGCACCATTTAAGGAATTGAAACTGTGCCATAACTTTACTTTTTTTGACTGTTAATATTATATTAATCGCACCATTTAAGGAATTGAAACCCTATACTAACAATTTGTATGTCTCTCTTTTTAATATATTAATCGCACCATTTAAGGAATTGAAACCAAGTATTTCTACATTATATAGAATATACTGACTTCATATTAATCGCACCATTTAAGGAATTGAAACTTTTCTGTAACATCAGTGCCTACATGAACATGGCCAATATTAATCGCACCATTTAAGGAATTGAAACCGTTTCCGTGAGGGTTTAATATATCGCCTAATTTGATATTAATCGCACCATTTAAGGAATTGAAACAGGAAAATTTTAAATTCCTTGTTGCTTTCTTACCGATATTAATCGCACCATTTAAGGAATTGAAACAATTCTGCCGTTTTATTCACTACTCCACGAGGATTGATATTAATCGCACCATTTAAGGAATTGAAACTCCCATCGGAAGATTTTAACTAAATTTGTCATTACTATATTAATCGCACCATTTAAGGAATTGAAACTTTTCCTGTTCTGTTAGTTTCATAACTTTTATGTATATATTAATCGCACCATTTAAGGAATTGAAACGATGTTCTTGAAGGTGATGTTGATGGAGATGATGATATTAATCGCACCATTTAAGGAATTGAAACGATGCTGTATTGACTACATTAGAAGTTGTTTCAATCATATTAATCGCACCATTTAAGGAATTGAAACCGATTTCAAAAACATTTATAAAATGTTTTTCTATTTTATATTAATCGCACCATTTAAGGAATTGAAACTGTTAAAATTGAAATTTTATTAAATGCTGATAAGTATATTAATCGCACCATTTAAGGAATTGAAACTTAGCAATGCTAAGGAATTTTTCTAAATTTTCCATACTATATTAATCGCACCATTTAAGGAATTGAAACTCTATCAATTCTTGATAGGTACAGAACTCGTCTACAATATTAATCGCACCATTTAAGGAATTGAAACTTAAATCTTTCTATTATTTCTATTATTGTTATTCGATATTAATCGCACCATTTAAGGAATTGAAACGAAATCTGGTCTTCGGTAAATCCTTGATTATTGAAATATTAATCGCACCATTTAAGGAATTGAAACCTTATCCGCATCATCGAACAGCACATAGTCGGTCTGATATTAATCGCACCATTTAAGGAATTGAAACAGTTTTTCTTGCTTTGGGTTTAGGTTTATCTAAAAGATATTAATCGCACCATTTAAGGAATTGAAACTATTTAAAATGTTCTCTACTGTGTGCCTTAGTTCTATATTAATCGCACCATTTAAGGAATTGAAACCCATACAAAACTCAATAATAATTATAGTAATTATATATTAATCGCACCATTTAAGGAATTGAAACCTCCCCAGCAGTAGTAGTTTTACAAACAAGTCTATCAGATATTAATCGCACCATTTAAGGAATTGAAACCTCTCTCAAGATAAACATAGTACAACAACACAATCAATATTAATCGCACCATTTAAGGAATTGAAACTTACTACCAATGCGATAAGTTTTTGTGTTTGTAAATATTAATCGCACCATTTAAGGAATTGAAACTAAATCCTTGTATCCAATCGGTTAACCATTTCCCATATTAATCGCACCATTTAAGGAATTGAAACTTTGTTTTACCTTTATATAAAACCGCATTTGTTTTATATTAATCGCACCATTTAAGGAATTGAAACCCAAGTTGGTTCTCACTTCCACTTCGCTGAAACTAAATATTAATCGCACCATTTAAGGAATTGAAACTAATATCCCAAAGCTGCTGTTTCATTGTTATTCTATATTAATCGCACCATTTAAGGAATTGAAACTAAATTAAATTTACTATTCCTGCGAAAAAACCAATTGTATTAATCGCACCATTTAGGGAATAACATTTTCGTTTTGCCTTTATTTTTCTTCATTTTTATAGGGTTGTTTTTCAGAAAATCATAAAATTTTATGAATTTTTAGAAAAAAACTTAGTATTTTTGCCCTCCGTTTTTGATTTTTTTTAAATAAAATTTAAATACAATGAAGAAAGTATTATTGGCTGTTTTGTTGCTTCAGTCTATGGTTGTTTTTTCTCAAGACAAAAAAACAAAGAAAAAAGATGCAGCAAAGACCGAAAACGAGGCGAAAAAAGACAGTACAGCAAGCAAAAGCGATATCACGGCTTATAATGATTTTATAAAAGGTGCAGTCACCAAGGATGGACTTTTTAAAATCCATACCATAAAGGAGAAAATCTATTTCGAGATTCCCAATGAAGTGCTGGGAAAAGACCTGCTGATTGTCAATAAAATTTCCTCCGTTCCCGCTCAGATAAACAATGCAGGGATTAACAAGGGAATGAACTACGAAAGCAAACTCATCCGTTTCTACAAGGATGAGAAAAATAATAAGGTGTGGGCAAAGACCTTTGACCCGAAAATCAGCGTAAATAAAAAAGATAATATCGCCCTCTCCGTGCGGGATAACTATGGAGAGTCCATCATAGAAGGTTTTGAGATAAAAACTTACGGAAAAGACTCTGCCGTAGTGGTGCAGGTGAATAATGTTTTCAATGGGACATCCAAGAGTTTTAATAATCTTTTTGATAACATCGGTATGGGCGGTTCGGTGAGAACCAAAGATTCTTACATAGAGGAAGTGAAGAGCTTCCCGCAGAATGTCGTGATAAAATCCCAGCTTACGACCCAAATTTCCGAAGGTAAAACCACGGCGGAAAAAGCCGACCTTACGGTAGGAACGACCACGAATATCGTTCTCCTTCCAGAGCCTATGGTAGGGCGTTTTTCGGATGATAGAGTAGGATATTTTACCACTCCGAAGGTTTATTTCTCGGATAAACAACAGAGAGTAGATAACAAGGAACTCATCACACGCTGGCGCCTAGAACCTAAGGAGCAGGAAGTAGGAAAATACCTGTCAGGACAGCTGGTAGAGCCTAAAAAACCGATAGTCTATTACATAGACCCAGCAACGCCCAAACAGTGGCAGCAGGCGATAATAGACGGCGTTCATGACTGGAACAAAGCCTTTGAAAAGGCAGGTTTTAAAAATGTCATCAGCGCAAGACTTCCAGACCCAGAAGATAAAGAATTTGATGTAGATGATGTGCGGTATTCGGTAATTACCTACGCTGCATCTTCTATGGCAAATGCCATGGGACCTTCTGTGGTAGACCCTCGTACGGGAGAAATTCTGGAATCGGATATCATCTGGTGGCATAATGTGATGACACTTCTTCACTCGTGGATGCGCGTGCAGACAGGCATCATAGATCCAGAGGTGAGAGGGAATGTTTTCCCAGATGCTAAAATGGCGAATGCTATCCGTTTCGTTTCATCTCACGAAGTGGGACATACATTTGGGCTAAGGCACAATATGGGTTCATCTTTTGCGTATTCCGTAGAGGATTTAAGAAAGCCAGATTTTACCGAAAAAATGGGCGGAACAGCGCCTTCCATTATGGATTATGCGAGGTTTAACTATGTCGCACAGGAAGGCGATGGCGTGAAACAAATCACTCCTAAAATAGGCGTTTATGATGAATTTGCGATTAATTTCGGATACCGCTGGACAGGGAAATCCAGTCCAGAAGAGGAATTGAGCATTACTAAATCTTGGATAGACAAACACGATGGCGACCCGAAGTATTTCTACGGAGAGCAGCAGTCCGAAACCATAGATCCGCGTTCGCAGTCCGAAGATTTAGGGAATAATGCCATGAAAGCAGGAGAGTACGGAATCATCAACCTTAAAAAAACAATTCCAAATATCATAGAATGGAGCACGAAAGACGGCGAAACCTATGAAGAAGCGAAAGCGTTTTATAATCAGGTGATTAACCAGTGGTATGTCTATAATACGCATACTTTGGCGAACATTGGCGGGTTTTATCTCACGCCTTTGGTGAAAGGTGATAAAATGAAATCCTACAAACCAGTTCCATATCAAACGCAAAAAGAGGCGCTGAACTTCCTTAAAAAGAATATTCTCACCCTGCCGAAATGGTTGTTTATCAATCCGTTAAAAGATGTGTTGAAACCTACCAAAAACACACCAGCAGGAGCAGTAGAGCAGTCGCCGTATAATATTTTCAGAGAGAGACAGGCTGCTATTTTGTATAATCTGATGCATGATGAAAGGCTTTTGAGACTTTTGGAAGCAGAATTTTTGCAGACAGAAGGAAACGAAAAGATAATGACTGTAGCAGAGCTTTTCGATGATTTGAGGAAATTTATCTTTGATAAATCTTTGAAAAACAAGAGCTTGACTATCGCTGAAAGGATGACGCAGAAAAACTATGTAGATGCGCTTATCATAGATGTGGGGCGTATTTATGAAAAAACAGAGAAAGGTATTTTTGGTAAGATGCCTATGATTTGTGACTATGCACACCATAATTTGGAAGACAAACACAGCATAGATGAGCAAAATCTGACGATGTATTTCAGTGGAATGAAACGCCTTTCGGAAGTGGGTTCCGCAAAGAGAGCAGAGCTGATAAAAGTAAAGAAAATCATCCTCGTTGCAAAAAATACAGGAGATGAAGCTACAAGAAATCATTACGAAGATATGTTGATAAGACTAAATAAAGCATTAGGAGAAAAATAATAAAACTTACGAACTAAAAATGAGAAGAGCGAAATTTTTGTTGGGTCTTTTACCGAGTGTCCTTTGGGCGCAGAATACGCCTGTAGATACCACTAAAACTAAGACCAAGGAGATAGATGAGGTCATCATCACAGGTTTCCAAAAGATAGAAAAAAGTAAAATCACATCTTCTGTGGATGTGGTGAAAATGAAGGATATAGAGCAGAAGGCAGTAGCATCCATAGACCAGATGCTGCAGGGGAGAGTGCCAGGTTTGCTGGTTACACCAGCATCAGGAACACCAGGGCAGATTGCACCTATCAGACTTAGGGGGACGGCTTCGCTTTCGGGGCCTACTGACCCGCTTTGGGTAATAGATGGAATGCCGCTGGAAATGGGCGATGCGCCTAAATACGATGCAGGAAAGGATATCAACGACCTTAAAAACTACTCTATCGCAGGGTTTAATCCAGAAGATATAGAATCCATCACCGTGCTGAAAGATGCTTCAGCTACGGCAATCTATGGAGCGAGAGCAGCGAACGGGGTAATTTTGGTAACAACCAAAAGTGGAAAAAAAGGGCGAATGAATGTTAATTTCTCAGCGAGTACATTTGTCAATTTAAGACCGAATTTTTCTAAACTTAATTTGATGAATTCCAATCAAAAAGTAGATTGGGAACTGATGATGGCATCTCGCTCGGATTTAGACAATTATAGAAAAGATAATGGTGAGGTTGCGAGAATATTATTAGCAAATAACGACTGGAATTTGTTCCGCAGCGGTGGTTTTTCGGCGATTAGTGAGGCTTCTCAAAGAGAAATCAATGCACTAAGAAATATAAATACCAACTGGGGAAATCTACTCTACAGAACTGCGATAAACAAGCAGTATTCCGTGAGCCTTTCAGGTGGACTGGATAACTATGCTTATTACGCTTCATTAGGATACTACGATGAGCAGTCTACGGTAATAGGTTCTGGTTTTGAGAGACTTAACCTTACTTTTAAGAATGATTTTAAAATCAATAATAAGATAAAAGTAGGTTTGTCTATATTCGGAACAAATACTAAACAGTCTTCTTTCTTGTCTGATGCTTCGGGGAATATCACGCCGACTTACTATTCTAGAAGTGCTAATCCTTATCTAAGACCAAAGGATGAAAATGGCAACTATGTCTATGACCCAAATGTGAACTACATGGACGGAGACGCCAGAATTCCATATAACTACATGGAGGAAAAGGATAATACGAGATATGATTTGAACACGAAATCGCTTCGTGGTATTTTGAATTTGGATTATAAAATATTCAAATTCTTGGAGTTCCGTTCTCAGCTGGGCATCCAGTATGAAAACCAAAAAACGGAAAAGTATGCCACAGAGCAGACTTATTTCCTTAGAAAAAGAAGAGATGCCTCTAAGATAACTTCTGGAGGAACTACAACTTATATAATCCCAAAAGGCGATTATTACAACATTTCTAATGGAAATAGTTTTGAATATAATTTTAAAAATATTTTAGAATTTAGCAAAAAGATAAACCGACATGATGTCAATCTCCTTGTAGGTTCAGAAATAAGAGAAACTAAATACACATCGGTAAACAGCCAAATGTATGGTTACAACCCAAGACAGAGAACATCCATTCCTCTAAATATCCCAAATAGTGAGATGAGAAATGCGAACTACCTTCCTGTGGTAGATACCGATGTTTCTAATGCTTATGCATCTTTCTTTGGGACAGCATCTTATACTTTTGCTAATAGATATACATTCTTTGGAAGTGTGAGATATGATGGGACTAACTTCTTCGGAGCGGAAACCAATAAACGCTGGAATCCTATCTGGGCGGCATCCGTGGCATGGAATGTGAAAAATGAGGACTTCTTGAAGGATAATAAAACCATCAGTATGTTCAAAATCCGTAGTTCCTATGGACTTCAGGGGAATATAGACCGAAATACTTCGCCTTTCTTCACAGGAAGATACAGCACAGCGAAAATCCTTAATCAGACAGAAAATACTATCAATGATGAAGGTGCGCCGAATTCATTGCTAAGATGGGAAAAAACTAGAACTGTGGATGTGGGATTGGATTTTGGATTGTTTAATAACAGGATTAATTTCAACCTTGACTTCTATCACAGAAAAGGAACGGATTTGATGGGAGTAAAACAGCTGCCACTGGAAACAGGATTTAACCAAGTGAATGTAAACTGGGCGGAAGTTACCAATAAAGGTTTTGAATTCTCTCTTTCTACGATAAATATCGATAGAGAAAAATTCAGATGGAGTACGACTTTCAACATTGCAGCCAACCGAAGCAATATAGACCAAATTCATGATGGGCTTAGCAATTTTTATCCATCAGGAAAAGGCTATCCTATCAATGCTGTTTTTGGTCTAAGGTCAGCAGGGTTGGATGCCAATGGGCTACCTCAGTTCTATGACAGAAACGGAAATATAGTTTCTACGGTAGATTTTTACAAAATTTCTGACCCATGGGGCGTGGGATACATAGAGAGTGAGTATCTTGCTAATGGAAATTTCAGAGATTTGTATACTTATATCGGTGATAGAGACCCTAAATTCTATGGAGGGATTACCAATACTTTTGATATAGGAAACTGGGATCTTACGATTTCTGCTGCATTTAACATAAATAAATGGGTGGTAGCAAATCCTCCTTATAACTTTACAACAGTGGATAGAGGACAGAATAATTCTACAGATATTCTCAATGCTTGGACTCCTAGTAATACCAATACTACACTTCCGAGAATTATAGGAGAGAATACTGTTCCAGGGCAGGAAATTGTTTATTTATGGTATAACAACTTTGATTCTTCGGGGTCTTACAACCATTTTGACAGCTGGATGAAGAAAATGAGCTACATCAGAATAAACAACATTCGTTTAGGATATTCTCTGCCGTCTTCTATGCTTCATAATACAGGGATTAACTCCTTGAGATTCTATGTAGAAGGTAGAAATATGCTGGTTTTCGGGACTAATTATAAAGGATATTTTGACCCTGAAACCTATGGGAATCTATACGCCCAGCCTATTCAGAAATCTATCGTTTTTGGTTTAAATGTAAGTTTTTAATAATCAATAAATTATATAATAATGAAAAAATATATCATAAAAGCCTTGTTCATCGGTGCTGTTTTATCCACAGGACTTACTTCTTGTGACAGATTTTTGGACATTACTCCTACGGGAAAAGTTATTCCACAGACAGAGGAAGATTTCCGTGCGCTTCTTACTCGTGCCTATAATCTTTATCCTCAGCATAAAGCATTAGCAAACCTGAAAACTGATGAAGTAAAAGCAGGAACGACCAACGAAAGTCTACAAACGATTTTCACTTGGAGTGAGGCTTCTCCATTCCCTGGTTCTAAGGATTTTCCATACATTACTTTTTATCAGACGATTTTCTATTCTAATTATATTATAGATAACACGCTGAAATACAATGCTTCCACTTCGGAAATCAATCAGATTTTGGGTGAAGCCTATGCATTGAGAGCTTATACTTATTTTGAGCTGATAAATCTCTATGCTCCAGCCTATACAGGAAGTAATGGTTCCGCGAAAGCCGTTCCGCTGGTAACAAGTCCTCAGCTGGAGGGAGATTTTCCTCGTGCGACATTGGACGAGGTGTATGCACAGATTCTTTCTGACCTTGATAAGGCTTTGACTTTGCTGAACAAAAGCCAGTTTGATGAAGGGTATAACTATCGTTTTACTACTGTGGCTGCTCACGCCCTGAAAGCTCGTGTTCATCAGTATCGTGGAGAATGGGCTAATGCTTTGGCGGAAGCAGAAACTGTCCTTACGGCGAAGTCTACATTGGTGGATTTCAATGCTTTTACAAATCTTCCAAGCAGTTATAAATCAGTGGAGTCTATCATGAATTTGGATGCAGGAGTTACTAGCGAGACCAGTCGTTTTGCTATGGTGAGCAATGAGCATCTTGCTCTTTTTGACCAAACGAATGATTTGCGTTTTGCTAAATACTTTGATGCTGATGTCACGAATTATAGAACGAAAAAATTCAGCAGTTCTAATGAATTCAAAGTTTCTTTCCGAGTAGGAGAAGTGATGCTGATAAAAGCTGAAGCTTTAGCAAAATTAGGAAGAGAAACAGATTCTAAAAATACTCTATTGACTTTAGCAGCAAAGAGATATAATGCTACGGGATTAGCGAATTTTACAACGACTATTAACGGGCTTTCTGGTAACGCATATTACACAGAACTACTGAACGAAAGAGCGAGAGAGACTTCATTCGAAGGGCTTCGTTGGTTTGATTTAAGAAGAACTACCCAGCCTTCCATTATCCATGTTTATGATGGAACTACTTACACACTCAGCTCAGGAGATGCCCGCTATACGCTGCCTTTCCCAAGAGAAGCAAGACTCAAAAATCCTAATTTATAAACCTAAAAAGCCATTCACATCGAATGGCTTTTTTTATTTTGGTTAATTTTGAATAAAAATTGCAATAATTTTGTTGCTTTATCCTATTTTTGCAAATCTAAAAAATAATAAAATGGCAATTCCAGATAAATACAATCCACAAGAAACGGAACAAAAATGGTACAGCTACTGGCTGGAAAACAAATATTTCCACTCTGAACCGAATGACAAACCGCCTTACACCATTGTCATTCCGCCGCCCAATGTTACAGGGATTCTGCACATGGGACATATGCTGAATAACACGATTCAGGATGTTTTGGTGAGAAGAGCCAGAATGAAAGGCTTCAATGCCTGCTGGGTGCCAGGGACAGACCATGCGTCCATCGCTACAGAGGCGAAAGTAGTGGCTAAGCTGAAAGAACAGGGCGTTAGTAAATCGGATATTACCCGAGAGGAATTTCTAAAACACGCTTGGGACTGGACAAATCAGTATGGTGGAACTATCCTTGAACAGCTTAAAAAACTGGGGTGTTCTTGCGACTGGGACAGAACTCGTTTCACATTGGAGGACAAGCTTTCTCAGCAGGTGATAAAATCTTTTGTTGATTTGTATAACAAAGGGCTGATTTACCGTGGTTACAGAATGGTAAACTGGGATCCAGAGGCGAAAACCAACATTTCTGATGAGGAAGTGATTTTCAAGGAGCAAAACGGAAAATTATATTTCTTAAAATACCAGATAGAAGGCTCAGAGGAGTTTCTTACCGTGGCTACCACTCGTCCAGAAACTATCTTTGGTGATGTGGCTATTTGTATCAATCCTAATGATGAGAGATATGTTCATCTGAAAGGGAAAAAAGCCATTGTTCCGATTGTAAATCGTGCCGTTCCGATTATTGAGGATGATTATGTGGATATAGAATTTGGGACAGGAGCTTTGAAAATTACTCCTGCTCACGATGTCAATGACTATGAAATCGGACAGAAATACAGCCTTCCGATGCTTGATATCTTGGATGATGATGCTAACCTGAACGAGCATGGTCTGCATTATGCAGGGAAAAATCGTTTTGAGGTAAGAAAAGCCATTGCCAAAGAATTAGAAGAAAAAAATCTTTTGCTAAAAGCTGAAGATTATGTAAATAAAGTAGGAACTTCCGAGAGAACAGGAGCGGTGATAGAGCCAAAAATATCACAGCAGTGGTTTTTGAAAATGTCTGAAATCGCAAAACCTGCTCTGGATGTGGTGATGAATGATGAAATAAAATTCCATCCCGAAAAGTTCAAAAACACCTATAAACACTGGATGGAAAACATCCGCGACTGGAACATTTCGCGACAGCTATGGTGGGGACAGCGCATTCCAGCGTACTACTATGGCGATGGCGAAAATGATTTTGTAGTGGCTGAAAATATAGATGAAGCCCTAAAATTAGTTAAAGCTAAAAACCCAAATTTAGAAATGGCTGACCTTCGCCAAGATGAAGATGCTCTGGACACTTGGTTCTCTTCTTGGCTGTGGCCGATGTCTGTTTTTGATGGACTTTTAGATCCTGAAAATAAGGATATTAACTACTATTACCCAACGGCAGATTTGGTTACAGGGCCAGATATTATTTTCTTCTGGGTAGCTCGTATGATAATGGCTGGGCTGGAATGGAGAGGAAAAGTTCCATTTAAAAATGTTTATTTTACAGGGATTGTAAGGGATAAGCAAAGAAGAAAAATGTCCAAATCTCTGGGGAATTCACCAGACCCATTGGAATTGATTGACAAATATGGTGCGGACAGCGTGAGAGTGGGGATTTTGCTGAGTTCTGCGGCTGGAAACGACCTTCTTTTTGATGAGGATTTGATGTTGCAAGGAAGAAACTTCGCAACGAAAATATACAATGCATTTAAGCTGACACAGAGCTGGACAAAAGAAGCGAAACCAGCTGGAGAGGCTGAAAAACAAACGATTGTTTGGTTTGAAAATCAGATGAATAAAACCATCAGCGAAATCAATGACCAGTTTGAGAAATTCCGAATTTCAGATGCATTGCATTTGCTTTACAAATTGATTTGGGATGACTTCTGCTCATGGTATTTGGAAGCGGTGAAACCTAATTTTGGGGAAAGTATTTCTCAGGAGGTTTATGACCAAACTATCAAGTTCTTTGAGGAACTGATGAGACTTCTTCATCCGTTTATGCCGTTCCTTACGGAGGAGCTTTATCAGCATATCGCGGAGCGAAACACATCGGAAGCGCTTGTTATCGCCCAGCAGAAAAATGCAGAAAGTTTTAATGAAAATATCATCTCTGCGTTTGATACAGCGAAAGAAATCATCTCAGGTGTGAGAAATTACCGCCAGAGCAAAGGAATTTCGCCAAGGGAAGAAGTGGAATTATTCACCAGCGAAAGCTCTTTTGCGAATGAAAATGTAATTAGAAAACTGGCAAACATTTCTCAAATTCATTATTCCGAGAAAACGGATAAGCCGAGCTTTACTTTCCTAGTGGGAGCGGTGGAAATCTCTGTTCCGCTGAGCGAAAACCTAGATTTAGGCGAAGAAAAAAAGAAAACCGAAGAAGAGTTGGCTTACCTGAAAGGATTTTTGGTTTCGGTGGAGAAAAAACTCAGCAATGAGAAATTCGTAGCCAACGCCAAGCCTGAAATTGTAGAAAACGAGCGTAAAAAACAAAAAGACACGCTGGAGAAAATCGCGATTTTGGAGGAGAAATTGAAAGGATTGTAAATTTTATTTAATAAAAAGGCTGTTTCTGATGAAGCAGCCTTTTAGATTTCAAAAATTCTCTAAAAAGAATTTAGTAACTTTGTATTTTGTAAATATCCAAATTATTATGGGAGATTTAAGTTTTGGAGAGATTTTCGTGATTTTTTTGGTCATTATGATATTTTTTGGACCAAAGAAAATTCCTCAGATAGCTCGTGAACTAGGGCAGGGGCTGAGAAAAATGCGTGGAGCAGTGGATGATATTAAGCAGGAAATCATGAAAGAAACAGAAGACAACCCTGTCTCTGAAATAAAAAATGAAATAGACAAAGTAAAGCAGGAGGCGGCCAATCTGATGCAGGAAGAAGATAAAAAAACAAAATAAATGATAGAGGTAATATCGCAGGATAAGGAGATTTTTCTGTATTTGAACAATTTGGGAAGTGCAGAATTTGATGCCTTTTGGAAGTTTGTTTCTGGAAAATGGTCTTGGATACCGCTTTATGCAGAGCTGCTGTATCTTTTGTATCGTAATTATTCTCGTAAAGAGCTGATTTATATTGTTTTAGTATTAGCTGTTTCGGTGGCTGTTTCGGATCAGATAGCCAATATTTTTAAATATGGTATAGAAAGGCTGAGACCTTGCCACGATGCTGATTTACAACCATATATGAGAATAGTAGAATGTGGAGGGCGCTATGGATTTTATTCCAGCCATGCATCCAATACCTTTCTTTTGGCGAGTTTTCTAAGTCCGTTATTAGGGCATAGATATAGGTTTTTGCCAGTGTTTTTATTTGTTTGGGCTGGGGTAGTGAGCTATAGCAGGATTTACCTCGGGGTTCATTTTCCTTTGGATGTTCTGATGGGAACTTTTATGGGAATAGTCATTGGTAAGGCAGGAGTATATATTTTTAGAAGAATTATTCATAAAAAAAAGGAGATTTGAGGTCTCCTTTTATTTTTTGTATTTTTTTTCGGATACTTTATTTCCATTTCTGAAGGTAACTATCTTTTCGGGCGTTCCATCCTTGGAATAATATATCCAGTCGCCTATTTTTTTGAAATTAGCATCCGTAGGGCCTTTTGCGTTTATATTTCCGTTTGGATAGTATATCTCAAAAGAATCGGTAGCATTGTTATTGAGTTTGGCCTTACTCTGTATCGTTCCATTTTCATAATAAGAATGATAGTCTCCATGCATTTTGCCATCTTTATAGTTTATTTTCATTTCTATATTTCCATTTGCGTAGTAGGTGATATATTCTCCCTCCAAAACGCTCATATGGTCGCGATAAACATAATTTTCCTTTCCGCTGATTTTCCCATTTTTAGAATAATAAGTCCAAGTTTTTACTTTAAACCCTTTTTTAAAATATCCTTCGGCGCTCTTTGTTCCGTTTTCATAATAGAAAATCGCCTGTCCGTCTAGTTTTCCTTTTTTCCAGTAGCAGGCTTCTTTGGTGTTTCCATTGTCATAAAACTGTTTACAAAGTCCCTCTTGCAGCCCATCTTTGAAGCCGCAGGGTTTTTGTGCAAATAATAAATTGGCTGAAAAAACCAACCCTATGAACAATAATCTTTTCATAATTTTATAGTCAATTTTAGTTGTGTAAATAATATTTTTATTAATTTTGTTAGTCCTTTTTATGAAGGATAATCAAAACATTGCAAATTTAATGAATTAAAAAAATATGAAAAAGTCTTTAATTGTAATAATTTCTTTTTTGTGTGCAGGTGAGGCGTTTTCTCAGAAAGACAGCTATTTTCCTCAAGTATTTTTTGACAAAAAACAAGCAGAAGCTCAGCTGGGCTACGGAAAATCTACCATAGAAGGAGTAGCTTTTACAAGAGAGAAAAGAAATGTGCCGCTTACAATGGGCATGGTAAAAGCAAAGATGGGAAAAAAACATGTTGCTAGACCAAATACAGTGATTATGCTTTTCCCTGTTACTGAGTATTTTACTGAGTTTTATAACCTTAGAAGAAAAATAGAAAGCAGTAAAAAGCAGGTTCTGATGTCCAAAGAAGCGTTTGCTGTCAGAAGGGAAGCCTATACGGATGACTATGGAAGATTTAAATTTGAGAATCTGAAAGTAGGAAAATATTATATAGAAACGATAGTGGATTTCACAGCCGTGGGAAGTTATAAAAAACAGACAGGGACATCCACAGCCTATAATGTATACGGGACTCCGCTCTATTCTACACCGATATACGAAACATTTTTCTACGATTATGAAGACTCCCACCGAGAAAGCAAATTCGTAGAAGTGAAAAAAGACGGACAGGTGATAGAAATAAAATTATAAAAAGCAAAAAAGAGTGGAATATTCCACTCTTTTTCTATTTAGTCTATAATCAAACCATCTTTCATGGTTAGTTTCCTGTCTGTGCTTTCTGCCAATATCGGGTTGTGAGTGATGATGACAAAGGTCTGATTGTATTTTTCCCTCAAATCAAAAAACAACTGATGCAGAGAATCTGCGTTTTTGGAGTCAAGGTTTCCCGTAGGCTCATCAGCAAAAATAATTTTAGGCGAATTTATCAACGCGCGGATAACGGCCACCCTTTGTGCTTCACCGCCAGAGAGCATTTTTGGTTTGTAATGGATGCGGTCTACTACATTTAAGTCTTCGAAAAGCTGAATCGCTTTTTCTTTATAATCTTTTACATTTTTCCCAGCGATTCTTATGGGCATCATCACATTTTCTAAAGCCGTAAACTCTGGCAAAAGCTGATGGTGCTGAAAAACAAAACCAATATTTTCGTTTCGGAATTTTGATAATTCTTTGTCATTCATTTTCAGGAAAGATTCTCCGAAAAGAAGAATTTCTGTTTCGTGTTTTTGAATATCCGAAGGCAGATCCAAAGTCCCTAAAATCTGCAAAAGAGTGGATTTTCCTGCTCCAGATTCTCCTACAATAGAGACGATCTCGCCTTTGTGAATTTCTAAATTTACTCCTTTGAGAACTTCCAGCTCTCCGTAAGATTTATGAATGTTTTTTGCTTTTATCATGTTTGAATTTAGCATAAACTGATTATGCCCGAGGGCAAAGATAATAAACTTTTAGTTTTTGGGATTTCTTTTTTGTTTATAATTTTGTGAAGGAATATAGATTTTAGAATGAAAAAAGAATTATGGTTTTTAGGTTTTCTGAACAAAAAGGGCAGACCTTTATCAGCTGATTATGAAAGCGAAGAAAAGGCTTTGTCGGTAGAAGATGCTTTACAGGCGGTAGAACTATTAAGCGAAGAAAAAACCGCGATCTATGGAGGTGATATTTTCACGGAAGCCGATGGAGAGCTTGTTTATGCTCATGATATATGGGGAAAAGAGTATCATTATCTGAACTGGTATTGTGATAAATCAGAGGATGAAGAGAGAGCAGATTATTTACAAAGAAGCTATGATAAAGCCAAAGAAGGAATCATGGAGGCGAGGAAAGTGGCTGACCGATTGGGCAAAAAATGCTACATCGTGCTGGTTACAGAATATATTCATTTAACCTAAAAATGATAAAATATTATTATTTTTGCGGAAAATTCTGATTTATGAGGATAGATATCATCACTGTGGTTCCAGAACTGATGGAAAGCCCTTTCAAGGTTTCGATGCTAAAAAGAGCGATAGAAAAAGGGCTGGCGG
Organism: uncultured Riemerella sp.; assembly: GCA_937890925.1. GTDB lineage: Bacteria > Bacteroidota > Bacteroidia > Flavobacteriales > Weeksellaceae > JABCPE02. The sequence goes on from CALAEK010000015.1 coordinate 25,301, forward strand.
AAATACATTTCCATAATGTAAGAGATTATTCCACGAATAATTATAAACAAATAGATGATACCCAGTATGGCGGCGGCGCGGGAATGGTAATGATGGTGGAACCGCTGGATAAATGTATTTCTCAGCTAAAATCAGAGCGAAACTATGATGAAATCATCTATCTGACGCCAGATGGCAAGACACTTAATCAGAAAATAGCAAACAGCCTTTCTCTAAAAGAAAATTTGATTTTAATCTGTGGGCATTACAAAGGTATTGACCAGAGAGTGAGGGACTTACATGTGACAATGGAGATTTCCATTGGGGATTTTGTCCTTACAGGAGGGGAGCTGGCGGCATGTGTCCTTGTGGATTCTGTGGTCAGACTATTACCAGGTGTTCTGAATGACGAGCAGTCAGCCCTTACGGATAGTTTTCAGGACAATCTTCTTTCGCCGCCGATATACACACGCCCAGAAGTTTATAAAGGGCTAGAAGTTCCGAAAGTTCTTTTGAGTGGTAATTTTGCAGCGATAGAGCAGTGGCGACACGAAAAAGCGCTAGAAATCACCCAGCAGAAGCGCCCAGACTTATTGGATTAAATAATTTAAAATTTCAAAGGATTTTTGCTAAAAAAATGATACCTTGCGGTATATTTTAGGATAACGATGAAGAGTCATAAAGAACTGGCGGTTTTTTATAATGTGGAAAATCTTTTTCCGCCCGATGAGAAATTTGCAAAAGGGGAGAGTAAAAAATTCTCTGGCCTGAAAAAATGGAATGAATGGCGGTATAAACATAAGTTGCAGAGGCTTTCTCATGTCTTTGGGCTTATGAAACATGAAAAAGGCGAGCTTCCTTTCATCATTGGTTTGGCGGAAATTGCTGACAATACGGTGCTGGAAGACCTGATTCAGCAGCCTGTCTTTGATGGCAGATATGTTTATGTGCATTATGATTCTTTGGACGAAAGAGGCGTAGATACGGCACTTCTTTATGACAAAACCAAGATAGATGTTATAGATTCGGATACGATAAGTTTTATTTTTGAGTTTGAAGAAGATGGAGTGGATGGCGTGGATACGACCAGAGATATTCTTCATTGCAAAGTCCGATACAGAGAGGATATTCTCAATCTTTTCGTTCTTCATCTGCCATCAAAAAGAGATGATGGTATCAACCAGCCCAAAAGGGACTATATCCTAAACGAAGTCAAAGAAAAAACATTGGCTCTTCTCAAAGACAGCCGAGAAGCCGTGATGCTTTTGGGAGATTTTAATGAAAATCCCTATGCAGAAAATATGAACTTTTTGCTCTATAATGACGGCTCGGAAAAGATTTTGGAAAATCCTTTTTCTAAGCTGTATCATGAGCGTAAGTTTTCCACTTTTTACTCAAAACAAGGACTTTTATTTGATCAAATTATACTTTCTGGGTATTTCTATGGGCAAAATTCTCTTTTAAAATTTGAGAAAGCAGAAGTCTTTGCACATAATGACCTCAGAACCAGAGATGGAAAATATCAAGGAAAGCCTTTCCGTACTTATGCAGGAACGCGGTATTTAGGAGGGTATAGCGACCATTTTCCTGTTTTGGTGGAATTAAAAGTATCAAATCATTAAAAAAATCCCAAATAGGGGAAATAAAACAATAAAAACTAATGGAATTAGGAAAAATACAGACACTAACAGTCTCAGAACGAAATCATCAGGGCGTTTATTTAGAAGATAAAAATAAGGAAAAATGTTTTCTCCCGAAGATTTTTTCTGATGAAAGCTGGAATACAGGTGATAAAGTAGAAGTGTTTGTTTATCAGGATAATAACCAACTACAAGCGACCATAGAAACGCCATTCTGCCAAGTTGGGGAGTTTGCGGTTATGACCTGCACCCATACCCTTCCGAGCGGGGCTTTTATGGATTGGGGGATTATTAAGAATTTATTTATCCCTTATAAACAGCAGAAAACCAAGATAATAGAGGGTAAAAAATACTTGGTCTATGTCTATATCGATGAAGAAACGGGGCTTTTGACAGGGACGACTAAATTTAAAAGAAATCCACAGTATCAGGAACTTCCATTTAAAAAAGGTGATAAAGTTTCTTTAATCATAGCCAATGAATCAGAACTCGGCTGGAATGTCATTATCAATCAAAAATATATAGGATTGGTTTATTTTTCGGATATTTACAAAAAACTTTATCCATTTTCAGAGGAAGTAGGATACATCAAAAACCTTCGTGAAGATGGGAAAATAGATGTTTCTCTACAGCCAGAAGGATACCAGAATATGGATGAGTTTAAGCAGAAAATATTAGAAAAACTGGAGCAGGGCTATGGGCTTTTGTATCTTTCTGATGAGTCTTCGCCAGAGGAAATAAAGGCTGAACTGCAAATGAGCAAGAAAAACTTTAAAAAAGCTATCGGAGGGCTTTATAAGGATAAAATCATAGAGATTTTAGATGATAGAATCAAGCTCTTGTAAATATAAATCTGTAAAAGAATTATTTAATAATGAAAAAAGTATTTTATCTAAAAACATGCAGCACCTGCAAGAGAATAATGTCTGAATTTGACCTTACAGACTGGGAAATCAGAGAACTGAAATCCGAGAATGTAACCAACGAAGAACTTCAGGAAATGTATAAAATCACAGGAAGTTATGAGGCGCTTTTTAGTAAAAAATCTACACAGATAAAGGCAAGAGAAATAGATGTGAAAACGCTGAAAGAAGAGGATTTTAGAGACTTGATTTTAGACCATTATAGTTTTCTGAAACGACCTGTTTTTCTTACCGAAAAAGAAATTTTCGTAGGAAGCGAGAAGAAAAATTTAGAAAACCTAAAAATATTCTTTGAAAATAAAAACGATACAAAATAAAAGAGAAATATAATTTTAATTTGATTAACTTTGTAAAAAATAAATAAAAATGGAAAAACTTTCTGATAGACTCAATAGACTGAGCTATTCCAAGACTTTTGTGATGACTAATAAAGCCAGAGAAATGAAAAGTCAAGGAATAGATGTGATAAGCCTTACACTGGGAGAACCTGATTTTGATGTTCCAGACAATATCAAACAAGCAGCAATAGATGCTATTCACCAAAATTACAGCCACTATTCGCCTGTTACAGGGTTTTTAGAACTTCGTGAGGCGGTTTGTAAAAAACTAAAAAGAGATAATAATCTTGACTACAAACCAAACCAAATCTGCGTTTCTAACGGAGCGAAACAATCTATTTTCAATGTGTTGGCTTCTGTTGTAAATGATGGTGACGAAGTTATCCTACCAACGCCATACTGGGTAAGTTATGATGAAATGGTAAAAATGATGGGCGGTGTTTCTGTTTTTGTCAATACAACGATAGATACAGATTTCAAGATGACAGCGGCTCAGCTGGAAGCAGCAATTACTCCTAAAACTAAGGCTTTGCTATTCAGTTCTCCATGTAATCCTTCTGGAAGTTTCTACGAAAGAGAAGAGTTGGAGGCTATTGCAAATGTTATCGCAAAATATCCGCAAATTACCATTATTTCTGATGAAATCTATGAATTTATCAATTATGGTGGAAAGCATACATCTATCGCAGAGTTCCCGCAAGTGTATGAACAGACTGCTGTAATCAACGGAATGTCAAAGGCTTTCGCGATGACAGGATGGAGAATAGGTTACTCTGCGTGTCCTACTTGGCTTGCTGCCGCTTGTGACAAGGTGCAGGGACAGATGACTTCTGGTGCGAATACCATTGCGCAGAGAGCTTCTATCACAGCATTAGAAACCAATCCTTCTGAATACAGATACATGATTGATAGCTTTGAAAAGAGAAAGGAGCTGGTTTTCAATCTTTTAAAAGAAATAAAAGGTTTCAAAATCAACAAACCAAAAGGAGCTTTTTATATGTTCCCAGATATTTCTCACTACATAGGTCAGACTTTGGATGGTGTGAAAATCAATGATTCTGATGACTTTGCGATGTATCTTTTAGAAAAAGCACATGTGGCAACAGTGGGCGGTGTTTCTTTCGGAGATAAAAATTGTATCCGTTTCTCTTACGCAGCTTCAGAAGAGCAGTTAGTAGAGGCTATGAGAAGAATAAAAGAATTATTAAATAAATAAAATGGAAATTAAAATCCATACGATTGATAACAGAAAAATTGCCGAAATCATATCGGATGATATTGTCTTACAGACTGTTGAGGATGCTGTGGATTTGATAGGCAATATGTCTTATCAAGGGTTTGACAAGCTCATCATTCATGAAGAAAATATGATTTCAGATTTTTTCGAGTTAAAGAATAAAATCGCTGGAAATATCCTTCAAAAGTTTTCTCAATATTCTATGCCCTTGGCTATTATTGGTGATTTTGAGAAATATGAAAGTAAAAGTCTAAATGATTTTATCTTTGAGAGTAACAAAGGAAAGCAAATTAATTTTGTTACTACTATTGAAGATGGATTAAAA
>CALAEK010000016.1 GCA_937890925.1 uncultured Riemerella sp.
AATCTAAACTATCTTTTTCTTAAAAATTAAATTGTATTATATATTTATAGTATTATTTGGTTTAAATTATATAATAGCTTCTCTTATTTTGGTTAATTTAGCTAAAAGATTATCTAATTTGTCTAGTTGAAGCATATTTGCTCCATCGGATTTAGCTTCAGAAGGATTAGGATGTGTTTCTATGAATATTCCATCAGCTCCTACGGCAATTCCTGCTTTTGCAATAGTTTCTATAAGTTCTGGTCTGCCACCAGTAACTCCACTTTCTTGATTGGGTTGTTGTAATGAGTGGGTAATGTCAAGAATTACAGGAGAATATTGTTTCATAATAGGAATTCCACGATAATCTACAATCAAATCAGTATATCCGAAAGAATTTCCTCGTTCTATGATGGCTGTTTTTTCATTTCCAGAGTCTTTTACTTTCTGTACGGCGAATTTCATGGCTTCTGGTGATAGAAACTGCCCTTTTTTCAGAGTTACTACCTTGTTGGTTTTAGCGGCAGCTACCAAAAGATCAGTCTGTCTAACCAGAAAAGCAGGGATTTGTAATACATCTACGAACTGAGCTGCCAGCTCGGCGTGTGCATTTTCGTGGATGTCTGTAGTGGTAGGAATATTGAAGGTTTCACCTACTTTTTTCAGGATTTGAAGTGCTTTTTCATCGCCTATTCCTGTGAAAGAATCCACACGAGAGCGGTTGGCTTTTTTGAAACTCCCTTTGAAAATGTAGGGAATGTTATATTTATCAGTGATTTTGATAACGGTTTCGGCTATTCTCATTGCCATATCTTCGTTTTCTATGGCGCATGGACCAGCTATTAGAAAGAAATTTTTAGAATCTTTGTGGCTGATGTTTGATAAATGCTGTATCATATATATGTATTTAAATTTTCACAAATATAGGTTTAATTTTAATAAATATTCAATAGAAAAAGCGAGCTATGAGACTCGCTTTTGTAGGTTTTATTCGGTTACACTTATAACTTTTTGGGTTATTTTTTGAGTTTTTTCCTTTTCATAAGTAGAATCAAAAGGTTTCATAATAGGGAAAAGGAATTGATAAAATGGCGTGATATTCTGCACTTCCTCAGATTTTTCAAAAGCTTTTTCTTTTCCCATCATCTCTAATTTTTTAATGAAATTATCAAATCTTTTGTCAATAACCGAAATGGAATTCACCAAATATTGGTATCCTTTGTCTTTTTTACCAGCAATTTCGTAGCCATTTACTACTGCTTGGACTACCATAGAGTAGAGCATAGGCTGGGTGACCATCTGTCTTCTAAGTAGGTTTTGTTCTCGTTTGCTGAGGCTTAGATAATAGTCATATTCGCTAAAAATATCTTTTTTCATTTGCTCAGCCAGTTTGAGACCTTTTTGCTCTTCTCCAGCGGCTATATATCCGAAAATAATAGCACTCACCGAGCGAGGGTCATTATATTTCTCCACAGGAATTTCTCTAGAAGCCAGATCTAAAACTTCCAAAGCTTTTGCTTTTTGTCCTTTTAGAACCAAAGCTTCTGCAGCTCTTCCAGCTGATGTTCTGTAGTTCATAATGTTGGAAGTTGCTGTTTCATCATAGTGTACTTTTAGGTCTTTGAAGTTACCCCAACGGAAATTTTTAACAACTTTGTAAAGTTCATCAGCATCTACACGCCCTAAATCTCCATCTTCTCTTTCAGGTGTTTTGATAGGAACAAGGTGATAGTTAAACCCATCAAATTGTAAATAATCATTTAGGTAAAATATATTTTTGGAGTCATAAATACCTCCAGAAGAGAAACTTATGGGTCTTTTCCAATCGAAATTGGCTAAAATATCCATCATCATAAGTTCATTTTTGTACATAGTAGAACCTTCGTAATTTATGATGATTTCGTTTTCTGCAAGTGCGGCATCCTGAGCTTTTATAATTCCTGATTTTACAGCATTTTCTTTGTTTACAGGCAATACGAATTTGCTCACAGGCAGGAAGTTGAACTTGTGATATTGCTCTTCCCCGAATAACATTTTTAGAATCATATCCTTATCCTCTGATTTTGAACGGAGGAATTGGATAGCTTCTTTTAATGTCATGGTTTCTTGGGTTAGATATTTTCTTAAAGAAGCCAGTTCTGTCGCTGGAACTCCTTGTTCTTCAAGGTTTTCAAAGATGCTTGCCCAGCTGTTTATGTTCATCAGATAGATTTGGTCATTCATTCCATCTCGATATTCAGCATGAGATAGCGACGAAGGAACAGGCATCGCATTATAAGTTCTTCTTTTCACTTGGTCTATGTTCCAAGGTGTAGCCAAGAGCGTGTGGTTGATTACCTTCACATCATCTCTAAATCTTTCTGTCTCTTGGATAGCCCAAGTAGGGTAGGTGTCATTATCCCCATAAACGAAAAGGATAGTCTGTTCTGGTAGTGATTTCAACGAAGAATAGGCATAGTCATATGCTGTGTATCTGCCACTTCTGTCATGTGGAGTATAGTTTTGGAAGCCCATCATTAGAGGAATTCCCAGTAGAATGCTCCCTGTAGCGATATTATAAGAATTCTTTTTTATTTTATTTTTAAGAAAATCAAAAATTCCTGCCACGCCCAGACCTATCCATATCGCAAAAACATAGAATGAGCCGACCATAGCGTAGTCTCTTTCTCTTGGTTCAAAAGGTTTTACCCCCGTATAGAAAATAATTCCTACACTCATCAGGATAAATATAGAAAGCAAGGCGTACAATCTTCCAAAATCTTTCAGTGATTGGTAAGCAAAACCAATGATTCCAAGAAGGAAAGGCAGGAAGAAAAAGTATACAGTGCTTTCGTTTTTGAATTTTGATGGGAGGTTGTCTTGGTCGCCCAGTATCATATTGTCAATGGCAGAAATTCCACTAATCCAGTTTCCATTCGTGTTTTCCATGTGTCCTTCTAGGTCGTTTTGTCTCCCTACGAAATTCCACATCAGATAACGAGCGAAATAATATCCATTCTGGAAATCAATGAAATAATGCAGGTTTTGCGCCAGAGTAGGCTTTTTGATTTTGATTAAATCATAGCTTTTTACATCAAGATAATCTTTTGCTGTGATGTTTCCATCTTCATACTTAGCTTTTAATTCATCAAAAGCTTTTTTCGCATGAGGATTGTCCACTATATTTTCATTGGAATAATTAAACTCAAAATCAGGCGCTCCATACATGGATACATAGTTGTTCATTACAGTTCTGTCAGAATTGTACATTCTTGGCAAGAAGCTGACATGGTCTTTGTTGTACACATAGCTGGTGCGTTCGTCTACTTTGTCATATTTTCCTGTTTTTTCGTTTTTCTCGTAGACATCGCCTGTTTTTATGGTTTTGTAGCCGCCGTCTTCGTTTCTTTCTATTCCATGCGCATCTAGATGAGCTGTGTAGTTTTGTCCATATATAGTAGGCCAGTCGCCGTATTGCTCACGGTTGTAGTAGTCCAGCATACCGATGGCAGTATCAGGATTGTTCAGATTCATAGGAGGATTGGCATTGGCTCTGATAGGAATCATCATCCAGCATGAAAACCCAATAATCATATAAACTACTGATAATGCGATGGTTTGGTATAGGTGGTTTTTGGTTTTTCTAGTATATCGGATAATGTAATAACAAAAAGCAACCAAAATAACAAACGCAATAATAGTCCCTGAATGGAACGGCAGACCGATACTATTCACAAAGAAAATTTCACTCTTTCCGAAAAGTCTCATGACAATAGGGAAAATCCCTTTAAAAACAAATGCTAAAACTCCAAGCGTGATAAAATTAGCAATGATAAAGTTTTTCCAAGTGAATTTGTAATTTCTTGCATAGTAGATGAAACACACTGCAGGAACTGCCAGCATTACCATCATGTGGACACCCACAGAAAGCCCTGTGATAAAGAAAATCAGGATAATCCATCTCTGGCTGTCGCTGTCATGGTATTCGTTTTCCCATTTTGTAATCAGCCAGACTACTAATGCAATGAACATAGACGCCATAGAATACACCTCGCCCTCCACAGCAGAATACCAAAAAGTATCCGAAAAAGTAAACGCCAGCGAGCCTATAACACCCGAAAACAGTACGGAAATCATCTCTGCTGGGCTGAGTTCTTCCATTTCTTTATTTAAAATTCTGCGGACTAAATGCGTGATTGTCCAAAAAAGAAATAAAATTGTAAATGCACTGAATAGCGCAGACATAGCATTGATAATCAGTGAGTAATACGCCTCGTTCCCAAAGCTTAAAATAGCCGCCACAGCGCCCACCAGCTGGAATAGCGCCGCTCCTGGTGCGTGGGTAACTTCTAGTTTTACAGCGGATGAGATATACTCGCCCGTGTCCCAAAAGCTGAATTTATGCTCTATAGTGGATAAATAGGTAACCAAAGCAATCCCAAAAACTGCCCAACCTAATATGTTATTCCATTTTTTAAATGTCCAGTTTTTCATTAATAAAAATAATTTGTCGCGAAATTAAGATTTTTTGATAAAAGAAATCCAATTTTTAGCCTAAAATTATGATTTTTTTAAATATTTATCTG
>CALAEK010000017.1 GCA_937890925.1 uncultured Riemerella sp.
GCTTTTCCGGTTACTGACGGTGTCAGAAAGTATATAAAAGACAATATCAGGTATATTGCAGGTACATATTCCGCCACAGACAAGGGCTTTGGTGGAAATGTAAGAGCCACAGTAAAAGTAGGAGATAACGGAATAGAAAAAATTTCATTTAAGGGAGACAGTGAGACTCCCGATATAGGTAAAGCTGCTGTTGAGAAGCTCAATGAACAGATGAAGGCAAATGTAGATGCGGAATTTGATTCTGTAAGCGGTGCAACTATTACATCAAGCGGTTTAAGGCATGCACTGAAGAAAGCTTTACTAAAGGCTCAAGGTAAAGAAATAAAAGGTGAGAGAAAGCCGCAGTCGGCAGATATTGTAGTAGTAGGTGCAGGCGGTGCAGGAATGAGTGCTGCAATAGAGGCTGCACAAAACGGCGCCACAAATGTGGTTATATTGGAGAAAATGCCTATTACAGGCGGCAATAGTGTAAGAGCTACAGGCGGATTGAACGCTGCAGAGACTCAGTATCAGAAGCGAGACGGTATAGAAGACAGTAATGAACTTTTCTATCAGGATACTATGAAGGGCGGAAAGAATCTGAACGACCCGGAACTTGTAAAAACATTGGTAGAGAATTCCGCCCAAGCTGTCGATTGGGTTAATTCAATAGGTGGTGACCTTTCAGTAGTAGGACAGTTTGGCGGTGCAAGTGTTAAGAGAATACACAGACCGAGTGATACATCCGCTGTAGGACCTATGCTTGTAAAGACACTTAATGCAAAACTTGATGAACTGGGTGTACCTGTTTTGTTGGAGACTAAGGCAACCAAAATCTTTGCAGATAAGGACGGCAAGATAACAGGTGTAGAGGCGGAAGATGAGAACGGAGTCTTCGTTATAAATACAAAGGCGGTAGTGCTTGCTACAGGAGGTTTCGGTGCAAATCCTCAGATGGTTGCAAAGTATGCACCACAGCTTGAAGGCTTTATTACCACCAATCATGTAGGTGCAACAGGTGACGGTATTGAAATGGCAACTGAGCTTGGAGCGGGACTTACAGATATTGAACAGATTCAGACACATCCGACTGTAAATCCTGACACTGCAACTATGTACACTGAGGGTGTGCGAGGTAACGGTGCAATTCTTGTAAATGATGACGGAAAGCGTTTTGTCAATGAGCTTGACACAAGAGATGTTGTTTCTGCAGCTATTATGGCTCAGCCAAACGGTGAGAGCTGGCTTGTATTTGATACGGCTGTAAGAGAGTCACTTTCAGCTATAGAAAAGTATATCAATGAGGGAATCATTGTAGAGGCAAACAGCATTGAAGAGCTGGCTCAAAAGACAGGTGTTAATGAAGCTAATCTTGTAGCCACTATGCAGGAGTATGCGGCAATGCAGGCTGTAGGTAAGGACAGTGAGTTCGGCAGAAAGAGTATGGAAGTGCCTCTGACCAAGCCGCCGTATTTTGCAGGTAAAGCAAAGCCTGCTGTGCATCATACTATGGGTGGTGTAAAGATAAATAAGGAAACTCAGGTGCTAAAGGAAGACGGAAGTATTATTCCGGGATTCTTTGCAGCCGGTGAGGTCGTAGGTGGAGTACACGGTGCCAACAGACTTGGCGGAAACGCTGTTACAGATATTGTAGTATTCGGCAGAATCGCAGGTGACAGTGCAAACAAGTATGTGCTTGACAACGGTGGAAACACTGAGAGAACTATCACGGCACAGACTGAAGATGCAAACTTTGTAGCCAAGGATATAAAGACCAAGCTTAAGGACGGCTCATATAAGGGCAGCGCTAAGGGCTTCGGCGGTGATATAGAAGTTACCTTCACAGTCAAAAAGGGTATAGTAAACGACCTTGAGATTTCAGGTCCTAAGGAGACAACCGAAATAGGCGGTAAAGCTATCAACAAGATCAAAAAAGGTATGCAAAAGAGCGGTAAGTTCGAAGTTGACAATGTTTCGGGAGCATCCGTAACATCTAAAGGAATTAAAGATGCTATAAACAATGCCAAGCTACAGTAAATAAATATAAAGTCGGTATCCGAAAGGGTATCGGCTTTTTACAATTCTTTACTATAAACATAAAAATTTATAAAAAATAATAGAAAAATATTTTTGTTTTTAAATCAAACTATTTCTATCCTCATAGTTTAGCCTAAAAAACATAGCAGTCATTATAGAAAATGCCAAAAGAGAACTTCCCCCATAACTGAAATAAGGCAGCGGAATCCCCACCGTAGGGAACAGCCCCATAACCATCCCCACATTTATAGCAAAGTGCATCATCAGAATAGATGCAAAACAATATCCAAAAACTCTATTGAACACGGGCTTTTGGCGTTCGGCCAAGAAATAAATCCGTCCTATATACACCGCATAAAGAAGAACCAAAACAGAACTTCCCACGAAGCCCCATTCCTCACCAACGGTACAGAAAATATAATCCGTACGCTGCTCTGGCACGAAATGCCCCTGAGTAACAGAGCCTTCCTTATAGCCTTTTCCAAGAAGTCCGCCAGAACCTATCGCTGTTTTAGAGTAAAGCAAATTGTATCCTGCCGTATCACGGAACGCTTTTTCTCCTTTGAACAAAACCTCTATCCTTTCCCTCTGGTGCTTAGGGAGTTTTTCCATTACTTTAGGCGCACCAAAACTTATTCCTGCTAGTAAAACAATACTTACCACAAGCGTAAAAATCGTACTAAAACTAAACCGAATTCCACTAAAATAAACTCCCAACAATATCAAAAGTACAACTACACTTACGACATACAAAGGTTCAAAAACCAATGACACTAAAAATATCCCTACCACTGAAAAACCTGCAGTAAAAAGCCACCCACTAAGCCCCTCACGATACAGAGCAATAGCAAATGCCATGAACACCATCAAAGAACCAACATCTGGCTGCAACAGCACCAAAAGCCCAGGAATACCGATGATAGTGAAAGCTGTCAATAATGACCTCCCGTTTTTCATACTGAAATCAGGGTTTCCTACATAAGAAGACATCATAAGGGCAATGGCTATTTTCACAAATTCCACTGGCTGCAAACTTATCGGCCCAAATACATACCAGTTTCTCTGTCCGTTAATTTCTTTCCCAAATGGAAAAAGCCCAACGAGCAAAACAACTGCAACAATGTAAAAAAACGGCGCTAAACTCTCAAAAACACTTCCACGGACAAACAAAATCATCATCATAACAAACAATGAGATACCGAACCAAACCGCCTGTTTTATACCACTATCTGCACTTACACTATACACATTAGCGATACCAAACAAAACGATAAGGATATAGAGTAGAAGCCCTATTTTGTCTAATCCATTAGCCCATCTCATATATTATGGTGTTTTTTGAGTTTGTTTATTTTTATTATCGATTGTTTTATTTTTCTCGTTCAGCAGTCGCAGACTGTCTTGTATTTTTTTCATTGCAAGAGAATCTGGCTTAGGAGGTTCATATCTTCCTATTTTTTTCAAATGAACTACCCACTGTCTGTTATATTCAGCCATGAAACTAGCTCCTGTCAGTCTTTTATAAAGATGCTCTCTTTTCAGCTCTCCCAAAAGATATTTTTCAGCTATCACGGTGCAGGCAGGCCCCGCCCAAGTCGCTCCAAAACCAGCATGTTCCATCACCGCTGCTACTACTATTTTAGGATTATCAGCTGGTGCTATCATGGTGTAGATAGAGTTATCCTTCCCCTGTGGAACCTCTGCTGTTCCTGTTTTTGCCAACTGAGTAAAATCATTAGATTTCAAAGCTCGTCCCGTTCCCCTCAAAACCACTGCTTCCATTCCCCTTATCACTGGTTCAAAATGTTTTGGGTCTACTAATGTCTGATTTTTAACTTTAAATCTCTTGTCTGGATTAGGTTTTCCGTCAATGGATTTCACAATATGCGGTGTGTAATACCAGCCTCTATTTGCAATAGCTGCCGTAAAATTAGCAATCTGCAAAGGCGTTAAAAGGATTTCGCCCTGCCCCATACCATTGAAAACAGCTTGGAGAGGTTTCCAATTTTCACCATATTTCTTTTCATAGAATTTTCCATCTGGTATCAACCCCTTTGACCCAACGGCCAAATCATTATTTAAAAACTGCCCCAGCCCAAAACTATGCATGATTTTCGCCCATTCATCTGCCCCTTTGCTTGGATTTCCTGGGTATTTATTGAGCATTGCTAAATAAGCATAAGAGAAATAACAATTACTAGAAACTTGGATAGATGGTATAAGAGGGTCTGCGCCTCCATGCCCTTTGATTCTAACCCCAGAAACATTGAACCCGCCACCACAAGGGAAAATAGTAGTAGGAGTCATCACGCCCATCTGCATAGCGGAAAGCGCTGTAACAAGCTTAAAGGTAGAACCCGGTGGATAGGCTGCCTGAATAGAGCGGTCAAACATCGGCTTATTCATACTATCCATCTGTAGGCGGTATAGATTTTTTGTTTTTTCTGGACCTGTAAATAGGTTTGGGTCTATATCTGGACCTGTTGCCATAGCAAGGATTTCGCCGTTATTTGGGTCTATTGCTACTATTGCTCCTCGCTTATTTACAAGCATTTCCTGAGCCATTCTTTGGAGGTCGTAGTCTATTGTCAAAACCAAATCCTTCCCAGAAATCATCTCCTTATCCAGCTCTCCATTTTTATATGAACCTATATTCCGAAGTTTTATATCTTTCTGAATATATTTCATTCCTTTTTCTCCTCGGAGTACCTTTTCATAGGCTTTTTCTATACCACTCATCCCCGCTATATCCCCAGGAAGATAGTATAGAGAGTCTTTTTTGATGTAGGCTGCATTTACTTGGTTGGTATACCCAAGCAAGTTCCCCGAAGTAGAAACTTCATATTTTCTCTGTGGTCTGGAAACAACCGAAAACGCTGGATATTTAAATATAATTTCTTGAATTCTCGCCACATCTTCCCTGCTCAAATCCTTCATAAAAGTCATCGGAGTAAATTTAGAAAAATACTTATCTGCCTTTATCTCCTTCATTTTATGATTATAATCTGCCTGGGTGATATTCATCAACTTACAAAAACCTAATATATCAAAATCAGGTTTCATCAAAGCTTCCGTATAAGATATTTCATAAGCGGGCTGATTTCCTACCAATAGTTTAGAATTTCTATCAAAAATAGCCCCACGCTGAGGGATAATGTATTCTATCTTGATAGATGTATTGGCTGCATTGAGAGCATATCTATCCGTAAACAGCTGTAAATAAGCTAGTCTGGCTACAAATATCACAGCAATAAGCCCTAGGGAAATTAGAATTTTAAAATATGGTCTCAAACTCTCTGCTTAATTTTAAATATTAAAACATAAAATAAAACAAAAACAAACGAATATACAGTGGTTATAGAAATATTGATAAGCACATCTAATGCTCTGCTCAACTTAAAATACTCTATAAACTGAACCAAAAACTGGTGTAAAAAAAGGTTAGTAAGAATAAAACCCAGAAACTGTGTCCACTGCAAAGATTCAAAAGAGAAAAAATCCGATGTAGAATCTGATGATGACCGAAATATAACGGTTCTTACAAAAGCTATCAATGTAGTCGCAAAGGCATTAATCCCCCATGTTCCCAAAAACATATCCATTCCTAACCCCAGCAGGAAACTTGTCCCTAAAAACTGAAATTTATCCCTGTAAAAAGGATAAAACATCACATAGATAGGATACAAAATTGGCGGATACTTGCCCATGATGAGGATTCTATTCAACAAAAAAACTTGTAATATTACCAATACTACAATGAATAAAATATCCGTCAAAATATTTCTACTAATCATTTTCCTTTACAGCAGCATCTAAAATCTCTTTTATCTCTTCTAATTCTGTTTTTTTGAGGTTTTTCACCACGAAAACTTTCTGCACCTGTCCCATATTCTGACTCAGTTCCACAGAAATATCCCAGTGTCCTGTTTTGCTATCTACATCATAGCCAGCCACTCTTCCTATCATGATTCCTTTTGGGAAAATAGAAGACTTACCATCTGTAATTACAGTATCTCCCACTTTTACAGAAACATATTTAGGAATGTCTTTTAGGTGCATTACTCGTGTATCCTCTCCATCCCAAGTCAAAGTCCCGAAAAAATCAGATTTTTTTAGAGATGTGTTTATTTTAATATTATTTACACTCAAAACAGACTGAACCAAAGCATAATTGGCCGTTGTATTAACAACTATTCCTGCTATCCCCTGTGGAGCTATCACTCCCATCTGAGGCTCCACACCATGGTTTCTTCCTCTGTTAATCGTGAAATAATTATTATTTCTATTTATACTGTTTTGGATAATTTCTGCATCCATCACAGAGTAAGACTGACCTTCTGTAAGAGTATTGTCCACATGGACAAATCTGGCTTCGGTAGATTTTTTCTTACCATACAGCTGCTGCATGAGCATTTTATTCTGAGCGGTCAGGTCTTCATTTACTTGTTTCAACCTGAAATAACTCGCCCCCTCATCTATGTAGCCAGACACAAAGGCATTAAAAGCTGATGTATGTGCCGCCACAAAAGAACGCTGCATGGAGTTCCTACTAAAAATAAGAACTACTGATACCAACTGGAGAAAAACGAAAAAAGTACCAAGACTGTTCCTCTCCAAAAACCTCCATACAAAAGACAACATCTTGATTAAGGCACTTATCTAATCAAAAACTTAAACTTATCTATGTTTTTCAGTGCTATTCCTGTTCCTCTTACCACCGCTCTCAAAGGATCTTCAGCTACGAACACAGGAAGGCCTGTTTTTTTGTGTATTCTATCGCTAAGACCACGCAACAGCGCACCTCCTCCTGCAAGATATATACCTGTTTTCCAAATATCTGCTGCAAGTTCAGGTGGAGTCATGGAAAGAGTCTCCATAACAGCATCTTCTATTCTAGATATAGAGTTATTCAGAGCTATAGCAACCTCCTTATAACCTATCATGATTTCTTTTGGTTTTCCTGTAATAAGGTCTCTACCTTGTACAGAAATATCATCCACTTCTACATCTAATTCTTCCATCGCCGCACCTACTTCTATTTTAATTCTCTCTGCTGTCTTTTCCCCGATGTACAAGTTGTGGTTGGTTCTTAGATAATAGGCTATATCATCTGTAAACACATCTCCTGCAATTTTAACAGACTTATCACAAACGATTCCTCCAAGTGCAATCACTGCAATCTCTGTAGTTCCTCCTCCTATATCTATCACCATGTTTCCTTCTGGCTTCTGAACATCTATTCCTACACCTATCGCGGCTGCCATTGGTTCATAGATAAGTCTAATTTCCTTAGCATGAACTTTCTGAAGAGAATCTTTAACCGCTCTAATTTCCACCTCTGTAATTCCAGAAGGGATACAAACAACAATTCTAAGAGCTGGCTGAAAAACCCTTCCTTTGATTCCCGGAATTTGTTTAATAAATTCCTTAATCATGCTTTCGGAAGCTTGGAAATCTGCGATAACTCCATCTTTCAAAGGACGGATTGTCTTTATTTCCTCATGGGTTTTCCCCTGCATGTGTTTTGCTCTGTCTCCTACTGCTATAATCTTCCCTGTGTTACGCTCCACCGCTACGATAGACGGCTGATCTACTACGATTTTGTTGTTATGTATAATTAGGGTATTAGCTGTTCCTAAGTCAATCGCTATCTCTTTCGTGAATACATTAAATAGTCCCATTTATCTATTTTATTTTTAATTCGCACAAATATATGAAATTTATTAAGTATTTTTATGCTTTCTATCGCAGTTTTACAAAAACTTTAACATTAATTATTTCTTAATCTTTAAAAAAGAAAATAGTCACAAGCCTCAAAAAACCTTATTCAAAATTCTAAAATCAGATTTTATAATAAAAAAATCTCCCTAAATTAGGAAGATTCTTCTACTATTTTATGTCCACACTGCTTACAATATCTAGCATCACCATCATTATCAATATTTCCACAGCAGTCGCACAGTTTCTTTGCCTTGTTCATACATTCTCTCATCTGAGATGAAACAATTCCAGTCGGCACAGCTATAATGCTATAACCACAGAGCATAAGAACCACAGAAAGCAGTTTCCCCAGCGGCGTAGCGGGAGAAATATCCCCATACCCCACCGTAGTGATAGTGACCACCGCCCAATAGATACTCACAGGAATATTATGAAAGCCATTTTTCCCTCCTTCTATGATATGCATAAGCGCCCCCAAAACAACCACAATGATGGTAATGAACATCAGGAAAATATAAATTTTTCTAGAACTGTTTCTGAGTGACTCCAAGATATAGTGCCCATCATCCATATAGTCCATCATATTTAAGATTCTAAATACCCTGAGCAATCGGAACAATCTGATAATCATCAGATATTTAGCCTCGGGAGTAAAAATACCAATATAAAACGGCAGAATAGAAAGAAAGTCTATAACCCCCATCATGCTGAATATATAATCTTTCTTGTTTTTTACAACCATTATCCGAACTACATATTCTGCTGTAAAAATGATGTTCATAAGCCACTCAATAGCGAGGAAAGTCTTATGAAAACGAATATTCTCCACACTATCCATGACGACTATCAGGGCACTGAGGACTATCATCGCCAGCAAAACTACATCAAACAACTTCCCTAAGGGAGTCTCCGCAAAATATATTATTCTAAATACTTTCTTCTTCCATTCCGCTTCTTCAGGAATGAGATTATGTTCTCTACGCATGATAAATTCCTTTGAAATCTAAAATTGAAAAGGGCAAAGTTAGTCAATTTTTTATTTTACAAACCAAAAAACTTTTTCCATAGCATCCACGCCCTCTGGAATGGCATCTTTGGGAGTTTCGCCTATTTTTAGCCTATGGTCTTTGAGCCACCAGATTTTATCTGAAAAATCTTTTGCCAAGCGCCAGTCATGTGAAGAAAACAAAATAGCCTTATTTTTTTCTTTTGCTAATTTTTTCAAAAGATTCAGAATCATCATTTTATTTTCTTCATCAAGATATGTCGTAGGTTCATCCAAAATAATCATGGGTGTATTCTGTACCAAAGCCCTTCCGATAAAAGCTTTCTGAAGATTTCCATCGGATAGTTTTTTGAGTGGAAAATCTTTATACAAAGTCAAATTCAGACTGTCTATAATTTCCTCCACTTCCTGCAAATCATCAGAATTTAATTTAAAATAATACGGATAATGAATATATTTTCCTAACGAAACCAAATCCATAACTGTATAATTTTCAGGAACTTGAGTTTTAGAAAAAACCATAGAAATCCTTTTTGGAATCTGCTCAGGAGAAACCGATTTTATTTCGGTTTCTTTAATCCAAATCTGCCCTTCCATTGGTGGAATCTGCCCCAAAATAGTCTTCATCAGGGTAGTTTTCCCAATGCCGTTATTCCCCACCAAAAGACACACCTCGCCAAGCGAAAGCTCCACATCAATGGACAAAACCAAAGGCTCTCTGTAGCCTATTGCTAAGTTTTTTAGTTCTAAAAAAGGCATATTTATTCCTTATCCAGCTGAGTATAAATTTCCTCCAAAACGCTCTCCATTTCCTGCATCGTAAGAACCTGCAAGAACTTGGTTCTATATTCCTTAAAATGCGGTATCCCTCTGAAATAATTGCCGTAATGCTGCCTCATCTCTATAAGCCCTGCTCTTTCGCCCTTCCATTCTGCTGACCATTCTGCATGCTGTCTTACGGCTTCCAGCCTGTCTTTTATTGTAGGCGGCGGTAGTTTTTCTCCCGTTTGGAAGAAATGTTTTATCTCGTTAAAAATCCATGGATAGCCTATCGCCCCGCGCCCAATCATCATTCCGTCAATATTGTATTTCTCTCTGTATTCTAGGGCTGTTTCTGGCGAATCTATATCACCATTCCCAAAAATCGGGATTTCTATATTAGGATTGTTTTTAACTTTGCTAATGTACTCCCAGTCGGCTTTCCCTTTATACATCTGTGTCCTTGTTCGGGCGTGGATGGTAAGGGCTTTTATGCCAACTTCCTGCAATCTCTCCGCTACTTCCTCTATATTGATGCTCTCTGTATCCCAGCCCAGCCGAGTTTTCACCGTAACTGGCAGTTCGGTAGAATTTACCACTGCTTTGGTAAGTTTTACCATCAGATCAATATCCTTCAAAACTCCTGCCCCAGCGCCTTTGCTGACCACCTTTTTCACAGGACAGCCAAAATTGATATCCACCAAATCTGGCTGCACCGTTTCCACTATCTTGGCAGACATCGCCATCGCTTCCTCATCGCCCCCAAAAATCTGAATCCCCACAGGTCTTTCGTAATCAAAAATATCCAGTTTTTTCTTGCTCTTTATCGCATCACGAATAAGCCCCTCGGAGGAGATAAACTCTGAATACATCAGGTCTGCCCCATGCATCTTGCACAAACGGCGAAACGGCGGATCCGAAACATCTTCCATCGGTGCCAAAAGCAATGGAAAATCAGGAAGTTCTATTTTATCTATTTTCAACATGTTGCAAAGATAGGCACAAAATGTTTTGGAATATTATTAAATTATGTTTAAATTTACAAAACCATTAGAAAATTTGAATTTAATAGCCCTTATTTTACAATAGGAATTACATAAAAAAACATAATAGCAAATATAAATTTAAGTTTCTGCAATTATACCTAAACTCACACTCTTTTATGTTTAAATAAAACGCTTTTCATTTATTCTCAATAACTTACAAAGATAATCCTTTCTTAAAGTTATCTTGAACCTTAAAAATTAACAGTTGAAGATTTGATATTTTTCATTATTTACAGTTCCGAAAAATATTTTAAAAAATAAATAAAACGAAAAAAGGAACTGTTTTTAGAAAAGATTTTTTGGAGGAATTATAGTTTCAACAATCGACCCTTTTTTGAAACCTTATTTTCTTATCATTATCTCATTAGATTGTATCTTCCCGCTGAAAAATTTGTAGTTCTTAAATTCCTCTTTTTGCTTTGGAGTTAAATAATCATAAATCTTTTCATCTATACAGATTTCTAAAAACATAGGATAATCTACATTTTTATCTAAATGATAATAATAGTATGAAGAAGAATCGATATCTAAACCTATATTAATATCATTTATATTAAAGTTTTTAAGATAGGTAATGGACTTCTTTGATTTTAATACTTTTAATTGATTATACAAATACCAATTAATATCAATGTTTTTATAATCTCCTTTTATATGATATTTTCTCTTCCAATTTTTTATTTTTTCTCTATGGATTCTTTCTTTTTCTTTCCTTTTTTCGGATATTGCTAAAAGTTCTTCTTCTGTTAAATGTATAAATC
>CALAEK010000018.1 GCA_937890925.1 uncultured Riemerella sp.
TAGTATTGGCTAGTTTATTCGAATATGTTAGTAATGTGCGTTTCCAGTATAAAAATGGAAATGAAATTAATCGTATGACAATAAATGAAGCTAGTATAGACTTTGAATATGATACATACGGAAGAATAGTAAAAGAGCGTCGCTTTGATCATAAATCTGATTATGGTGAAACTATTATAACCTATCAATATGACAACCAAAGCAGACTAACTTCCTCACATGCAATAAGCACTCAATACTATCCAGACACAGGATATACTCCTCGCTGTTCCGTTGAGAAAAAACACACATACACTTACCAAGGAAACAAAGTCACTGTCAAAATAGAGATGGGTACTGACACTTGCTCTGCTATTCCTGAAACAGGAAAAGAAAAAACAATAACTCTTTTTGTAGAAAATGGTAAAGTTATGAAAAGTCTTGATGAAAACAACCAAATTATAGAGACTATAGAATATCTCAATCCCAAAAATACCCTTAGAAATATGAAAGGTTTTCCTGCTTTGGTTGTAGAGTTTTATATCAGACCGTTTACCTATGAGTTACCTTTTTATAATGACATTGAGCATATAGAAGACCTTAGATTTATAGATAATATCAAAACTAGAGATTTTCATAATGGATCTTATTGGGAATACCGATATAGTTATAATAAAAAGAAGACTTATGATAACGATTACCTTGAGATTGAGAAAATAACTGTCTATGAAAAATCACATAATGATCCGACACATGATAATTATTTATTCTCAGTATCCCCTTCTCGCTATTACATAAAAGAAGAATAATAACACCAACATAACCAACAACTCTTCTCGTAAAATACGAGGAGAGTTTTTGTTATTTATCTTTGTAACAAATCATAAACTATGTATACTAATGGATAAAAATCATTCTAAATAATTTTATTATGTACATTTCACAGGTTTTTTCAGCGAAGAGCAAACGAGTTTATGCCATAGTATGCGCCATTGTTTTATTACTTCTTTTCCAAGGAGCATTCCAAGAAAATAATAATGAAACAGAAATAGTGATGAAAGATATGATAAACCAGATAGGCGAACTCCCGACTTTTGCCCTGACTTTGGTCAGCTTTGCTTTTTTTCTATTTCCTTTGTTTTTTATTGTTAAAGTATTTCATAACCAATCCATTACCCAGTTCACCACCAGCCGAAAAAAAGTAGATTTCAAACGAATTTCTTTCAGCTTTTTAGTCTATGGAGGGATTATTGCAGGGACTTTCTTTTTAGAATATTTTATGAATCCTTATGTGTATGCATGGAATTTTCAACCCTTGAAGTTCTTTATGTTGTGCATTATGGCTCTGCTCTTGTTGCCTGTTCAAATAGGTTTTGAGGAATATTTTTTCCGAGGATATTTTATGCAGTGGCTTGGGCTTTTGTCCAAAAACCGATGGATTCCGCTTTTCCTTTCTTCCATTTTATTTGGACTGGCTCATTTCGCTAATCCAGAAGTTTCCAAAATGGGCTACAAAATCATGTTTCTCTACATCGGAATGGGATTTTTACTGGGCATTGTTACCTTGATGGATGATGGGCTGGAACTCGCTCTTGGTATTCATTTCGCTAACAATTTTTTTGCGTGTATTCTCTCTACATCGGACTGGTCAGTCTTCCAGACCCCAGCGCTTTTCAAAGAACTCTCTGCTCCTGGCATTGAATTTTATCATATCATTCTAATGTTTACATTATATCTTTTAATCATTTTTATCTTTGCTAAAAAATATAACTGGGGTTCTTGGAAAGAAAAGTTATTCAGTAAAATAAGCGTTCCACAGACTGATAGCATCTAAAATTTAATTTTGGCACAGATATTGATAATATTGGGTGGAACTAAAAACACATTCATATAAATCTAAAACACAAATGAGAACTTTCAAGTTCTCATTTGTGTTTTTTTAAATTCTTAAAAAAAATATTATTTTTTTCCTTTATTAATGAATGGTTTCTCTATATACTTAAATGTTAAAGTACAGATAATCACCAAAATAGGTGTCAGTCCAAAAATCATCAGCCAATATTCTAATACTGTAAGTCCCTTAACAAAATCACGCCCCAAAACCAAATCTATCATTACATAAAGAACAATTCCATGCAGTAAATAAATACTATAACTAATCTCCCCCAAAACCTTTAGAGCATTGCTTTTTAATAATCCAAAAATATCATTCCCTAAGGCTATTAGCGTGAAAACAAGGGTGACAACCAACACATTAAGTTTATTACTCTCCTCCAAAAACAACAAGGCAGACACACCTCCTATAACCAACAATGTATAAGGAATAGCATTAAAATTATCAATCTTATTTTTCAAATATTTTATGCAATATACTGCCACAAAACCTCCCATAAAGAAAACAATAGAACTCCCACCACCTGAATTAAAATAGAAAAATAAGGATAAGGCACTACAAAGAAGCAAGATTCCTAAATTAACCATCTTTCTATTCAAAAGCAAGTACCAGAAAGGAAGAGTGAAATAAAAAAACCATTCTATGGAAAGCGTCCAAACTACCCTTGATACAATTATAGGAGTATCCTCATACCCATTTACTGGTACTTGGGAAAATGAAAGCCAGCGTAATATACTTAATATAAAATCAAAAAAACTCTGATGTAAAACAAAATCAGTTTTTACCATTGCTATTGTCACTATAGACACGACAGCAAAAACATAAAGAGGCACAATCCTAAAAATCCTTGATTTATAAAGTCTTTTCCAGTCTATTTCTTTACCGCTGATAATTCTACCAATAAACAAAAAACTCGTTATCATAAAGAAAAATCGAACACTAGACGCCCCCAAGTGTGTATACAATAGACTTTCTGGTTTTGTCCATTCATCTGCCTGTACATAATGATACCAAATAGAAGAATGATGCACAAATACAAAAGGCGCCAAAAGTCCTCTCAAGGCATCAATGCTACCAAATCTATTAGCAGATGTCTCTGCTGCATATACATTATATTTTTTGTTAATCAAATAAGCTATAAAACCAGCTATGATTATAGTTACAACCAAAAAAATAGGATTATACACACTAATCATGTCTCTATAAATTAACTTTTAAATATAGTTCATCTAACTGGTCTTGGCTAATCTGCGAAGGTGCGTCTATCATCACATCTCTTCCGCTGTTATTTTTCGGGAAAGCGATGTAGTCACGGATAACCTCGTTACCATCCAAAATAGCGACCAGACGGTCAAACCCAAAGGCCAATCCACCATGAGGAGGAGCGCCATATCTGAACGCATTCATTAGGAATCCAAACTGAGCTTCCGCCTCTTCTGGACTAAATCCTAAAAGGGCAAACATCTTGGACTGCAAGTCTTTATCGTAGATACGAATAGACCCGCCGCCAATCTCGTTGCCGTTGAGAACAAGGTCATAAGCATTGGCTCTGACCTCCCCAGGCGAAGCTTCCAAAAGCGGAATATCCTCTGGTTTCGGTGAAGTGAATGGATGGTGCATCGCGTGGTACCTTCCGCTCTCCTCATCCCATTCCAAAAGCGGAAAATCTACCACCCAAAGCGGCGCAAATTCATCGCCTTTTCTTAGCCCAAGTCTATTTCCCAGCTCCATTCTCAGGGCAGAAAGCTGGGCTCTTACTTTATTAGCATCACCGCTCATGATAAGCATCAAATCGCCTTTTTGAGCATTAAACTTCTCAGCAATAGCTTTCAAATCGGCTTCATTGTAAAACTTATTCACCGATGAAGTCAGCACGCCGTCTTCTTGGAATTTTACCCAAACCATTCCACTCGCTCCGATTTGTGGGCGTTTTACCCAGTCGATAAGTTCATCTATCTGTTTTCTCGTGTAGTCTGCCTTCCCTTCTACATTGATTCCGACTACAAGTTCTGCTTCGTCAAAGATTTTAAATTCTTTTCCTTTTACAAGTTCATTCAGCTCCACAAATTCCATTCCGAAACGGATGTCTGGCTTGTCGTTTCCGTATTTTCTCATCGCCTCTGCGAAAGTCATTCTTGGGAACTGACCGAATTTCTTTCCTGTCGTTTCCTCCAAAAGATTTTTTGCCAAACCTTCAAAAACATTCATCACATCTTCCTGCTCCACGAAAGCCATTTCGCAGTCTATCTGCGTAAATTCAGGCTGTCTGTCCGCACGGAGGTCTTCATCACGGAAACATTTTACAATTTGAAAATATTTGTCCATTCCGCCCACCATCAGAAGCTGTTTGAAAGTCTGCGGCGACTGCGGAAGTGCATAGAACTGCCCTTCGTTCATACGGCTCGGCACCACGAAATCCCTCGCTCCCTCTGGAGTAGATTTGATAAGAACAGGCGTTTCCACCTCTATAAAACCTTGCTCAGAAAGATAATTTCGGACTTTCTGTGCGATTTTATGTCTGAAAATAAGTTTATCCTTCACTGGATTTCTTCTGATATCCAGATATCTATATTTCATACGAAGTTCCTCGCCGCCGTCGGTTTCATCTTCGATGGTAAAAGGAGGCAGCACAGATTCATTCAAAACTGTGAGTTTTTCTACTAAAATCTCTATTTCTCCCGTTGGGATTTTTGGGTTTTTAGAGGCTCTTTCTATGACTTTTCCTTCCACTTGGATGACAAATTCGCGCCCTAAGTTTTTAGCCTTTTCCAAAAGGTCTTTGGAAGTTCTTTCTTCATCAAAAACAAGCTGAGTGATGCCGTATCGGTCACGCAGATCCACCCAAATCATAAATCCTTTGTCACGGATAGTCTGCACCCAGCCTGCAAGAGTAACGGTTTCGTTAAGATTTTTCAGCGAAAGTTCGCCATTAGTATGTGTTCGAAACATATTTTTATTTGATTTTTAAACTTAATTTTTTACAAAGATAATATTACTTGGCTAATGATGGCTATGTTCGTGAAACAAATGCCCTACGAGAGCCACGCCCACGCCCAAAATCACCAAAAACATTTTTTCCCAGTTTATCTGGTGGCTTTTACTATTATTTTCAAAAATAATAACCGAAGAAATATGCAGGAAAATTCCACCCGACAGCGCCAAGAAATACGCCTGCCATTCAGGTTTAAAGTATTTCCCAAGCATCATTCCCAGCGGAGATGCTGCCGCAAAAAACGCGATGGTAACCCACGCAATCAGCTTGTTTTTCTTCTCTCTCAACAGAAAAGCTCCCAGCACAAAGGAAATCGGCAGATTATGCACCAAAATACCCAGCAAATACGGTGAATCCAAATGCATTCCAGCCAATGGAATTCCTTCTATAAACGCATGGATAAACATACCCACCAGCAGCCCAACAGGAAGAATATTACATTTTTCATAATGAAAATGACCATGCTCAAATCCCTTGGTCATGCCTTCCAAAACCATCTGCAAAACCACTCCAATGATGACCCAAAGCCCAATATTCTCATTCCCAGAGTTATAAATCTGCGGAAAAACCTCCACCACACAGACCGCAATGAGAAACCCAGCACTGAGCACCAGCAGTCTTTTGGCTAAATTTTCATTATTCCCAAAAAAATTCCCTAACAAAACTCCCACTAAAACACTGAGAATAAGAAAAAAAACTACCATCCGAAAAAAATTGAATAAAATGAGATGCAAATTTAGTTATTTTTAAAATAAACATCTCCATAGAAATAATAAATGCCTTCTCACAAATAAAGAAGGCATTTATATTATTTATTATATTCATAAACCATCGTAGTAACAGTCTGATTATTAATATTCAACTTCGTTTTTACAGGGAAATTATTTTTATATTCATATTGGAATTTATACTCACTACTATCGGCTCCACTTCCATACAAATTTATTGATTTTTTGATTAAAGTAGGATTATGACTTGCCCACCTAAAATTCAGATAATCAGCAACAGTATTTTCCTTTTCATCTAAACTACAAAACTCGGCAGCCAAAGCAGAAAAACCTTTAATGTTTTTATATGGACTGTTTTTAGCATCATATGTTACCTCTTCATCTATTACCACCATATTATTGGGATTTAGGTAAAAATGCCCACTAGGAACATTTTTGCTTATATCGTGATGAATTTTTGTAATATTTTCTCCATTTAGAACATAAGTATGCGTAAAATTTTCATCCCTAAGATTATAAGCATATGATTCTGAATGGTATTTTACATTCTCATTCACTGAAACCTCTGAGCTGTTATAACGATACTCTCGTGTAATGACTTTCTTATACTGAATCCCAGAATCTGGTATCACTGCTTCATCTATTACTGATGACAATTTTCCGTTGCTGTACTGATAATTAGTCTTCCCAAGTTCTTCTCCTGCCTGAGAATATCTGATTTTAGATGTGATAAAATCTTTTTCATACACAAAAACAACCCTCTCACCACTTCCTTCGTCTATTATTTCTTTTAGTTCGTTATCGTTTTGATATTCAAACCTTTTCGATATTACTTTGTTGTTTTCTGCTATTGTTACTTTGGTTGGCAACTGCATTTTTGCGCTATTCGCTAATGTTTCATCGGTCATTTTATCATTTTCCCTACTACAAGAAACGAGAAAAAAAACTGCCATAAAAAATAAAATTATTTTTTTCATAAATTATACTTTCTAATAAAGTGCAATTTAGTCATTATGAAATGAAACCTAAAGAAATTTCTATATTTTTCTCTCTTTTTTAGTTTTTCTCTTTTATTGACTAAATTTGCAGAATATTTTAAAGTTAATGAATACAGAAAACATCAATATTCAAATCAAAACATTTTTTGGATTGGAAAACACTCTCGCTGAGGAAGTTAAAAAACTGGGCGGAAGAAATGTCGAAATAAAAAACCGAGCGGTAACCTGCGAGGGAGATTTAGGATTTTTGTATAAAATCAACTATTCCTGCCGAACAGCACTGAAAATTTTAGTACCGATACTTACTTTCAAGGCATGGAACGAAGACCGATTTTATGATAAAATTTTCGCATTCCCGTGGGACGAAATTCTAAGTCCAGACCAGACCTTTGCCATAGATGCTACGATAAATTCCGAGAGATTCAGGCATTCCCAATTCATGACCCTGAAAATGAAAGATGCCATTGTAGATTTTTTCAAGGCTAAATACAGAAAACGCCCTGATATAGACACCAAAAACCCAGAAATAAAACTCCAGCTGCACATAGACCGAGAGCTGGTAAGCATTTCGCTGGATAGTTCGGGAGATGCTTTATTTAAAAGAGGTTACCGAAAAGAGCAAACAGAAGCGCCTATCAATGAGGTTTTGGCGGCAGGAATGCTCCAAATCGCTGGTTGGGACGGCAAAGGAAATTTCCTAGACCCTATGTGCGGAAGCGGAACCCTTCTGATAGAGGCGGCTATGATTGCTCTAAACCTCCCTGCACAGATTTTCAGAAAGAAATTTGCCTTCCAAAACTGGAAAAATTATGATGCTGAACTTTTCAGTAAAATCAGAGAATTTAGACTTAATAGAATAACGGAATTTTCAGGGAAAATAATCGGCTACGATATTGATCCTTCTGCTATAAAAGCTGCCAGAACCAATGTAGAATCCATAGAAATGGAAGACATTATAGAAATCCGAAAACAAAATTTCTTCGAGTCTAAAAAAGAGCTTTTCCCTCTGATGGTGATGTTTAATCCACCATATGACAAGAGAATTTCCATCAAAGAAGAAGATTTTCACAAAAAAATAGGCGATACCTTTAAGCAAAGCTATCCTAACACGCTTTCTTGGATTATAACCTCTGATTTAGAAGCAGTTAAGAAAATAGGACTTCGCCCTTCTAGAAAAGTCAAACTATTCAATGGAAAACTGGAATGCCGTTTCCTACAATACGAAACCTACGAGGGAACGAAAAAAACGCATAAATTTTCTAACGAAAAAGACAGTAACTAATTACTGTCTTTTGTTTTTTATTTTATTTTTGACTTCTTCCCTTATATACGGATATTTTTGCTGCATATCCTCTGATAAGGACGGGTCTAAATCAAGCGCTATTTCAAGGAAATCCTTGGCTTTCTGCTCTTCTTTCAGATGAAAATAGCAGTTGCTCATTTGATAGAAAAGCTCTGCTCTATGGTGCTGTTTCAGTGCTTTTTCTAAAAGTGAAACAGCCTCTTCATACTTGCCGATGAGCATAAGCACCTCGCTGTATGCATACCAATTGTAGAAGCGGTCTGGCTCCATTTCTACGATTTTTTTCAAACAGGAAATACTCTCTTCAAATTTTCCGCCGTCTATGTATAGGAAAGCCAATTTTTTCTGATAATCCAGATTCGCTTCATTGAGTGAAACAGCTTCTTTCGCGAAATATAGTGCTTCCTCATATTTGTGCATTTCATAATAGGCATCCGACTGCTCCATCATAGACATATAAAACTGCGGGTCTTCTCTGAGCGACTGCTGGAAGGCACTCAGCGCAGAAGCCCATTGTTTCAGCTCCTTGTAGCAAAGCCCTATTTTATAGTAAGTAAAGGCCTTGGTGTATTCTAAATCTAGCAGCTCCTCATAGACTTCTATGGCTTTTTCCCATTCGTTCAGTGCTTCATAACACGCCGCTTTGATCCCATAAATAGAAAGGGAATCGCTGTTGATTGCCAGCACATAATCAAATCCCTTGATAGCCTCTCTATAATTCTTTTTATTGAAATGAAACTGCCCGTATTCATACCAGCCCATCTCGGAAAACGGAAATTCATCAAGATAATTTTCCAAAAATTTCCTTGCTTCATCTACTTTATTCAGCTGATTGTAGCAAATCATAACATTCTCCAATGAATAATCATCGTAGGCATCATATTTCAGAGCTAACTTATAGTTTTTCAGCGCATTAAAAGGGTCTTCCAAATTCACATATTCATCCGCGATGAAATTATGCAGAAAATTCTGCTCTTCGCCGTATTTCAGAGCTTTTTCGCAATATTCTATGGCTCTTCTCGGATTTCCAAGATTGGAATAATATT
>CALAEK010000019.1 GCA_937890925.1 uncultured Riemerella sp.
CTAGAATATTTAAAAATTTAAAAAAATGGCAAAAGAAATTAAATTTGATATTGAATCAAGAGACGCATTAAAAAGAGGTGTAGATGCATTGGCGAATGCAGTAAAAGTGACATTGGGGCCTAAAGGGCGAAATGTAGTGATTGAGAAATCTTTCGGGGCTCCGCATGTGACCAAAGACGGAGTTTCTGTAGCGAAAGAAATCGAGCTGGAAGACAAAGTAGAAAACATGGGTGCTCAGATGGTAAAAGAAGTAGCTTCTAAAACCAATGACATCGCAGGAGATGGAACGACTACAGCTACAGTTTTGGCTCAGGCTATCGTGAGAGAAGGGCTGAAAAATGTGGCGGCAGGAGCAAACCCAATGGACCTGAAAAGAGGAATTGACAAGGCTGTTTCTGCAGTGGTAGAAAACCTTAAATCTCAGTCTCAACAAGTAGGAGATAATAATGACAAAATCAAACAAGTAGCTTCTGTTTCTGCTAACAATGATGAAACCATCGGAGGGCTTATCGCTGATGCTTTCGCGAAAGTTGGTAAAGAAGGTGTAATCACCGTGGAAGAAGCGAAAGGAATAGACACTACGGTAGATGTGGTGGAAGGTATGCAGTTTGACAGAGGTTACCAATCGCCATATTTCGTGACTAATCCAGACAAAATGGTGGCAGAATTGGACAATCCATACATTCTTTTAGTAGAGAAAAAAATCTCTTCTATGAAGGAGCTGCTTCCAGTTTTAGAGCCTGTGGCTCAGCAGGGAAAATCTTTATTGATTGTCTCGGAAGAAGTAGAAGGCGAGGCTTTGGCAACTTTGGTGGTGAACAAATTAAGAGGTTCGCTTAAAATCACAGCTGTGAAAGCGCCTGGTTTTGGTGACAGAAGAAAAGCTATGCTGGAGGACATCGCTATCCTTACAGGCGGACAGGTGATTTCTGAAGAAAGAGGTTTCACTATGGAAAATGCTTCTATCGAGCTTCTTGGTAAAGCTGAAAAAGTAGTAATTGACAAAGATAATACGACTATCGTAAACGGAGCTGGAGATGATGCCCAAATCAAAGCGAGAGTAAACCAAATCAAAGCGCAGTTAGAATCTACAACTTCTGACTATGACAGAGAAAAACTTCAAGAAAGATTGGCCAAATTGGCAGGTGGTGTAGCTGTGCTCTATGTAGGTGCTGCTTCTGAAGTGGAGATGAAAGAGAAAAAAGACCGAGTAGATGATGCCCTGCATGCAACGAGAGCCGCTGTAGAAGAAGGTATCGTAGCAGGTGGAGGAGTTGCCCTTGTAAGAGCGATAGAATCTCTGAACAATCTTCACGGAGTGAACCAAGATGAAAACACAGGTATCAAAATCGTGAAAAGAGCGATAGAAGAGCCACTAAGACAAATCGTAGCGAATGCAGGCGGCGAAGGCTCTGTAATCGTAGCGAAAGTATCAGAAGGCAAGGCAGATTTCGGGTACAATGCAAAAACTGATGAGTTCGTAAACATGCTGGAAGCAGGAATCATAGACCCTACAAAAGTAACGCGTGTAGCCCTAGAAAACGCGGCATCTGTAGCAGGTATGCTTCTTACTACCGAGTGTGTCATCACAGAAATCCCAAAACCTGAACCACCAATGCCACCAATGGGAGGCGGTATGCCAGGAATGATGTAATAAATAAACCAAAACCACCCGAGAAATTGGGTGGTTTTGATATAAAATAATTATAACAATGTAAATCTATGGCTAGTGATAATGAAAAATATTCCTTTAAGGATGAGGAAATTAAGAATATAGAGAAAATTATTGAAGACCGAAAAAACTTTCAAAAGAGATTAGAAATAAAAAAGGAGAATGAACATAATAGAAATCTATCAAAGCTGAATGATGTATTCATATTAGTGCTAGTTTCTTATATTGATTTATCT
>CALAEK010000020.1 GCA_937890925.1 uncultured Riemerella sp.
TATTCGTCTAATCCACAGATATTTATCAATCATCTTAGAAGATGGAAAATGTTTGATAAACTGGATATAGAACTCCCAGGTGCGGCTAAACCTATGATTGTAACGCCAGAGAGCAAAAGATGGAATAAGGCGACACTTGCATCAATGTCTTATGGCTATGCTTCGGCATTCAGTCTATTACAGCTTGCTACTTTTTATAATGGAATAGCCAATGATGGTAAAATGGTGAAACCGCTTTTCATTGATAAAATCATGAAAGATGGTAAGGTGACACATACTGCGACTCCGCAGGTTATGGTAGAAAGAATGGCATCTCCTAAGGCTATCCAGATGATGACAGAGGCTCTCACCAAAGCCGTAGAAAAAGGAACGGCTAAAAGTATCTTTACGCCGAATCTGAAGATGGCGGGGAAAACAGGAACTACTCGTTTTGAATACTGGAAAGGTGGCGGGAAATATCAAGCTTCATTTGCAGGGTTTTATCCAGCGGATGACCCTAAATATACTTGTATTGTGATGATTAACCAGCCACAAGGGAATTATTATGGTGGAGTGGTGGCAGCACCTGTTTTTAAAGAAATTGCAGGGAAAACATTCCTAAAAACTCCACTTAATATAGGCGAAGAAATGCTGGATGATAAAAAAGTAAATTTAAATAAACTAATCACTCCTAATTCTAAAATAAACATAGTAGGCAGAAAAATGCCAAGTCTGAAAGGATTAGCAGGAAAAAATGTGATTCCACAGCTGGAAAATCAGGGGTATCGTGTTAGTTATAAAGGAGTTGGAAGAATATTAGAACAGTTCCCAGAAGCAGGAACAGTGATGAAGAAAGACCAAAAAATTTATCTAAGAATGCAGAATTAAAATGAAGTACGAAATAAAAGCGAATAAGAGGAGAAGTTTTTTGATGTTTAGCCTTTCTATACTTTTTGTAGTGTTGGGATTTCTTCCATTTTTAGGGGTGGGGCTTAGAGAGTATAGGAAATATTTGCCTGTGTTTCATGATGTGATTTTTATTGCAGTGATTATTTTTTTTGGATTCACAGCATTGATTTATTTGAAGATGATACTAAGCACAAAATCTACGCTAAGTATTTCGGAAAAAGGAATTTGTGATAATGTGTTCTTTGGGCTGATAGAATGGGAAAATGTAGCAGGTTTTAGAAAAGTGAAAATCCAAAAACATGATTATGTTTTGATTTTGTTGAAAAACCCAGAAAAATACATAGAAAAGTTTAATTTTTTTAAACAAAAATGGTTGAATTTTAACCTTAAACAATATGGAACGCCAGTGATCATACACACCGGAAATTTAAAGATAGACCAAGAAGAATTATTGAATATAGTCCGAAAAGAATGGACAGAATATAAAAGAAATAAAAGAGAATGATTTTAAGTCAAATATTGAATAGAGTATCTATTTTGGAAAACCTCGGAAGTTTGGAAAAGGAGGTTTCTGAGATAGTTTTTGACAGCAGAAAAGTTGTGAAAAATGCTCTTTATGCAGCACTGAAAGGCAGTGTTTCAGACGGGCATCTGTATATAGATTCTGCGATAGAAAACGGGGCGAGTGTGATTGTTTGTGAAGATTTTCCAGAGAAAATAAATGAAGCCGTTACCTACATCAAAGTAAAAAACGCCTCCAAAACCTTGGGAAAAATCGCAAGTAATTTCTATGGAAATCCATCGGAAAAGCTTAATCTCATAGGGATTACAGGAACCAATGGTAAAACTTCTACGGCGACTCTGCTGTTTGATGTTTTCCGGAATTTAGGATTTTCTTCGGCGCTGATTTCTACGGTGGAATATAGAATAGGTGAAGAGATTATCCCATCTACCCACACCACGCCAGATGTCGTAAGGCTCAATCAGATGCTGGCAAAAGCAGTAGAAAAAGGCTGTGAATATGCTTTCATGGAAGTTAGTTCCCATGGAATTCATCAGGACAGAATAGAAGGGCTGAATTTTAAAATCGCTGGTTTTACGAACATTACGCACGACCATTTGGATTATCACAAAACCTTTTTGGAGTATCTGAATGTGAAAAAAAGATTTTTTGATGAATTGCCCGAAACTGCCGTTGCCATCACCAATATCGATGATAAAAACGGAAATGTAATGCTCCAAAGCACCAAGGCAAAAAAGAAAACCTACGCCTTGAAAACTATGGCGGATTATCAGGCAAAAATATTGGAAGTTGATTTTGATGGGATGTTGCTGAATTTCAATGGGAAGGAGTTTTGGACAACTTTGACAGGGAAATTTAATGTTTATAATCTGTTGCTGGTTTTCGCTATCGCTTCGGAATTAGGATTTGAAGGAAATGAAATTTTACAAGCAATTTCTAAGCAGAAAAGAGTGAATGGAAGATTTGAAACGATGAAATCCGACAGCGGTATTTTCTTCATTGTAGATTATGCCCACACGCCCGATGCTTTGGAAAATGTCTTGGACAGTATCAATGAAATTCGAACAAAGAACGAAAGGCTGATTACCGTTTTCGGCTGTGGAGGAGATAGAGATAAAGAAAAACGCCCTAAAATGGGAAATGTAGCTTCCGCGAAATCCACACTGGCGATTATCACTTCTGATAACCCGAGAACAGAAGAGCCTTTGGAGATAATTAAAGAGATAGAAGCAGGCGTAGAACCGCAGAATTTCAGCAAATATACTTCTATTCCAGACCGAAAAGAGGCGATAAAAATGGCGATAAAATTTGCTGAGCCAAAAGACATCATCCTCGTTGCAGGAAAAGGACACGAGACTTACCAAGAAATCAATGGTGTGAGGCATCATTTTGATGATAAAGAAGTGATAAAAGAATTATTAACCCTTATGGGAAAGTAACCAATAAAAACAGACGAATAAAATGCTATACTACTTATATGAATATTTAACGAGTCAAGGAATCCATATCCCAGGGTTGAATTTGTTGCGATATATTTCATTTCGTGCAGGGATGTCTGTGCTTTTGTCCTTGTGGATAGCCCTTGTTTACGGGAAGAAAATCATTAACTTCCTCCGAAGAAGACAGATGGGAGAGCTTGTGAGAGACCTCGGATTAGAAGGACAGAAACAAAAAGAAGGAACGCCGACGATGGGTGGACTCATTATCATTATTTCTACACTGATTCCAGTTTTGCTATTTACGAAACTGAATAATGTTTATATCGTTCTCCTTGTAGTTTCGGTGCTTTGGATGGGTGCGATTGGTTTCATTGATGACTATCTCAAGAAAATCAAAAAGAACAAAGATGGTTTGAGTGGTAAATTCAAGGTAATTGGTCAGGTAGGCTTAGGTCTTATCGTAGGAGTAACGATGTATTTCCATGAAGGGGTGGTTATTAAACGAGAAGTTCCAGACCTGCCACAGGCAACACAGCACAGCGTGGTAGAAAAATTCTCTTCTGAAGAGAAAGCGATAATTTCTACAGTTCCTTTCGTTAAAAATAATGAATTTGATTACAGTAAGGTTCTTTTCTGGATGGATGAACAGGATGCTCAGAAATGGTCTTGGATAGTTTTCATTCCTGTGGTTATTTTCATTGTAACAGCAGTTTCCAATGGAGCGAATATCACCGATGGGATAGATGGTCTCGCAGCTGGGACAAGTGCGGTGATACTGCTTACTTTGGCGTTTTTTGCGTATGTTTCAGGAAATATCATTTTTGCGGATTATCTCAATATAATGTTCATCCCAGACACGGGTGAAACTACCATTTTCACGATTGCACTTGTAGGAGCAGTTATCGGATTTTTTTGGTATAATACCTATCCAGCGCAAGTATTTATGGGAGATACAGGAAGTCTGATGCTGGGCGGAGTAATCGCAGTTTTAGCGATTATTCTCAGAAAAGAACTATTGATACCTGTGCTTTGTGGAATCTTTTTGGTGGAAAACCTTTCGGTGGTTTTACAGGTGCTGGTTTTCAAATACAGAAAGAAAAAACATGGGCTGGAATACGCACAGAACAACCGATTATTTAAAATGTCGCCTCTTCATCACCATTATCAGAAAAGTGGTTACCATGAGAGTAAAATCGTGAATAGAATGATTATCATAGGTGTGATTTTGGCGGTAATTTGTTTAATAACCTTGAAAATAAGATAAAATTTAATTAAAATGGGATTCTTTTCAAAATTGTTTGGAGGCAAAGATGAGGATGAAATAGATTTCAATATTTATTTGGAGTTTGCTAAATTGATTAGCCTTGATGACAAAAAAGTTTTATCAGAGGTTAAAGAACTGATTACTAATACAGATGCATTTATTTCAAAGAATAAAGAGTTCTATGAAAATAGAGGAATAGACCTAGATAAATGGAAAAAATCAAGGCTTATTTGGATGGGCTTTGCGGATATTTTGATTAGTAATGGTTATGCAGAGGAGTTTGATTGGAAATGTGAATTGGAGAGTTTTGAGTTTTTGCTGACAGAGTTAAAATCATTTAAGGCTTATGCTCTGGAACTTCCTCCATTGGCTGAAGACAAACACGATGTCTATGGATGGATAAGTGCTATCAATACCGCTTGGCATGGGCGTGGCGTTTATCTGATGCAGATGTATATAGACAGTGACAGCTATGTGATTTTCCCTATTGAAGCCAGCAAAACGGAATTTCTGGAAACAGAGAGCAAAAAGATAAATGAAATGTTCATGATTTGTTAATATAGAAAAAAATGAAAATAATAATATTAGGTGGCGGTGAAAGTGGCGTAGGAGCAGCTGTTTTAGCAAAGAAGAAAGGTTTGGAAGTTTTTCTTTCGGATCGTGGCGTTATTAAGGAACATTATAAACAGCAGTTGCAGGAGGAAGGGATAGATTTTGAAGAAGGAATGCATAGCGAGGAACGGATTTTAGCAGCAGACTGGGTTATAAAATCACCTGGAATACCAAAGAAAGCTCCTTTAATTCAAAAGATTAAAGAAAAAGGAATCCGCCTGTCATCAGAGATAGAATTTGCGGCAGAATTTACCGATGCCAAAATCGTTGCGGTAACGGGAAGTAACGGCAAAACGACCACCACATCACTGATTTATCACATTCTGAAAAATAGCGGACTAAATGTAGGGCTGGGCGGAAACATCGGTAAAAGTTTTGCGATGCAGGTGGCTACAGAAAATTTTGAATATTATGTATTGGAAATCAGTAGTTTCCAGCTGGATGATATTCAGCATTTTAGACCATATATTAGTTTGCTTTTAAACCTGTCGCCAGACCATTTAGATCAATATAATTATAATTACGAAGAATATGCATTAGCAAAATTCCGAATTGCCGAAAATCAGGAAAATGATAATTATTTCATTTACAATAAAGATGATGAAATGAGCATGAAACTCCTTCAAGAACTGAATTTGAGAGTGAAAAAAATTCCGTTTTCCATGAAGGAAAAACTTGATGAGGGAGGTTATTCTGTGGATGAGAATTTAGTTGTTAAACTTCGTGAAGAATTTTCTATGAAAATAGAAGATTTGGCTCTCGTAGGGAAGCACAATGTAACGAACAGCCTCGCTGCGAGCATTGCGGGTAAGTTATTGAATATCAGTAATGAAAGTATTAGAAATTCATTGATGACTTTTCAGGCTGTGGAGCATAGACTGGAAGAAGTGGCGGAGAGAGAAGGCGTGAAATACATCAATGACAGTAAGGCTACCAATGTAAATGCCACATATTACGCATTGGAAAGTATGAAGCGGCCAGTGATTTGGATAGTAGGAGGAGTGGATAAAGGGAATGACTACTCCGAAATAGCAGATTTGGTGAAGAAAAAAGTAAAAGCTGTTATCTGTATGGGATTGGATAACTCTAAGATTATCAGTTTTTTCCAAGGGATGAAAGAAAACATTTATGAAACATCAAGCATGGAAGAGGCTGTTCGTACCGCTAAGAAATTAGCCCAAAATGGAGATGCAGTGCTGCTTTCTCCGTGTTGTGCGAGTTTTGATTTGTTTGATAACTACGAGGATAGAGGCAGAAAATTTAAAACAGAAGTTTTTAAGTAAAAAAGAAACTTATAAATGACTCAAAATAAAACACAAAAAAGAAATTTTTTTAAAGGAGATAAGGTATTGTGGTATATTATTATTGCAATATCTATTTTCTCTTTTTTTCCTGTTTATTCTGCAAGTACGAATTTACAATATATCGTAGGGGAAGGAACAACAATTTTCCATTTAGGAAAACATGCAGGGCTTATTCTGTTTGGACTTTGTATAATGGCTGGTGTTACCCATTTTATAAAATATGAATGGATTGGAAAATTGAGCGGATTAGTCCTAGTTATAATGGTGCCTGTTTTATTATTAGCGAGCTATTTTGGGAGTAATATTGGCGGAGCAAGTGCAGGTCGGTGGGTTTCACTTGGGCCAGTAAGATTTCAGCCGTCTACATTTGCTTATTTGGTATTGATAGTATATCTCTGCCGTCATTTGGCGAAAAATATGCCTGTAAATAAGGATAAGATTTCTTATTGGAACCATGCTTTGATTATTGTACCTATTTTGGTCATTTTTGCTTTGATTGCAAAGGATAATGGTTCTACAGCACTTATGATTTTGTTAATGTCCATAGCGGTATTGGTTGTGGGACAGTATCCATTGAAATATATTATAAGAATAGGGGCAGTTGCTATCGTTGGAGTTACGATGTTTTTATTCGTGGCATTGAATACGAATACTTTCAAAAATACCCGTGTTCATACTTGGATTAGTAGGGTGGAAACATTCGTTAATTCAGATAAACTTAATGAGTCCGAAAATGAAGCATTGAAAGCAAAAAATTACCAAATTAATCAAGCAAAAGCTGCGATAGTGCATGGAGGGTTTTTAGGTGTGGGGCCAGGGAAAAGTGCATTGAAGCAGTCTCTTCCTCAGTCTGCATCAGATTTTATTTTTGCTATCATTGTTGAAGAATATGGATTTTTGGGGGCAGTTATGCTGATGGGCGCCTACTTTATCATGCTGATGCGGATAGTCATCATCGCTAATAAAATACCTACATTTTATGGCTCCTTATTGGTTTTATCAATAGGAATGATGATATTTTTACAATTGGCAGTGAATATTGCCGTTGCGGTCAATATTATCCCTGTTACAGGGCAACCGCTTCCTTTGATAAGTTATGGGGGAACTTCTATGCTGGTTACCTATCTTCAGCTTGGAATAGTTTTAAATATCAGTTCGAGGATACAGGTTTTAGGAGAGGAAGGTCTGGGAGAAAAACAGATAGCCAAAGAAATGAGTGATATTGCATAGAATACTATCATTTTTGAAAAATAAAAGAAATGGAGCATCAAGATAAAACTAATGAACAACGAACAATAAGGGTTTTAATGAGCGGTGGCGGCACGGGAGGACATATTTTCCCTGCTGTGGCGATAGCCAACGAGATTAAAAGCAAATTTCCCAATGCCGAGTTTTTGTTCGTGGGAGCGAATGGAAAAATGGAAATGGAGAAAGTCCCTCAGGCTGGCTTCAAGATAGAAGGACTGAATATCGCTGGATTTGACAGAGGAAATTTGCTTAAAAACATCGGTCTTCCTTTCAAAATTATTTCTAGTTTGTGGAAAGCGAGGAAGATTATTAAAAACTTTAAACCAGATTTTGCTGTCGGAACGGGTGGTTTTGCTTCTGGTCCTGCTCTGTATGTGGCATCATCCCTCGGTGTTCCGATTTTTGTACAGGAACAAAATTCCATTTTAGGGAAAACCAATCAGTTTCTCGGAAGAAGAGCTAAGGCGGTTTTCATGGGCTATCCCGATATCAGCAACTTTCTTCCTGCGGTATTCACAGGAAACCCTATCCGAGAAAACATCGTTACAGATATTATAAATACTAGCGAAGCGAAGCAAAAAATGGGCTTAGACCCAAATAAACTTACCATTCTTTCTGTGGGCGGCTCATTAGGCTCAAAAACCCTAAATAATGCTTGGAGAGAGTTTTTACCTAAATTAAAGGAAAAAAATATCCAGTTGGTATGGCAGACAGGAAAACTTGAATATCAGAACATTATATTACAATGTGGAGGTAATGAGCAAGGAATTCAAATCAAGGAATTTATCTCAGATATGGCATTGGCGTACTCGGCAGCGGATGTAATCGTGTCAAGAGCTGGAGCTATCGCGATTTCCGAGCTGGCAGTGGTAGGGAAGCCCATTCTTTTGGTGCCGTTCCCTTATGCAGCGGAAGACCATCAGACCAAAAACGCAATGGCTTTGGTCGAAAAAAATGCGGCTAAAATGGTCAAAGATTCCGAAATGGAGGAGAAATTTTGGAATACGCTGATGGGAATCTGCGAAGATGAAAATTTGAGAAAAGAAATGTCCAGCAACCTGAAATTCTTTGCAAAACCAAATGCAGCAAAGGAAATTGTGGATGGAATTTTTAAGATATTAAAAACCAAATAACCAATGTGTAGATATGCGATGGTTTCTTACAAACCGCATTATGCATGTTTTAATTGTAGGAAAACCTTTAAAAGAAGGCTTTTTTATGACATCAGAGAAGGCAGGCAGAATGATATAGCCAAATGCCCTCAATGTGGCAAACCTATGGCAGATATGGGACTAGATTTTGCCTCGCCATCTAAAAATGATAAAAAAGCGTGGGAGCATATCCAAAAACTCTATCAAGTAGGGATTACCTTTCATTCCTGTGGCTGCTCAGGACCTGGCTACATCCCGCGAGACAGAGATGCACTACATGCCTATTTTAAAGAAATTAGGGAAGGTTATGAAGAGCAGCTTAAGTTTTTTAGAAGTAGAACAGAACCAGTAAGTAAAGCTGAAATACAAAGGGATAATGACAAAAATTTTTATTACATCTGTCGAATTCCTTCAAAACTAAAATCAAAAAATGGTTTTGTGAAAAATGAAGATGCCATTGATTTTTGGATTGGTAAAATAAAAGAAGTGGAAGAAAAAATAGCGAAAATTTGAATTAGAATATCAAAAATGAAACAATATAAAAATTTTTATTTCATAGGAATCGGAGGGATAGGGATGTCCGCTCTTGCAAGGTATTTTAAAAGTCTGGGAAAGAATGTTTTAGGATACGATAAAACCGAAACCAAACTGACTAAAAAACTGCAGGAAGAGGGGATTGCTATCCAGTTCGAAGATGGAATTACTAAGGAAATCAGCGGTTTAGATAAGAGCGAGACACTTGTGATTTTCACGCCAGCGATTAAGGAACTGCAGATTTTGGATTATTTTAATCAGCAGGGATTTTCAGTTTTGAAACGAGCAAAAGTCTTGGGAATGGTTACCGAAAATACCGAATGCATCGCAGTGGCGGGAACTCACGGGAAAACGACCACTTCCTGTCTTGTGGCTCATCTCTGCAAGGAGGCTGGACTTCCGTTTTCGGCTTTTTTAGGTGGGATTTCGGAGAATTTTGGGTCTAATTTTATGTTTAATGGCAATCAGTATTCCGTTTTGGAAGCCGATGAATACGACCGAAGTTTTCTCAATCTGTCACCAGACTGGGCGATAATCACTTCTACGGATGCTGACCATCTTGATATATATGGCGATAAAGAAAATATAGAGCAGGGCTTTGAGGATTTTGCGAATTTGGTTCCAGATGACCACCAGCTTTTTGTGAGAAAAGGAATAAAAATTACCAGAAATGCCCAGACTTATGCGGTGAATGAGAAGGCGGATTATTACTCTGATAATCTCCAAATGAAAGGCGAAAAAATCAGTTTTGATTTTCATACAAAAGATGGAGAAACTCATCAGTTTGAGTGGGAAATCCCAGGGATACATAATGTGGAAAACGCCACAGGAGCATTGGCCCTGCTTCATCATCTTGGAGTGGATTTTGAGGTTTTGAAGAAAGCAATAGCTGGTTTCAAAGGGATAAAACGCCGCTACACTAGACATAAATATGCCAATGGGAAAATCTATGTGGATGACTACGCCCACCACCCGACGGAGCTGAATGCAGTGATAAATTCCATCCGAGAATTTAATCCTGATAAAAAACTTTTGGTGGTTTTTCAGCCGCATCTTTTCAGCAGAACGAAGGATTTCGCTGATGGTTTCGCGGAAAGTCTGTCCAAAGCAGACGAATTGTTACTTCTGGATATTTACCCAGCGAGAGAATTACAAGAAAATTTTTCTGAAATTACTTCCGAGTGGTTGTTAGAAAAAGTAAATTTGCAAAATAAAGAAGTTTCTACCCTTGCGGCTGCATTTGATAAAATCAAGAGTAAGGATTTTGATGTTCTGCTCACGGTAGGTGCAGGAAATATAGATACCCTCTATGATAGCATAGTGGAGTGGTTGGAGAATAGATAAGAATGAAAAAGAAGTATAGGTTTTTGAAAATCATTTTCGTAGCGGGAATTTGGATATTTCTGCTCAGATTTTCTTTACAAAGGTTTAATAATAGGCCTGTGGAGGATATCGTGGTGAAAATGCTGCAAAAAGAACCTGTGTCTTTTATCAATGATAAAATTGTCAGAGAAATCATAAGAAGGGAAAATCCGACAAATAGGATAGGAGATTTGAATATTTTGTACTTGGAAAGGGCGATAAGAGCAATGCCCATGGTGGATAGTGCGAATGTTTACTTGAAACTAAATGGACAATTAAATTTGGATATTAGCCAGAGAATTCCTATTTTTCGGCTTTCAAAAAAAGATAAATCTTTTTATGTAGATGAAAAAGGAGTGGAATTCCCTGCGTCTGGTGACTACTCCTACCAGTGTATGTTGGTTTCTGGAAAGGTAAATCGAGAGGAATATCCCATGCTGGTGGACCTTGTGAAAATCATAAATAGAGATGATTTTAGCAAAAATTTCTTTGTCGGGATTAGTAAAAAAGGAAATGATTATTATCTGATGACCAATGACGGGAACTATGTTGTAGAACTGGGAAGACTGGAAAATTTAGGGTTTAAGATAAAAGGATTTAAGACTTTTGTAGAAAAATATTTGATTTATCAAGACCAAATGAAATATTCAAAGATTTCAGTAAAATATGATAATCAAATAGTGACTACTCTACGAAAGGGAAATGAAGATAAAGAATCTAAAGAAAGAGTCTATAAACCCGATGAAAAAAGTAAAGAGGAAGTAAAGAAAGATTCTGACACTGAAAGCAAAAAAGAAGAAACAAAACCAAAATCTGAGAAATCAGAGGAAAACAAAGATAAAAAGAAATAGTAAAAACACGAATATTAGATGGAAGCAAATGAATATTCAGTAGGACTAGATATAGGGACGACAAAGATAGTAGCCATAGTAGGGCGTAGAAGTGCTCATGGGAAGATAGAGGTGATGGGAGTAGGAAAGAGCAAGAGTCTCGGAGTACGAAAAGGAATTGTGCATAATATTGCTCATACCATTAGTTCCATTAAAGCTGCTATCAGCGAGGCAGAAAAGTCAGCAAAAGTTCCTATCAAAAAAGTAACTGTTGGTATTGCAGGGAAACATATCCGTTCCTT
The DNA here is from genome assembly GCA_937890925.1 of uncultured Riemerella sp. GTDB lineage: Bacteria > Bacteroidota > Bacteroidia > Flavobacteriales > Weeksellaceae > JABCPE02. Next base: position 11,458 of record CALAEK010000020.1, read on the forward strand.
ACAGCATACAGATTATATAGGGAGACAAGA
>CALAEK010000021.1 GCA_937890925.1 uncultured Riemerella sp.
GAGTAGATCGTCGGCAGCGTCAGATGTGTATAAGAGACAGGTTGCCCAAAGATAATGATTCTTTAGAAGAAATTTAATAAAATTTAACAGAAGTTTGAGAAAAAATTAACAGAAGTTTAACTTTGACAAACTTAACTTTGACAAAAAAAATGAATCCAACAAATAGAAAATCGTAAAAATTTGAACATTATGAAAAAGTTAGTTTTAAGTTTAGTGTTAGTAGGAGCATTTGGTTTTGCATCAGCGCAAGAAGCTCCAAAGGAACATCACTGCCGCCACTCAGAACATAAAAAAATGGAAAGAGAAAAAGGTGACAAGGGAAAAAGATTAGAAGAACTCAATCTTTCTGAAAAACAAACAAAACAGCTGGAAGAACTCCACAAAGAGCACAGAGCAGAAAAGGAAAAACTTCATGAGAGACATCAGCGAAAACTCAAAAAAATCCTGACGCCTGAGCAGTACGAAAAATGGCAGTCCAGCCACCCAAAGAGAAAGGATGAAAGGAGAATGCCGCCTCCGCCATCTAAAGAACAGATGGAACAGAGAGGAAACTAAAACCAAAAAGCAGAAACATAGATTTCTGCTTTTTTTTATTTTTAAAATATTTTACTAATCGGCCTTTGTGGCAGTGAGTTTTCCGTGCTCTATACCTTTTACAGAAATAAGGCTGTTGGCAAGTTCTATCAGAGTAGAAGATTTCCCTTTCACAGCGATAATCTCCATGCACAAATCATGCTCCAAATGGAAGTGCAGAGAAGACAAAATATTGTCATGATATCTATGCTGGATGTTGGTAAGTTTATTTACCAATTCCCTTCTATGGTGGTCAAACACTAGGGTAATAGAACCAGCGACTATGGCATCATTATCCCATTTTTCTGAGACTAAACTCTTGTTAATCAAGTATCTAATGGCTTGAGAACGATTCTTGAACAAATTATCCTCACTATATTTATCCAAAGCTTCTAAAAGGTCTTCTTCTAGAGAAACACCAAAACGAACAATACCCATAATTAATAGTATTAAAAAAACTATAACAAATATAGGGAATTTCTACAATAGAAATATTATTTTTTATTAAAAAAATGTTATTATTTCATTATTTTTGCGACAAATCTTTTGATAATGACCAAAAAACAAAGAGCCGATTTTGTGAGAAAAGAGCTGGATAAACTCTATCCCACAGTTCCTATTTTCCTGCACCATACAGATGCCTATACGCTGTTGGTAGCGGTGGCTCTTTCGGCGCAGACTACAGATAAAAAAGTGAATGAAATCACTCCCGAGCTTTTCCGAGTTGCAGGAACGCCACAAGCTATGGCAAGGCTGGAAGTAGCAGAAATAAAGGATTTAATAAAAGAAATCGGCCTCTCAAACACTAAAGCCAAAAATCTGAAAGGCATGGCAGAAATGCTGCTCAGGGATTATGAAGGCGTGGTGCCGCAGACTTTCGAAGAATTAGAAAAACTTCCAGGTGTAGGGCACAAAACCGCCTCTGTGGTGATGAGCCAGTGGTTTGGTTTCCCAGCGTTTCCTGTGGATACGCATATTCATCGGCTGATGAAACTTTGGAAATTGACAGAAGGCAAAAATGTAATCCAAACCGAAGCTGATGCCAAAAAACTTTTCCCTCAGAAAGATTGGAATAAACTACATTTGCAGATTATTTCCTACGGAAGAGAATATTCTCCAGCGAGGAACTGGAGTTTAGAAAAAGATTTTATCACAAGACAAATGTTTGAAAAATAAATGACACCTAAAGTTTCCATCATTACTCCGTGCTACAACTCTTCTGAATTTATAGAAGAAACCATAAAATCTGTTCTTGCTCAGACTTTCCAAGATTGGGAGTGGCTGATTACTGATGATAAATCAAGCGATAACACTGCTGAAATCATCAAAAAGTATAACAACCCAAGAATAAAGCTACAAGTCCTCAAACAAAATGGCGGCGCAGGAAACGCACGGAACAAAAGCCTTGAAAGAGCTTCAGGAAGATATATTACTTTTTTGGATAGTGATGATTATTGGGAACCTTTGTTTTTGGAACGAATGATTGGTTTTATGGAAGAAAATAAAGCCGAGTTAGCCTATTCCAGCTATGCCCGATGTGATGAGCATTTGGCTCCCGTTCTCAAAGATTTTCAGGCAGATGTAGAGGTGACTTTTGATAATTTATTGAAAACTTGCCGCCTTTCTTTGCTGTCGTCTATGTATGACAGCCAGCGAGTGGGAAAATTCTTTTTCCCAACAGAAAGTAAAAGAGAAGACCATGTAATGTGGCTGAATTTGTTGAAGAAAATTCCCGTAGGGAAGCCTCTCCGTGAGACTTTGGCTAAATACAGAATGCGCGAAGGCAGTGTTTCCCGAAAGAAAAAAGACATCATAAAAGACCAATATTTGGTGTATAGAGAATTTATGGGATTTTCGGTGGTGAAGTCTTTGTATTACACCTGCCTATGGGCGATAAATGGTTTTATGAAATATTCTAAATGGTTCAAAGGATGAAACCTTTCCATTTCAAACAATTCAGTATTTTGCAGGACAAAAATGTGTTCCGAGTGGGAACAGATGGCGTTTTGCTTGGAGCTTTGGCGTCGTGTGAGGCGGCTTACAAGGTGCTGGAAGTAGGCACAGGAACGGGACTGATTTCTTTGATGACTGCACAGCGAAATCCTAAAGCCGAGATTTTAGCGCTTGATATTAATGAAAAAGCGGTGGAACTGGCAGGACAGAATTTTAGCAATTCGCCGTTTAGAGATAGGCTGAGAGCTGAACTTTTTGACTTTAAAAATTATATTTCCGAAGAAAAATTTGATTTAATTCTCTCCAATCCGCCTTATTTTGAGCAGATGGATTCCTCTCAAAAAGATGTTTTGGCAAGGCAGCAGGTGGAACTTAATTTTGAACAGCTGATACAGAATTCTTCGGCGTTACTTTCGGAAAACGGATTGTTTTCAGTGATTATCCCAAAATCATCTGAGGCTTTTTTTATAGAAAAATGTGCAGATTTTGCACTGAAACTTAGACGAAGAGTGATTTTGCACGGAACACCACAAGCCGAAGCAAAACGCTGTGTGCTGGAGTTTTCTTTTTGTGAGGGAGAGCCTCAGGAGGAAGGACTAGTTTTAGAAGTTTCGCCACGATGCTACTCGGATGAATATCTGCAACTTACGAGAGATTTTCATGTTTTTAAGAAGAAGTAGGAAGTATTTATGATGATAAAAACCTAATTGTTTTTACACTAGTATTAAATGTGATATTTTCAAATTATCTCGAAAAAATAAAAAAAACAAAGAATTGGCTATTTCTTTGTTTTTCATTTTTTATTTAGCAGAAATGATTTTGTTGGTTTCTTCTATGAAATCCAAAATCTGCTCTCCGCCCAGTTTTTTCTCTGCAGAGGTGACAAAAATATTGGGTAATTCTTCCCAAGATTCCAAAAGAATTTTTTTGTATTCTGCAACGCTTTTTTCTGCGGTAGCTTGGGTTTTCATCTTGTCTGATTTAGTGAAGATGATGGAAAAAGAAATTTGGTTCTCTCCGCACCATTCTATAAATTCCAAATCTATTTTCTGTGGCAGGTGGCGGATATCCACCAAAACAAACAAATGAACGAGGTTTTCTCTGTTGAGAATATAGTTGGTAATCAGCTTTTCAAAATCTTTTCTCTGCGATTTGGAAACCCTTGCGTAGCCGTAGCCAGGTAGGTCGGTAAGATACCATTCTTCATTCACAAAAAAATGATTGATAAGCTGTGTTTTCCCTGGTGTTTGCGAGGTTTTCGCTAAGTCTTTTTGGTTCATCAGGGCGTTTATCAGAGAGGATTTTCCTACATTACTCCGCCCGATGAAAGCGTATTCTGGGAGATTCGGTTCTGGGCAGTCCTGCCATTTTTGGCTGCTTTTTACGAAGGAAACAGATTTTATTTTCATTTCTAAATTTTGTATTTGAAAAATGGAAGCTAGTAACTAACTTCCATTTGTTAAACTTTATCTTTTAACCAGTTGTGAAGAATTCCATTAAATTCTTCTGGTTTTTCCATCATTGCGGCGTGCCCACATTGGTCTATCCAGAACAACTCCGAATTAGGTATCAGTCTGTTCATTTCTATGGCTACATCTGGTGGAGTCACATTGTCCTGTTTTCCCCAGATGATACAGGTAGGACATTTGATGTTAGGCAGCTCATTCTGCATATTGTGTTTGATGGCGCTTCTTGCCAGCATCACTGTTTTTATGCCTTTCATTCGGTCGTTTACAATGCTGAAAACTTCATCTACAAGCTCATCTGTAGCTACATCAGGGTTATAAAAAACTTCTTGGGTTTTTCTTTTGATGTATTCTTTGTCGCTTTTTCTAGGGAAACTATCTCCGAAAGAACGCTCATAAAGCCCCGAACTTCCTGTAAGAACAAGAGAATGCACATATTCTGGACGAGCCAAAGTAAGTATAAGTCCTATATGTCCTCCCATGGAGTTTCCTACCACAGTGACAGGTTTTCCTATCTCTTGTTTGATGAATTTTCCTACAAATTTTGAGATGGCTGTGAGGTTGGTATTTAGCACAGGTAAGTCATAGATAGGCAACTGAGGGACAAATACTTTGAAGCCTTTGTCAGCGAAGAATTCAGCCATTTCCTCGAAATTGCTGAGTCCTCCCATAAGTCCATGCAGAAGAACCATAGGATGGCCTTCTCCTTTCTCTATGAAGTGATACTTTTTATCTTTTTTTGTCTTAAAAATCATACCAATACTCACAAAAGTAATCGCAAAGATATTAAATAAAAATGTAAAAAATAGGTTTTATGATAAAAAAATGAATATTTACCACCGAAATCATTTTATCATAAGATATAACTTATCCACATGAAAGATAAAATTAGATTTGGTTTAAAAAAATATATATAATTTTGTAAACTTATAGTATATCAAAGTAAGTTAGAAATGTATCATAAACCTGTTTTACTTGCAGAAAGTGTAGATGCCTTGGTAAATAATCCTGATGGCGTGTATGTGGATGTTACCTTTGGTGGTGGAGGGCATTCTCGTGAGATTTTGTCCAGACTTTCAGAAAAGGGCAGGTTGTTTAGTTTTGACCAAGATTCAGATGCACTAAATAATGCCATAGAAGATCCTAGATTTACTTTGATTAACCAAAATTTTAGATTTTTAGAAAATTCACTACTGATGTATGGTGTCACTCAGGTGGATGGAGTTTTGGGAGATTTGGGAGTTTCTTCTCATCAGTTTGATAAAGCAGAGAGAGGATTTTCCATTAGAAGTGATGCTCCTCTGGATATGCGGATGAATAAAATGCAGGACATAGATGCTTATAAGGTTGTGAATGAATATGATGAGGAGGCTTTGGCGGATATTTTCTACTACTATGGAGAGCTGAGAGAAGCAAGGAAACTGGCAAGGGAAATTGTCAATAAAAGGAAATCTACAGATATAAGGACCACGGAAGATTTGAAAAAAGTTTTCTCGTATGTTCCTGCACATAAGAGCAATAAGTTTTTTGCACAGGTTTTCCAAGCAATAAGAATAGAGGTCAATCAAGAATTAGAAGCTCTGAAAGAAATGCTGGTGCAGTCCTCCAATGTGTTGAAAAAAGATGGGCGTTTGGTGATTATTTCATACCATTCTTTAGAAGATAGATTGGTTAAGAAATTTTTGAAAAATGGAATGTTCGAAGGGGAGCCAGATCGAGATGTGTATGGAAATTATCAAAAAGTTTTTGAGCTTCCGTATAGAAAAGCGATAGTTCCTACGGATGAAGAAATAGAAGATAACTCACGAGCAAGAAGCGCGAAAATGCGTGTTGGGATAAAACTTTAAGTAAAGAAATGACAAAAAGAAAACATCATCCTCATCATCGTTCCTCAAAGAAATTCACTGTGATGGATCTTCTGAAAGGAAACTTTCTGAATAAGGAAGAGGTGAAGCAGCATTATAAATATATTTTGTTTTGCTTCACACTTTTGATGATTATGATTTTTACCAATGATTTGGTGAATAGAAAGATAGGGCAAGTGAATGCTCTGAAAAGTCAGGTGGAAGAATACAAGTCTCAGAATGCCTATACCCAGAGCAAATTGATAAAAATAAAACTAGAGTCAGAACTCAGCAAGGAGGTTTTGAGGGATTCTTTGCAGGCATTGGAATCTCATCCTTTGAAGATATTAGTAAAAATGGATAGTTTGGACTATGGCAGAATCAAGTGATAAAAAACGAGCGAAAACACTCTATTGGGGCTACCTTTTTGTAATAGTAGCAGCGATTCTGTTTGTAATTTTTGGGGTTAGAATTGTCTATTTGCAAAATAATTCAAATGTGGATGACATACAGAGAACTATTCAGGCGAATTATAGAGCAGATACCATTAAAGCAGCGAGAGGAAATCTATATGCTGCCGATGGCTCTATTCTAGCAACCACAGTTATAAAATATAATGTTTTTGTTGATTTTAAAATTATAAAAGATTCTGTTTTTGATAAGAAGGTGGGAATTTTGTCAGATTCTCTACATAAGATGTTTGGGAAAACCAAACAAGAGTTTAGAAGTTCTTTGAAACAACAAAAAAGAAGACAAAACCAATACTATACATTAGCGTTAAATCTTGATTTTGAACAAGTTAATAGGCTTAAAAGATTTCCTATATTCGGAAAATATAATGCGAAAACAAAGACCTATAAAAAAGAAAGATGCCTGATAATAGAACCAAAATACAAAAGGATTTTGGCGACTAACCAAATCGGAGCGGGAACCATCGGGATTGATGATGAACGAGGAAAATCAGGCTTTGAAGGGGCTTTTAGTCAGTATCTTTCTGGGAAAGATGGTAGAAGATGGGTGCAGAGAGTAAATTCTAAACAGTGGAAGCCTATTGACTTCTGGGAAATAAGAGAGCCTGTCGATGGGCAGGATGTTTATACTACACTAGATTTGAGGATACAGGATATTGCCCATTCTGCTTTGGAAAAACAGCTCTATGCATTTAGCGCTCATCATGGAAGTGTTTTGGTTATGGAGACAGCAACTGGGAAAATCCGAGCAATGGTGAATCTCCGTAAAAACGATCAAGGTAGGTATGTAGATGCATATAATTATGCCCTAAGGGATGCTACAGAGCCAGGATCTACTTTTAAGGTGGTTTCTCTTTTGGCAGCGATGGATGATGGCTTTATAGACAAAAATACAACTGTAAATACAGGTGGCGGTATTTGGGAATATAACGGACAGCGGATAACTGACAGCCACATGGGAGGAACTTATGATATTAGTCAAATATTAGCATTGTCAAGTAATGTAGGTTCAGCTAAACTGATAGTGAAATCATATTCGTCTAATCCACAGATATTTATCAATCATCTTAGAAGATGGAAAATGTTTG
>CALAEK010000022.1 GCA_937890925.1 uncultured Riemerella sp.
TTCCATACTCCCCAAAAAGGAGAATTTTAGCATAAAAAAGAGGATTCGGCATTGTTATTTTATTTTTATAAAATTGATTTAACTAATATATTAAGTGACCACAGAATGACCAACACTCCGACTCCTACAAACATAGCTTTTGTAGGGAGTTTTCCTGCCAGTTTTGCTGCCAAAGGCGCCGCCAGGATTCCACCAAGAACCAGCCCCAAAATAACCTGCCAATGGCTCAGCCCTAAAAAAGCAAAAAATGTAAGCGCACTAGCAAATGTAATAAAAAACTCTGATAAACTGACCGTTCCTATCACAAATCTCGGTGTTTTCCCTTTTGAAATCAGTGTGGTCGTCACCAAAGGCCCCCAGCCTCCACCTGCAAAAGAATCTAAAAAACCTCCAAAAAACGCTAACCAGCCTACATTTTTGAGTTTTTTGGTTTCTTTTTTCTTTCCAAAAACTCTTACCAAAATTTTTACCCCAAGTAAAAAGGTATAAAATGCAAGTATCGGCTTGATGATATGAGTGTATTCCAAACTAAACATGGACAATAAAACTGCCCCCGAAACCGCACCTATCACCCCTGGAATGATTAGAAATTTCAGGAGTTTTTTATTCACATTCCCAAATTTATAATGGCTTAACCCAGATGCCCCACTCGAAAACATCTCCGCCGTATGAATACTACCACTAATGGCAGGAAGCGGAACCCCCGCACTCAGCAGCGCTGCTGTAGAAGTAAGCCCATAGCCCATTCCTAGAAGTCCATCTATAAGCTGAGCCACAAAACCTATGAGAATCATCCAATAAAACAGCCCATCTATTTCTCCTACCAGCCATTTTATTCCTGTTGAAAATTCATCGTAAGAAATAAATAAATTTAAGATATTCCCAAGTATCAGAATAAAGAAAGCTGCAATGCTTGTAAATGCAATCTTTTTCCAATGACTTCCCGTATAGTTCTGAATATCAACAGACTGAACATCATCTGTTTGAATATAAAAATCATTAAACTCTGGATAAAGAGGTGCATTTATGAGGACTCCTCTATCTTTAGCTTCTTTTATGATTTGTCTGGTTTGTAAAGTATCTTTCAGAGTTATGAAAACCAATTCCTGATTTTCTAAATCCGATTTTTCAAAAGTTTTTTGAGCGATAGACAGATTAGCACAGACCTCTCTGAGTTCCTCTATCCTATCGTCTATCTGTTCCCCAACCACTAGAATTTCAGAATTGGGAGCATTTTCAAGGATATAAAGGACCTGCTCAAACGCCAATTCCCCACCGCCAACGATGAGGATTTTCCTGTCTACCATGTTTAGAAAAACAGGTAAATGCTGCGCTATATATTTACTTCCTTCCTGAGAGTTCATCCATTATAACCCTTCAATCTTATCCGTAAGGTTGTCTATAAAATTTTGTAACGGCTTCTCTACCATCATTTTAATGAATGGATTGAACTGCCCTTCGAATAATATTTGGACTTCGGATTTATTTTCAGAAACTGCATCCATCTGCCCTGTCAGAGCGAAATCCAAGGAAGGATTTCCTGATGTAAGCACCACCTTCTTGTCCTCCACCATTTCTGAGATTTTCAGTGCGATTTCGGGCATTCCTTTTAGTCCAAACTTAAAGCCATTTTCTGTTGTTTCAAAAGAAACTAAGCTTTCTGGCATCAGATGTTTATAGTCTTCAGGTTTTTTCAGCATTTCGAATAAATCTTTTGTGGATTTATTTACCATTACTTTTCTTCCTTCTAATTTCATTTTTTATATTTTTGCAATAATATTAACTTCAAAGATTCAGCAAATGTATAAAGTTTTTATCAATGAAAAAAAATTATCCATCAATAATCTTCCTAATGATGATGAAAAAAATATCGCTTATGAGGATTTTGCAACCATAGAAATGGCTCAGGATATCTTGGAAAACTCTTCGTGTAAATCCGTAAACCTCTACGGCGAAGACCCTGATAAAATCTGGGATGATTTCCATGATTCTTTCACCAATATAGAAGCAGCGGGCGGCATCGTGAAAAACGATGAAAACAAGATTCTCTTCATCCACAGACTGGGAAAATGGGATTTACCAAAAGGAAAACTAGAGCCTAACGAATCCCTTGAACACGCGGCTGTAAGGGAAGTAGAAGAAGAAACAGGAATAGAAAACCTGAAACTCCAGAACTTTATCGGGTCTACTTATCACACTTACAGGGAAAGAGAAAACAATGCTCAGATTCTAAAAACTACTTTTTGGTATCTGATGAAAAACACTGACAGCAAAGAACTTATCCCACAAACCGAAGAAGGCATCACAAAAGTAGAATGGAAATCTAAAGATGAAATCCTCTCCGAGGTTCTTCCAAATACTTTTAAAAATATTGAATTGATTTTAAAAGAAGCAAAAATCATTTAAAACAAAAAACTCTCAAAATTGAGAGTTTTTTATGTTAAAAAAGTCCATTTAATTCGGCATCTATTCTATCCAAAATATATCCAAAATCCTCTTCTCTTTCTACAAAATCCAAATCATTCACATCGATAATCAGGAGTTTTCCTTCTTTGTAGCTGTTGATCCACGCTTCGTATTTATTATTAAGCCTCATCAGATAATCTATGCTTATTCCCGACTCGTATTCTCTTCCTCGTTTCGCAATTTGTTTGGTAAGGGTAGAAATATCGGCTTTTAGATAAATCAACAAATCTGGTGCGGAAACGAAGCTCTTCATCAACTCAAAAAGAGATGAATAATTCTGAAAATCCCTTTCTGAAAGCAGGTTCATCTCGTTAAGATTTTCCGCAAAAATGTAGGCATCTTCATAAATCGTTCTATCTTGAATGATATTTTTTCCGCTCTCTCTAATCTCTTTGACCTGTCTAAATCTACTTCCCAAAAAGTAAATCTGCAGAGCGAAAGACCATTTTGACATATCTTGATAAAAATCATCCAAATAGGGATTGTGATCCACATCCTCAAACTGGGCGCTCCAGCCGTAATGTTTAGCAAGCATGGTCGTAAGTGTAGTCTTTCCTGCTCCTATATTTCCTGTAACTGCTATATGCATATCTTCTTTCTTAAAAAATGAATTTTATAATAAACCCTAAAACACGCAGCTATTTTACTTTTATTTCGTAAATCTTATCCCAGTTTTTCCCTGTAATCAGCATATTATCACCCTTAAACGCTATTCCGTTCAGCACATCATCAGCATCGGTAGAGTGTTTTTTATTGATTTCTGTCAAATCTATTTTGCCTACTACTTCTCCATTTTCTGGGTTTATTTTTAGGATGTATGGTCGCTGCCAGATGTTTGCATAGATAAATCCATCGTGATATTCCAACTCATTGATTTTTTCATAAATCTCTGATGGTCCTGCTACAGAAATAGTTTTCACTATTTTCTGAAGATTGTCTGGAGATATGAAATAGATATTCTTTGTCCCATCAGAAAGAATGAGATTTTTCCCATCGTAGGTCAGCCCCCAGCCCTCAGTCAGTCTGCTAGGGTAATTAAATTCCGATAGTTTTTTAAGAGTGTTTTTATCATAAACAAAGCCCTTTCTGTGCTGCCAAGTAAGCTGATATATTTTATCCCCCACTATGGTGCTTCCCTCTCCAAAATATTCATCATCCAGTTTGGTTTCTGCTGTATTGGTCGTAGAGCCCAGTGTATATTTTATTACTTTGGATTCTCCTGTCTGCCCGTTACTTCCGTAGATGGTATTTCCCTCCAACTGGAATCCCTGAACGAAGTTTTCTGCATTGTGCGGATATTCTGCTACTACCTCATAAGTCAGCTCTTTTTCAGGAGTTTTTGAAAGCACATTGATAACAGCATCTATGGATAGATTTTCTCCAGATTTCGTTCTTACATTGATAGTCACGGCATTATCCCCCAAAGTAAAAAACGCTGGGTCTATCTTCAAAATCGCTGTTTCCTTGTCCCCAAAACTTATGCTTATACTCTCCGCATTATCAGTAACTTCCTTTGGGAAAGTAATCATATCTCCAAAATGGTATCCTTTGGTCTCCATAGCCAGATTATACTCATTCATGCTATCTAAAATCATCTTATCTTTGCTACAAGATGCCAATAATACCAACGCCAAAACGCCCTTAAAAATACTTTTTTTCATCATTTGAAAAGTTTATCTAAAAATCGCCCAAATTTAAGGATTTTTTAAGTTTAGAAAAAATTTAATTTGCATTTCCACTAATCCACTTATTCACAATCTCTTATCCAAGCCACTTTCAGAAAAAACTAAAATTCCCTCTAAAAGAGGGAATTTTTTATTTATTCAGTACCTTTTTCAGGCGGTTGTAGATTTCTTCGTATGCTTCGGTCACCTCGCCCAAATCCCTTCGGAAACGGTCTTTGTCCAGCTTTTTCATGGTGTCTTTATCCCAAAGACGGCAGGTGTCTGGCGAAATTTCGTCCGCCAAGATGATTTCTCCATTTGGTGTTTTACCAAGTTCTATTTTAAAATCAACCAAAATAATGTTCATTTTATCAAATAAATCTATCAGTATTTCATTGATTTTGGCTGTCAGCGCATACATTTTGTCAAGTTCCTCTCTCGTCGCGGCGCCCAAAAATATCGCGTGATAATCGTTTATCAGCGGGTCTCCCAGTGCATCATCTTTATAGCAAATATCAAAAATGGTAATCGGTGATTTTGTGCCTTCTTCCACGCCCAAACGCTGGGCCATACTTCCCGCCACATAGTTTCTCACAATCACTTCCAAAGGAATAATACTCACCTTTTTAACCAGCTGTTCGCGGTCATCTATCTGCTTGATGAAATGAGTAGGAATTCCCCTTTCATTCAGATATTCAAAAATAAGCGTAGTGATGGCGTTATTCATTTGCCCTTTTTTGTCCACTTGTCCTTTTTTCTGGGCATTGAACGCCGTGGCATCATCTTTAAATCTTACCACCACCTCATCAGGCTTTTCTGTGGCGAATATTTGTTTGGCTTTTCCTTCGTAGAGCATTTCTTTTTTTAAGTCCATTTTTATTAATTTTTTTGAGTTGCTAAGTTAATTTTTATTTCCTTTAATTCCAAACGATTTAAAACCGAAAAAAGCCCTTTTCAAACAACATTTGTCTAAAAAAGGCTTTTCATCATTATATGTTAATCCAAATTTTCTATAAGTGTACGCAGATTTTTCAAATCTTTTTTGGATAGTGAAGGGCGGAGTTTTTCTATCTCCAAGACACTTCTTCGCAGCGCATCCAGCGTGCCGTCATAGTAGACATTATCCACCTTCGGATAAAGGTACAAATCACATGTCTGACCCATGAAATGCAGCAGCTGTTTCTTCAGTTCCTCATTCTCAAAAACAGAAACCTGTCCATAGATATCGCTGCAGAACTGCGGAATGGCTTGTTTTAAGTTTTCTGATTTCAAGGCAACATCAAGAGCCAAATTCGGTTTTTTCTCCATATGCATGGTCTTGTAGGCTGAATTGTATTTAGGGAACTCTCTTGCTTCCGCTTCAAATTCTTCTGGTTCAAGAGCTCTCACCTCAGTCGCCTCCTCTATCTTCGGTGCTTTTTCAGGGTCAAACGCTTCCACTTCTTTCACATATTCTTGGAAGAATTTCATGAGTTTTTTATACTCTTCCTTGCTTATATGTTTGGTTTTCAAATGGTTTTTCAGGATTGATTTATAATTTAATTTCAGAAGTGCTATAGTTTTTTTTCTGCCCTCGCCCGATGTATAGTCTTCTTCATTGGAACGAAAAGCTGTAATCTGATGAAAAAGATAGTCATTATCTAAACCATTATTTTTATATGCATTCGTATTATATACATCAAGCAAAGGATCAACAGCATAGCCTTCTTCTGATGCATCAATTACTGAACAATCATGTTCTTCTTCTCCTCTTGCTGTTGCTATTGCTTCTGCTTTTTTCTCTCTTTCAACAAAACCTTTTTCTATCTGCTGGGTATCCAAAGTCATAGATAAATTCAAAGGTTCGTTTTTGGTTAGATTAATGATAATCTTATCATTTCCCTCTTCAATAGCTGCAGAAAGTATCAGACCTTTTTTGGTATTTCCGCTGAATACTTTACTAAAATTGTCAAAACTACTGGTTTCATCCACACAGACCTCCATGACAGCTTTCCCTTTTCCTACCAAAGCTCCCTCGTAGTAGTTACAAGAAACTCCTCCTACTTTTCCTTTTTTATTTGTTTTGGTAAAATCAGCCTTAATGCTTACATCTTCCATACCTAGAGGACTCATTGCTATGGTTCTATCCACCGCATCTATCATCGCCCAGAAAGGAGATTTTTTACCAAAAAGCATATAGTAACTACCGATACTATTTTCCTCTTTAGGATTGATTCTCAAAAGACCATATGATGAGGAATGATAATACTCCAAAGCGCCCAATTCATCCAGAATCCTTCTAGCTTTTTTACCATTGGTCACTTCCTGTTCGTAGACTAGTTTTCTATCAAATTTCACGGTTTCCATCTGCCCAAAAGCAAGCGAAACCACGAATAAACCGAATGTAAAAAATAGTTTTTTGCATCAGCTGTATATGCAACCTTTCCATTTATTATTACTTGTGAATTATTATCAGAATTAGGTTTTAATAAAATTGGATTCATAAAAGCTCTTGGAATTTCATAGCCTGCCTCTGCTTGAATAACTGTCCCTCTACTCAATTCCAAACCCTCAATATCTACAAAAGAATTAAGTGCCATATTTTGTGATTTAAAAGGGGAAACCCTATATCCATCTTGTGCAAATACTCTGCATAGGCCTGCAACTATTAAAGTCTTCCCAACAGATGAGCCTGTTCCTTGTATCATTATATTTTTATGCTTTTTCATTTTTCCTCCAAAGCTAAATTTTTATTTTTATTATATCATTAATTTTTAAAAAAGAGAGTTTTCAAGCTACCACACTCTACTAACTCTCTTAGTTTAATTTTTTTCAAGAATTAAACTAACAAACTTGTGATAGTGTGAGTCCAAATTAGAATTACTATATATTGTAAAATAATAAGTAAAACTAAAACCACTATCAATAGTGACCAGCCTCTCATTTTTTCACCTCCTTTTAAAAGAGGGAAGAAGCAGTTAATTATAACATATTGCACCAAATAAATAAATATGTTATAATTAATCCATAGCAAGAGAAAGTAACCAGTTTCTCACTGTGGAAGCAAAATAGAAAGTCAGGACTACCACATATGCCTGACTTTTTTTATTTTTACTTTTTTGTTTTCTTGACAATTAGCAAGTTCTTACATAAAATATGATATAATTTAAATATAGAAAGGGTGTTTTATTAATGACAGTTAATGATGTACTTGCAGCTTTGGGTGTTGTATTGAATGGTATTCCACAAGCTCTTTTGGCTGCTTCTTATGGTTTTGCTTCAATACCAACTGCTTTTGGTTTTATTGTTGGTGCTGTGGCTTGTTTATTATATGGTTCTGCTATTCCTATTTCATTCCAAGCAGAAACAATAGCTCTTGCAGGAATGTTAGGAAAAGATATTAGAGAAAGGCTTTCAATAATATTATTTTCTGGTTTAGCTATGGTTATATTAGGACTCACAGGAACTTTATCCACAATAGTCAATTTTGCTGGTTCAACTATCATCAACGCAATGATGGCAGGAGTTGGAATAATGTTGACTAGAATAGCTTTATCTGGTTTAAAAGAAAGTAGGATTGTTACTGCTAGCTCTATTGTATCTGCTTTTATAACTTATTTTTTCTTTGGACAAAATTTAGTTTACACTATTGTAGCTTGTGTAATTTTTTCAAGTTTAATTGCCAATATTTTTAAAATTAATTTTGGTGGTGGAATTATTGAAAATTACAAAAAAATTGAAATCAAAAAACCTATTATAAATTTAAATGTTATTCGAGGTGCTTTGGCTCTTGCATGTTTGACTATTGGAGCAAATATAGCTTTTGGAAATATAACAGCTTCTATGACTGGAAAATATGAAGCCAATATAGATCTTTTAACTATCTATTCTGGGCTTGCTGATGCAGTTTCTTCACTTTTTGGTGGTGGACCAGTTGAAGCTATTATATCTGCTACTGCTGCTGCACCAAACCCTTTAACTAGTGGAGTTTTAATGATGGCTATAATGGCAGTTATTTTATTCTTTGGTTTACTACCTAAAATTAGTAAATATATTCCTGGACACTCTGTTCATGGTTTCTTATTTATTTTGGGAGCTATTGTGACAGTTCCTACAAATGCTTCTCTTGCTTTCTCAGGAGGAACACCACAAGATTATGTTGTTGCTGCAACTGCTATGACAGTTACTGCTGCTAATGATCCATTCATTGGTTTACTTGTGGCATTAGTTGTAAAATATATTTTTGTCTTTATTGGATAAGGAGGGAATTTATGAAAACTTACACTTTACATGTTGCTGGACTTACAAGAGAACTACCTATAATAAAACTTTCTTATGACCTATCAATAGCTAGTTTTGTTATCTTGGGGGACACTGAAATTGTTAAAAAGACAGCTCCTATAATAGCTAAAAAATTACCAGAGGTTGACTTTGTAGTAACTGCTGAAGCAAAAGGTATTCCATTGGCTTATGAAATATCTAAAATTTTAAATTTAAATGAATATATTGTTGCTAGAAAAAGTATAAAAGCATATATGGAAGAACCTATTGAAGTTGAAGTTAATTCTATAACAACTACAAATTCACAAAAATTATATTTAAATAATCAAGATGCTAATAAGATAAAAGGTAAAAGAGTAGCATTAATTGATGATGTCATCTCAACTGGACAATCTTTAAAAGCACTTGAAAGGCTAGTAGAAAAAGCTGGAGCAAATGTTGTGGCAAAGGCTGCTATACTTGCAGAAGGAGATGCTAAAGATAGAAAGGATATTATCTTCCTTGAAGCATTACCAACGTTCTAATTAATGCTTCAATTAAAATTAAATAATATTTATAAATTGTTGTGAATTATATTTGCAACAATTTTTTTATCATCTAACATTAATTTTTGTTATGAAAAATATAAAATAAATATATTTTACAAATAATAAATAAGTTATAGAATTTAGATAAGGTAATTAAATAATTAGGAGGTTTTAGATATGTCAAAAGAAAAAGTTAAGCCATCACTTTTTATAGCAATATTGCCATTTATTTTTCTAATTATATTTATGTTACTGGGAACTTTAGTCTTTGGTTCTCCTGCTCAAATTCCATTAATTTTAGGAATTGCAATTACTTGTATAATAGGACATTTTTTAGGCTACTCCTATGAAGAAATTGAAGATTCTATGATAGAAACTAATAAAATGGGATTACAAGCTAATTTTATTATGTTGATTGTAGGGTGTTTGATAGGTTCTTGGATAGTAGGTGGGGTTGTTCCAGGTATGATATATTATGGTTTAAAATTATTTACACCTAGAATATTCCTTATTATTCTGCCTGTTATGTGTGCAATTATAAGTGTTTCAACTGGTAGTGCATGGACAACAGCTGGTACAATGGGAACTGCTGCTATGGGAATTGGAGTAGGAATGGGTATACCTGCACCATTAGTTGCAGGTGCTGTTGTAAGTGGAGCTTCTTTTGGAGATAAATTGTCACCACTTTCTGATAGTACAAACCTTGCTGCTGCCACAGCAGAAGCAGGATTATTTGACCATGTAAGACATATGTTAAAAACAACTATTCCAAGTTTTTTAATTGCTCTACTAATATTTGCTTTTTTAGGTAGAAATTTTGGAAGTGCTAATATAGATAACCACGCAATAGAAAATATTACAACAACAATAGCTAATAATTTTAAGATTACTCCTTTAATATTTATTCCACCAATTATAATAATAGTTGTAATATTTTTAAAAGTTCCTCCTGTTCCAGGAATGTTAATTGGTACTCTTGCAGGTGTAGGTATGTGCTTCTATCAAGGTGTAGACTTAACAACTATACTTGCTGCATTATATGAAGGACCTAGTATAGAAACTGGCAATGCCATTGTTGATAAATTACTAAATAGAGGTGGCTTACTTTTCATGATGGAAACTATCTCTCTTGTAATGTGTGCCTTGGCATTTGGTGGTGCTATAAAATCAATAGGCTGTATTGACACAATAATTGAGGCTGTTTTAAAACACTTAAGAAGAAGAGGTTCAATAATTACTTCAAATGTTCTTATGTGTATCTTATGTAACTTTGCAGCAGCAGATCAATATATGTCAATAGTTATTCCAGGACAAATGTATAAGAAAGTCTATAAAAAATTGAATCTTGCTCCTGAAAATCTATCAAGAACTCTTGAAGATGCTGGAACATTAACATCTGGGCTTGTTCCTTGGTCTACTTGTGGAGCTGTTTATTTAGCAACTCTAGGAGTAAGTGCTTTCCAATATGGAAGATACCATATTTTAGGTTTAGTAAATCCAATAGTAGCTATAATTTATGCTTATTTCTTAATTTGTTTAAATCCTCTTGATAAATCAAAACCAATAAAAGATAGATTGACAGATGAAGATTTAAAAGAATTATAAAATTTAAAAAGGTGTTGTTACAAAAAGAAATGTAATAACACCTTTATTTGTACATATTTAAAGCTTCTTGATATTCTTTTATTATTTCTTCTCTCAATGAAAGAGGTTCTAATATTTCAGCTTCTTTTGAAAATCCTCTAAAATACATCTTTGCTTGTTCTTCTGATGTTTCAAAATAATAAATATCTTTTTCATTTTTTATTAGTTTTGGTCTATATTCAGTAAAAGTTTTTAACAAACTCTCTCCTAAGGTTGTCAATTTAACCTTTATAGTTGTAGCCTTTCCTAAAAATGGATCATACTTCTTCTTCATACTCTCTATGAACTTTTTATCTCTTTTCTTCATTTTTTCTGGTAATATAGCCACTATTTCCATTTCTT
>CALAEK010000023.1 GCA_937890925.1 uncultured Riemerella sp.
GTTACTTATTTCTAAAAATATTCCTATCTTCTAAAGAAAAAAGGCGGGGTGTTTGTAGTGTTTTTACTAATTTCATTTGTGCATTAACTTCATCTCTGACAATACTCTTATCCATATTATCAAAAAGATACCCCCATTTGTACGAGGCGATAATATACGAAATAACTTCCATAGGTGCTTTGATAGCACGCTCTCCATACCTTTCTGCCTTTTGTTTTATCCCTTTGTAAATCTCATCAAAGCGACCTATTAAGAGAAGAATACACAATTCAGGTAATATTTCATCATCATAACTTTCATATTTTTGCTGTAGAATATTCTTAGGATTTATAATTTCTCCTTGCTCATCTATTACAAAAGGATAGGTTTGTTCAAAAACAGACACTAACACTTCCCTTTTTTCATCTACCTGATATAACATTTCCCAACAAGAAAAATACATTTCACTAAATAGAGTGTATTCCTCTGGATACGCCTCTTTATAAGTGGCTAACACATCAAACGGATAGGATATATTCCATAAATTCCAAAACAGTATATTATCCTTAGTAATATACTGAAATTCACATTGTATATATTCCTTATATTCTTTATATTCCATAAATTAACTATTGCTCTCATTTTTAGCTGACCTTATTTTATACCTCACATTGTGGAATATGTTCTTTTAAAGATGCTTTTAGCTGCTTTTCAACTCCGTTGGCATCTGCTATATACAAACTTTTTAGAGTTGGTATCTGCAAAAGAGTTTCTACATTTTTCAATTTCTTACATTGATGCAATAAAAGCTCTTTTAGGTGAGGAAATTGTAGAAACATAGCACAATCTATTTCCTCTTTTATAGAGAACAATCTGGCTATTTCTAAACCTTTAAAGTAGGAAATTTTAGTATAATCAAACCCCTTTTTAGGTGATTTAGCACTGACTATTTTCAAGTTTAAATGCTTAAGATGTTCAAAAACATCTATATTTCCTACTTCGCCCAGTATGGCAGCCTCCAAGCATTTAAACTCTTTAATGATATGAATAGTATTAGGATTAAAGAGTTCTACCTCTATCCATTTCAAATTAGGGGCTATCTCCGGAGAAATACCCAACAAATATCCGTTATCATCTCCTAATATTCTAAGGCATTCCAAATTTTCCATTTTTACAAGGGGATTCCAAGAATAATGTTTGCCTGCCTGCTCTTCCTCTCTTGACAAGTTGTCAAGGGTTAATGATATAAGGTGCTTGGGTAGCTGTTCCTCCGATAAAGGCAAAAACTGAACAGGTATTTGTAAGGCTTTAAGAGAGGAAAGCCTTACTATCTCATTAGGAAAATAAGCTAATGAAGGTTTCTCTAATATAAAAGATAGAAAAGCAACCTCATCTTCCTCAGAAGGAAAATCCCCCCAAGATTTTCTTATATCAAACAAATCTCCTCTGTTAGTACTGTCGTCTGTATTTAGCCAAGACCTTCCTATATCAAATAGATATTTATCTCGTTCTTTAATAATTAATTTTTTATACATGAAGCGAATTTTATTAATCGCACTATCTATGATGGCGATCATAGGGTGCAGTAAAAAAGAGGATGACAAGCCAGCCTTTACTCAAGAACAATTGGAAGGGCGTTGGAAATGGGTGGATACACGCCTACCTGATGGAAAGCTTTTCTCTCAAATTCTTTCGACTCAAGATTATCGTAGCCGATTGAATAGAGTTTTTATTACCATTAGAGGGAATACTGCTTCTATTACTTCTGGAGGAGATACCAGTTCAGGCACTTATAAACTCATCGGAAGTACTGTGCAAATTTCTGCAGAAGGAGAGACTCACAATATGTATGAGATTGTAAAAGTGACCAAAGAAAACCTAGAATTGAAATGGCATAATGATTTTAAGAGAGAAATGAAAGCTAATGGAGTTACCTCTACAATTTTAGGTTATTCTGTAGATCAAATTCTCGATGCTGTTCAGATATACAATAAAGTAGACTAATCAAAAACGAATATAAATCTTAATTTTATAAAAATGAAAAGAATTTTTATCACCGTAGCTGTAGCAACAGCGGCTCTTTTTTCTGCAAACGCCCAGGAGCTAAAATTTGGAGCAAAAGCAGGGGTTAACTTCTCTACACTTTCTTTTTCTGATATGAAAGAAGTTATCAGAGGGGGAGAGGCTACTACAAAAATAAATGCAGGATATCGTACTGGTTTCCATGTAGGAGCTTTTGTAGAATATGGTGTTTCTGATGTCCTCTTTGTAGAAGGTGGATTGGCTTACAACAATGTAGGAGCAACCCTAAAATCTGTGGAAATAAGTGCAAAAGATAATAGAGGAAATATTATCATGACTCGAAAGTCAGATGCTCCTAAGGATACCTCCGTTACTTTAAATACTATTAATGTTCCTCTTTGGGTAAAGTATGATATTTCAGGTTTCCGTCCGAAGGCAGGACTTAATTTGGGATATTTGCTAGATGTAAAGTATAAAGAAGAAAATAAGACTACTACAGAAGATCCTGATAAGAGATTTGACTTAGGTTTAGCTTTAGGAGCTGAATATAATCTCCCTATGGGATTGTTCTTTGATGCTACTTTTAATCTTGGTTTGCTTAACTTAGCTTCTAAGTCAGATTCAGAAGATCCTAGTTTTGAAGTTAAAAACCGTGTGTTCCAAATAGGAGTAGGGTATAAGTTTTAAAAGATAATACTGGGAGGTAAGATATCGAGTGTTCTAAAGTCTAAAAAGAGTTTTTCATCTAATTGTATTTATTTCGCTATAGAACACTTAATATCTTACCTTTTTATATGTGTAAATTATGAAAAATTTATTGTTTGTTTTTATTGTTTTATTAGGATTTACCAGCTATGCTCAGGATATTATCACTACTAAAAAAGGAGAAGATATTAAGGCTAAAGTATTGGAAATTACTATACAAGAGGTAAAATACAAAAAAGTAGAGAATCCTGATAGTCCTATCTATACATTACTTAAATCGGATATACTAATGATTCGCTATGAAAATGGTAGTAAGGATATTTTCAACGAGGATACTAAAGAAACAGCTAAAGTTGATAGAAATCAAGCGACCTCATCTAAAAATAGGATTAGTGTAGTGGAGAGGGATCACTTCTTAAATGGAGAACCTATCAGTAGTGGTGAGATGAAAAGTATTCTTTTTCAAGACCCTGAAGCTAAGGAAATCTAC
The DNA here is from genome assembly GCA_937890925.1 of uncultured Riemerella sp. Lineage (GTDB taxonomy): Bacteria > Bacteroidota > Bacteroidia > Flavobacteriales > Weeksellaceae > JABCPE02. Next base: position 3,197 of record CALAEK010000023.1, read on the forward strand.
AAGAGTTCTCAAAGAATTCGTACGGGAAGTACCCTATTTGCTATAGGCTCTATCATTTGTTCAACAGCAAGTATTATCCTTTCTATTGATAATCTTTCAAGGGCAGAAAAAGTTACAGACGAAGAACTTAACAGACCCCTTTACCCTTTGATACCAGCTGTAGCACTTTGTATTCCTTCCCTTATTCTCAGAAAAGTTGCCAATAGAAAAAAGGCTGAGGCTATAGAAACTTATAACCGCAATCAAGAAAAGAAGGTAAGTATCATTCCAACCATAGGAGCTGGTAGTGCAGGATTGGTTATAAGATTTTGATAACTAAGTTGCTATAAAAGAAAAAACAGGAAGGGGGGCTTCCTGTTTTTTTATTATTTAGAGAGTAGTTATACTATCTTAAAATATTATCAATGTTTTCTCCCTTTTATATCTTTGAGTAAATCTTTCTCAGTGAATCTTTGTAGATATTTGATTTTGTTTTCCAAAAAATAGTCTGCATAGGCAGCATAATCTCCTGTTTCATAGAAATGTAACACTCCTGTACGATAATTATTAATATCTACATTATTAGTAGAGAAAATAGGTATAATATCTTCATTCATTAAGGCTACACTCTCTACTAATCTTGCTGTTCTTTTATTTCCATCTATAAAGGGTTGTAATTTAGCTAAGTTACAATGTAAATAGATGGCTTTTTCTAAAGGATTAGAGATGTCATTTTGAGTATCAATTATTTCATTTAATTTATCTTCTATTTCAAATTCTGACTGAAAAGATGTATAATCTGCTTCCATAATAG
>CALAEK010000024.1 GCA_937890925.1 uncultured Riemerella sp.
AAAAACATGGCAAAAGATATAAAATTTGATATTGATGCACGTGATGGCTTAAAAAGAGGGGTAGATGCCCTTGCCAATGCTGTAAAAGTAACTTTAGGACCTAAAGGACGTAATGTTATTATTAGTAAATCATTTGGAGCACCTACAGTTACTAAAGATGGGGTAACTGTAGCTAAAGAGGTAGAGCTAGCTGATTCTCTCGAAAATATGGGAGCACAGATGGTTAAAGAAGTAGCTTCAAAAACCAATGACCTTGCTGGTGATGGTACTACTACCGCTACTGTTCTTGCTCAAGCTATTGTGCGTGAGGGACTTAAAAACGTAGCTGCTGGAGCCAATCCTATGGACCTAAAGCGTGGTATAGATAAAGCTGTAAAAGCTATTGTAAATGAACTAGCTAAGCAAAGTCAAAAAGTAGGAGATTCTATAGATAAAATCCGTCAAGTAGCTGCTATTTCAGCAAATAATGATGATACAGTAGGTGAACTTATTGCTGATGCATTCAAAAAAGTAGGTAAAGAAGGTGTTATCACTGTAGAAGAAGCAAAAGGTACCGATACTTATGTAGATATTGTAGAAGGTATGCAATTTGACCGTGGTTATCTTTCTCCTTACTTTGTGACCAACTCAGAAAAAATGATTGCAGAGCTCGACAATCCTTTTATTCTTCTATATGACAAGAAGATATCAACAATGAAGGATTTGTTACCTGTACTTGAGCCTGTAGCTCAATCTGGAAAATCTCTTCTTATCATTGCTGAAGATATTGATGGCGAGGCTTTGGCTACTTTAGTTGTGAATAAGCTTCGCGGAGCATTGCGTATTGCAGCAGTAAAAGCTCCTGGTTTTGGAGACCGTCGTAAAGCTATGCTTGAGGATATAGCTATCCTTACCGGAGGTACTGTTATCGCCGAAGAAAGAGGCTTTACTCTTGAAAATGCAACAATAGATATGCTTGGTCGTGCAGAGCGTGTGGCTATCGACAAAGATAACACCACCATTGTAAATGGAGCTGGTAAGAGCGAAGATATCCAAGCTCGAGTAGGGCAAATTAAAGCTCAAATGGAAGTAACAACTTCTGATTATGACAAAGAAAAACTTCAAGAACGCTTAGCTAAATTGGCTGGAGGAGTAGCTGTTCTTTATGTGGGAGCTCCTTCTGAAGTAGAAATGAAAGAGAAGAAAGACCGTGTAGATGATGCACTTCACGCAACTCGTGCTGCGGTAGAAGAAGGTATTGTTCCAGGAGGTGGTGTTGCTTTATTACGTGCAAGAGCAGTACTTAGCAAAATTAAAACAGATAATAGTGATGAAATCACAGGTATCCAGATTGTTAATAAAGCAGTTGAGGCTCCACTTCGTACAATTGTTGAAAATGCAGGAGGCGAAGGCTCTGTAGTGATTGCTAAGGTTTTAGAAAGCAGAAATTCTTTTGGTTACAATGCCAAAACAGAGAAGTATGTGGATATGTATCGCGCAGGAATCATTGATCCTAAGAAAGTTACTCGTGTAGCTCTTGAAAATGCTGCATCAGTAGCAGGAATGATTCTTACAACAGAATGTGCCTTGGTAGATATCAAAGAAGATACTCCAGCAATGCCTCCTATGGGAGGTGGTGGAATGCCAGGTATGATGTAATAATTAATTTAGATAAACTTACCCCCAGAAATTTACTTCTTGGGGGTAAGTTTTAATATTTTTATGAGGATTAAAAAATAATAAAAATCCTTCACTCCTAAAATAAATTTTGTAATTTTGCCCCCAATGTTATAATTAGTTTTTTTAGTTGTAGTATTTCTTTTAATCTGTTTTGAAATACTATATTTAGAATCCCCGACCATAATTGGTCAAAAGTAGATGTTAGAATCTATTAGCCATGATCCGAGAGCCAACAAATTCTCGGATTTTTTTATTTTATTTCATAGCTAGTTTGGTTTATTTTTAGTTTAGTCATAGGTTTTACTTTTTTTATTTTTATATTTTTTATTCTTCTGGATGTAATATAGGATTTTATAACAAAGTTATTAATTTTTTCCATATCAGTCTCATCATTTACTATAAAAACAACTTTGTCACCTTGTTTTATAGAGACTATATTTTGTTTGAAAAAAGAATGAAGCAGTATTTCTTCCTTTTTCCAAAAATAAAAATTAGTTAATATTCTTGTGAAAATGAATAATAAAATGAAGAAAGAAAAATGCGTGAAAGTTTTTACATTCGGCTTTTCAAAAACATTTCTCAATAAATAGACAACCACAAATAAAATAATAAGTTCAGGAATTTCGATAGAAACATTTTCCACGAAACTAAAATCTGTTTTTGAGAAAAAAGCAACCATATTCAGGAAGAAACTAGCACACCAGTCATAGATTTCTAAAAGCCAATCGGGAGTAAATTCTATTCCAAACAAAATAGAAACGATAAAGGAAAAAATGATAAATCCCTGTGATACCATAATGCTGACAACATTGATAAAAACAGACATTATAGAAAACTGATGAAAGTAAAATAATATCAATGGAAGTGTGGTCAGCTGGGCTGCAAGGCTCAGAGAAAATGTATTTAGAATGAATCTTATCGCTCTGTTTTTTAGTGGTTTATAATGATTGGTAATAGGTTTGTACAGCCAAAAAATCCCAAAAACAGCCAAAAAGCTCAACTGAAAACCTACATCGAAAAGCTGCTGAGTATCAATCGAAAGTATCATCATTCCAGCCAAAGCCAAAGAGTGCAGAAGATTAGGTTTTCTCTGCAAAAAAATCATAATATAATAGACCGTAATCATAATGCAGGAGCGCACCACAGAATTTCCATAATCGATGAATATCGCAAATCCCCAGATGGCTGCCAATGAAATATAAATAGGAATATTTCTGTATTTTACCGAAAAAATAGGATTTAAAACAAATAAAATCATCAAGAAAATAATCGCCATATGAGAACCCGAAATCGCCAAAATATGGATTAAGCCAGTTTTGCTGAAATGGTTGATGATTTCTTGGTCTATTTCCGTTCGGTCGGCGAGGATTATTCCTTTTAAAATCGCTTTATTCTGCGGTTGAAGGCTGGAATTATCTATTCTAAAAAGCAAATCTAGTCGTTTTTGCTTTATTTTATCAGCGAAACTTACAGATTCTTTCTTTTTGAATGAAATTTCATTGGGAATAAATCCTTGATAATGAATATTTTGCCGAGCTAAATATTTTTGATAATCAAACTGAAAATCGTACTGAGGTTTCTGGGTGGGATTGAGGTAAGCCTCGGCTAAATAAAAATGCAGAAAATCAAGTTCTTGTTGTTCTTTTGGGATAGAAATTACAGCCGAAAAAGGTTTTTCAAAATTAAGAATTTCAACTTCGTAGCGTTTGTTTCTTTCATTGGAGTTTAGTTTTTTGCTGAGCTGAAAAACGATTTCAGTTGTTTTATTTTTCTCAAAATCAATGTTTTGAATAGAATTTGAATTGAGAAAATGCAGAAAAATTCCAATGCTGAAAAACAAAAATACCAAAAACGCCGATTTCAGTTTGTCAAAAAAGAAATTTCGGATAAAAAATCCCGCCAAAAATCCTACAATGCCTAAAACTAATGTGGCAGCGGCTCCCCAAAAAGGGAAATCAAATTTGTCTTGAAAGAAAATTCCCAATCCAAAACTGATGGCGCAAATTAGCAAAGGCTGTTTGTTCATAGTAGTTTTGTGATGATTTCTGCGGCGCGCTCACTCGCTCCCTTACCTCCGAGGAGGTGGTTTAGTTTTTCGTATTCGTTTAGGATTTTTTCTCTTTGTTCTGGGTTTAGGATTTTTTCTAATTCAGATTTTATGTTTTCTGTTGTTAAATCGTTTTGTATCAATTCTTTAACAACTTCTTTATCCATGATTAAATTGACCAAAGAAATAAATTTAATGTGTTTTACCAGTCTTTTTGCGATTTGGTAAGAAACCCAGCTTCCGCGGTAGCAGACTACTTCTGGGATTTTTAGAAGGGCGGTTTCTAGTGTTGCTGTTCCAGAGGTTACCAGAGCGGCTTTGGAAGAACGAAGCAAGTCATAAGTTTTATTGGACACGAAATGCACATCATCCGTTAAAAACTCATCATAAAATTCTTTTGGTAGGGAAGGTGCTCCTGCTATAACGAACTGATAATCTTTGAAATAAGGAGTTACGCTGAGCATCAAACCAAGCATCTTTCTTATCTCTTGTTTTCGGCTTCCTGGGAGCAGTGCGATGATTTCCCTGCTGTCTAAGTTGTTCTGTTTCTTAAATTCTTGGCTGTCAATTGGTTTTAAATTTGAAATGGCATCCAAAAGAGGATGTCCTACAAAGTGGGCTTTCACAGAATGTTTCTTGTAAAAATCCTCTTCAAAAGGGAGGATTACCAGCATTTCATCCACATATTTTTTGATGGTTTCTACGCGGCCTTCTTTCCAAGCCCAAAGCTGTGGAGATATGTAATATACTACTTTGATTCCTAATGATTTAGCAAATTTTGCAATTCTTAGGTTAAAGCCAGGGTAATCCACCAAAATAAGAACATCTGGCTGGTGTTTTTTTATGTCTTCTTTACAAAATTTGATGTTTCTCAGAATGGTTTTAAGATTTAGAACCACTTCCAAGAACCCCATGAATGCAAGGTCTTTGTAATGTTTTACCAATGTTCCGCCTACTTCTTTCATCAGGTCGCCTCCCCAAAATCTGAACTCAGCATCAGGTTCTTTTTTTAGGATGGCTTTCATCAGGTTAGAACCATGTAAATCCCCAGAAGCTTCTCCTGAGATTATATAATATTTTTTAGACATTTTGTTTTAGTAAAAAAAGATTTATTTTTGCTCAAATATAAATAAATAATATGTCAGAGCAAGGAGAAATTGTAAATAAAGTTGCGAATAGCGGACTGGTAAACATAGATGTTGCTGAATTTCGTCCAAAAGGGAAGCGCCTGGGCATTGACCTAAAAGATTTTCTTTATGAAGGACTTATATTAAAAGAAAAAGACTTCCGTGAGCAGGTGGAAAATCTAGATGTGGAAATTTATGAAAACGCCTTTGTCTATCTCTATTGTTCCACGGATGCTATTGTTCCGCTTTGGGCGTATTTTTTACTTACATCTAGGTTAGAAGGTGTTGCTAAAAAGATAGTTTTTGGTTCATTGGATGAGCTGGAATTGGTTTTATTTCATGAAGAAATTCAGAAATTTGATTTTTCTGATTATAAAGACAAAAGGGTTCTTATAAGAGGTTGCAGCGATGTGGAAATTCCTACCAATGCCTATGTAGAGCTGGTTCAAAAACTAAAACCACAGGTGAAATCACTGATGTTTGGAGAGGCGTGCAGTAGTGTTCCTATTTATAAAAAGTAAAATCACAGAAATAAAAAATCCTGCATTTTTGCAGGAATTTACATTAAATAATATAACAATTTCGTTTCTAGAAAGATACTTCTGCGGTTTCTTTCCCACGCTGGAAGGTCATGTTTTTCTGGCTTCCTTTGTAGGCGATATTCACTAGGTTTAGCTGTTTAGGATATACATCCAGCAGAATGTTGTTCTTAATTTTCAATGTGGAAATACTCGCCACACCATCTACTTCAAAATAAATAAACACTGTCTCTCCGTTTACTTGGCTGCCAGTAACTTTCAGAGATTTGTTTTCTCCATTCACGGCTACTGAGAAATTTTTGCCAATATATTTTGCTACTTCAGCATTAAAGCCTGCAGAACTAGCATTTACCTTTAGTGCATTTGCGATTTGCTCTGTGCTTACCTTGGTGGTAAATTTTAAAGTTTTGCTTCCCTCCACATAGTCTACTTTAGTCAATGAAGACTGGAACTGGCTCACCGCAAAACTCATTACCATAAGCAGCATTACAAAAAATCCAACAAGACTGACTTTCTTTTTAGTAATCATAATCTTAAAATTTTGTTAAATAAAGGCAAAAGCCGTGCCAAACTTAGAAATTCTCGTGGATGGAGTACTTGTCATAGAAGGCTTTGATGTGTGAAACAGCCTCATCAGCGGTGTCTACCACTCTGAAAAGAGAGAAATTTTCTTCTGAAATTAATTTCATTTCCAGTAAAGTATTTTTGAACCAATCCAGCAGCCCGCTCCAAAATTCTGAACCAACCAAAACGATAGGAAATCTGCCGATTTTACCAGTCTGAATCAGCGTTAGCGCTTCTGAAAGTTCATCCAAAGTCCCAAAACCGCCAGGCATCACGATAAATCCTTGTGAGTATTTTATAAACATGAGTTTTCTAATGAAAAAATAGTCAAACTCCATGCTGTATAATTTGTCTATATAAGGATTCAGATGCTGTTCGAAGGGAAGTTCTATATTGAGACCGATGGATTTTCCTCCGCTTTCTTTGGCTCCTTTGTTTCCAGCTTCCATGATTCCTGGGCCGCCGCCAGTGATGACTCCAAAGCCTAGTTCTGTGATTTTTTTGGCAATTTCCTCTGTCATCTTGTAATATTTGGTGTCTGGTTTTATCCTTGCAGACCCAAAAATAGACACGCAGGGTCCCATTTTCTGCATTTTTTCATAGCCAGAGACTATTTCTCCCATTATCTTAAAGACCATCCAGCTGTCTTTGGTGGCTTGCTCGCTCCAAGTTTTTTGTCTAAAACTTTCTCTTAAAATTTCTTCTTCCATTTTATTTAAAATATTTTTCTGCTTCAGCGATGGATTCTGGTTTTCCCACATCTATCAGCAAAGCATCATGTTCGTATCCTTTGATAATATAGTCTTTCATCAGGTCTAAATATTCCTCCATAATGGAGAATTTGCCACGGCGAGTGAAGAGTTTTAGTAAATTAGAATTGATGCAGTGTATCCCGCTGAAAGCCATTGGTTTTAGGTTTTTATAAGTGTTTCCAAAGATTTCTTCGCTCGTTTTCTCATTACGCCAGCCTTGCAGGGTCATTGCACTGTCAAAAAGCAGTTTTCGTGAACTTTTTCTGTCCGAAACAGCCAAAGTAACAAAGTTGTTGGATTTTAAGTGGAAATCAATGAAATCACTGATATTCAGATTGGTTAAAATATCGGCATTCATGATTAAAAAATGCTCTTCCTGCTCCAAAAGTTCTTTGGCAAAGACCAAAGCACCACCCGTTTCCAGAAGTTCTTCGGACTCGTCGGAGATTTCTATTTTAGCACCGAAATTATCATTTTCTTTCAAGAAATCAACAATCTGCTCTCCGAAATGATGAATATTAATAATAAAATCATTAATCCCGAAAGACTGCAGAAATTTGATATTTCTTTCCAAAAGGGTAATGTTATTTACCTTAGCCAAAGCCTTTGGGTGTTTGTCTGTGAAAGGTTTTAATCTTGTCCCTTTTCCTGCCGCGAATATAAAAGCTTTCATACTCTATGCATTTAGCTGAGGTTGTTCATTGTGGGTTACTTTTACACTTACTTTATCAGCGTATTTGTGTTGTAAAAATTCTCCTATTTTTATTGCTGAATAAACCGAGCGGTGCTGTCCGCCAGTGCAGCCAAACGAAATCTGAAGATGCTCAAATCCTCGTTCTATATAATTGTCCACAGATATGGATATCAGGGATTTCACTGAGTTTAGGAAATCTGGCATTTGGGTTTTTTCTTCCAAATATTCCTGCACAGCCAAATCAGCTCCTGTTTGAGGTTTGTATTCATCAATTCGTCCTGGGTTTAGGATTCCACGGCAGTCAAAAACAAATCCACCACCATTGTCTGTGTTGTCCTTTGGGATTCCGCTTTTCTTGTAAGAAAAACTATAAATATCGATATGTAGCATAATGAAATAATTCTCGCAAATTTACAAATCTTAAAATAAAAAGAATTTTTACCCAGAAATCAAGGCGTTTATCTTCTTCTGAGTGTCGGGTTCATTGAGTTTTTCTATAACTGAATAAAGCTCTGGGAAAGCGGTGTTTTCCTGCCAATTTGCAGAAAAAACCGTTAGATTTTTTATTCCCTGTCCGATGCTTGATAGGAAATGAGCTTTCCGCTGGATAAGTCCTCTAAAACCATAAGTACCAAGCACTTGCGAAAATCTGATAAGCTGGCAGTAGGGAAGAGCTTCTTTCAGCGCAGGCCGTGTTTCGCTGTCCCAAAGACTGAAATAAAAATCCAGCATTTCTGTTTTCCATTCGATAGGGAAGTTGGCTTTTGCTTGGAATAAAAAAGAAACCACATCATAGACCGCAGGCCCTAGCATAGCGGATTGATAATCAATGAAAAACACTTCGTTTTCTTCGTTTACTAAAATATTTCTTGACTGGAAATCCCTTAGCATGATTGTTTTAGGAGAGAGATTTTCTATTTTAGTTGTCAAGGTTTGAAACTCTTTTAGCAGAGAACTTTTGTGATAAGGTAATTCCAAGACATCCACCATGAAATTTTTAAAATAATATAAATCATGTGTAATCGGCAGATTGTCATAGGCTTCGTATTCGAAAGTCTTGCGAAAATCTATTTTTCCTTCGGTTTTTTGCTGCAGAGTGAATAGCTTTTCCAAGGTTTGTTTTACCAATGATTTTACCCTTTCACAGTGTCCTTCGGCAGAGATGATTTCAGACAAAGTATTTTTGCCCAAAAACTCCTGAACATAGAGCGTTTTTTCTTCATTGACTGCCAGTATTTTAGGTGTATTTAGTTTTAATGAAGAAAACTCTTCCGAAAGATAGAGAAAAGCCTCGTTTTCCCTGATGTTTTCGTTGTAAGTAATGATAAAATCCTGATTATGAGACTTTCCGATGAAATTAACTCTCGATGAGCCGCTCTGCTGTAATACCTGAAAATCAGCAACAGGAGAGCCTGTGAATTTCTCAAAAAAAGTTTTTGCGGTGGATAGATGCATAAAAAATTCTTTTAGCTACAAAGTTAAAGAATTTATCAGACAGCGTAGGTGAATAAAAAGTTTTTGTTAATTTTGCCTAAATTGTAAGAGTTATGAATAAAAAGAATGTCGCCGTGGTAATGGGCGGTTTTTCCGATGAGTATATCGTTTCGCTGAAAAGCGGTCAGCTTATTTTTGATGAATTGGACAGAGATTTATACAATGTTTATAGAGTTCATGTCTTGAAAGAAGGCTGGTTTTTTGTGGATGATAATGATGAAAAATTCCCAATAGATAAAGCCGATTTTTCGGTAAAACTTGCCGATGGAACGAAGCTGAAATTTGATGTATGTTTCAATACCATTCACGGAACACCTGGTGAAAACGGGCTTTTACAGGCGTATTGGGATGCTGTGGGACAGAGATATACGGGCTGTGATTTTTACCAAAGTGCATTGACATTCAATAAGAAAGACACTCTGGCGGTGCTTTCTAAATATGGAATTCCTTCGGCGAAGAGCATTTATCTGAGAAAAGGAGATGCTTTCAGTGAAGATGAAATTATCTCTGAACTTGGGCTTCCTTGTTTTGTGAAACCAAATCAGTCCGGGTCTAGTTTGGGAATTTCAAAAGTGAAAGAAAAATCTGAGTTCAAAGCCGCTTTGGAAAAAGCCTTCCACGAAGATGATGAAGTGCTGATAGAGAGCTTTTTGGATGGAATGGAAGTTTCGGTAGGTGTGGTAGATTATAAAGGTGAAATTACTGTTTTGGGAATTACGGAAATTGTTTCCGAAAATGATTTCTTCGACTATGAAGCTAAATATGAAGGTGCTTCTCAGGAAATTACACCAGCCAGAATAGATGAGCCGACACGACTAAAAGTAGAAGAAATTGCGAAGAAAGCTTATAAGTCATTGGGAATGAGTGGTTTTTCTCGTTCGGAATACATCATTATGAACGGAACGCCTTACATGCTGGAAATGAATACCAACCCAGGTTTTTCTCCTGCAAGTATCCTGCCGCAGCAGGCGAAAATCTACGGAATTTCCATCAAAGATTTGTGCGGAAATGAAGTAGAAAAAGCCTTAAATAAACATTAAAAACATAAAAATTATGAAAACACTTTGGTTGACAGCGTTTCTATTTCCTTTATTTTTCTCTGCACAATCAGAAGATGATTTGTATACGGAGCTAAAATTAAATCTTCCGAAAACAAAGAATACCGCTAAAGAAGTGAGAGTGGAGCCTGATGAAATATATTTGGATAAAAAAATATGTTTTATATTAAATCTAAATGATGTGGATAATGAGGGCGAAGAAAAGCAAACAGAATATGGTCTGGTGCCTTATTCCTATGAAATAAAATCACTGAAAGGAGAACTTTTATTCTTTGGAGTAGCGAAGAAGGATGAAGCAGGAAACTGGAAAGGCATTGTGGATTTTAATATCATTGGTAAAAAAGCTTACAGAAACCCAAAAGTAACTGGAGCAACTCGTTTGATGGAAAACTTAGTAGCCAATAATATTTTTAATAAAGACTGCAGCGTGAATTTGGATAATTTGAAGCAGTTTTACGAAAAATCAAATCAAACTCGATAGAAAACACAGAGGAAATAAGTAATGATGATGGATAACGAAATGCAAAAGAGAGATGAAGCAAAAGAGAAGATAAAACAGCTTCTCTTTGAGCAGGATGCGGTGGAAAAACTCAGAAATTTTGCATTGCAGCTGTACGCAGAGGGATTTTCAGAGAAGGAAATCTATCAAATATACCTCGAAAGTGATGTAGAATTACAGAATGATGGGATAGATGAGCACCTTATAGAGACTTTGGAAGAAGTGATGGACATGATGGTGGGTTGGTATCCGAGCAGAAATATTGATTTTGCTAATGAAAGCTATAAGGGAAGTGAGTAATATTTAAGAATAAAAATAAACAATGAAAATAGCGGTATTCCCTGGGTCTTTTGACCCTGTTACCTTGGGGCATTATGATATTGTAGAAAGGGCGACGAAACTTTTTGATAAAATTATCATCGCCATCGGGCATAATGTGCAGAAAAAATATATGTTTTCTCTGGAGCAGAGAAAAGAGTTTTTGAGAAATACCTTTAAGGATTTTCCTAATGTGGAGATTGACTCTTTTGAAGGGCTTACGGTGGACTACTGCCGAAAGAGAAATGTGAATTTCATCATCAGAGGGCTGAGAAATCCTGCCGACTTTGAGTTTGAAAAGGCGATCGTGCATATCAATAGAACGCTTACTTTGGAGAACAAGATAGAAACGATTTTCCTGCTGACTTCCTCGGCTAAGTCGTTCATCAGCAGCAGTAGTGTTAGGGAGATTATTTCGCTTGGTGGCGACTATACTTTGTTCGTTCCAGATGCCGTGAGGGTGTAGGAAGAAGGTCGGTCATAGAAACTTGATTTTTGCCACACGGACTCGTTTTGTGTGGTTATTGTTTTGAAAAATAAAATGTTGATTTATGTTGTATGAAAATTTTAATTTCGTAATTGAACTTTTGGGGTTGGTTTCTTTCTCGATGTCTGGGGCTTTCGCGGCGATAGAGAAAAGATTGGACCCTTTCGGCGTGCTTATAGTATCTTTCGTCACTTCCTTTGGTGGAGGGACTTTGCGGGATTTACTGCTGGAAGTTCCTGTCTTCTGGATGAAAGATATGTTCAGTTGCACAGTGGTTTTTTTGGCGAGTATCTTTGCGATGCTGGTAAAGGTTTTTGAAAAAAAATTCGAAACACCGTTGTTTATTTTTGACAGCTTTGGGCTTGGGCTTTTTACCATTATGGGAATTCAGAAAGGGCTGAATGCCGAACACGGGATGATTATTTCTCTCACTTTGGGGGTTATCACAGGTTGTTTTGGTGGGATTTTTAGAGATATTTTGCTCAATAGAATTCCTTTGGTTTTGAGAAAAGAAATTTATGCTACGGCGTGTATTGTGGGTGGAGTTTTGTTTTTGGTGTTGTATAGATACACTTCCATGCCATATATTATGGTGCATGTTTCTACTATTTTGCTGATTGTAGCGGTGAGAACTCTTGCGGTGAGATATCAGTGGGAAATGCCTAAATTCTATTTGTCCAAAGAAGAAAGAAAAGAATAAAATAAAGCTGTATGTTTTTTGATTTTCATCATCATTTTCAGGAAAGGAAATATGGAATTTATAACTTGGATTTCACGGAAGAAATCCCAGGAAATTATTTTTCAGCTGGGCTTCACCCAAATAAAATTGATGAAAATTACAGACAGAATTTAGATAAAATAAAAGAAATATCCCAGCACCCAAACTGCCTTGCGATAGGCGAATGCGGGCTGGATGGGCTGGTCTCGGCAGATGAGAGTTTGCAGGAGCAAGTTTTTGAACAGCAGATTCTCTGGGCAAACGAAATCCAAAAACCCATGATAGTGCATTGTGTTCGGCGTTTTTCTCAGTTGCTGAGGTTTCAGAAAATCGCAAAAGTGCCGCTCATCGTGCATGGATTTAATAAGAAAAAGGAAACAGCCGAAGAGCTTTTGAGCAAAGGCTTTTATTTGTCTTTTGGGAAAGCGCTGCTTTATAACTTATCTTTGCAGGAAACCGCGCGGGACACTCCTTTAGATAGGATTTTTTTGGAAACGGATACAGCAGAAGAGCCTATTGAGGAGGTTTATCTGAAACTTGCCGAAATCAAAGAAATGCCGATAGAAACCCTTAAAACCGAGATTTATAAAAATATACAGCAGGTTTTAAAATATGAAATTTAATTTTGTTTAAAAATAAAAAATAAAATCATGTCAAGAATTCTTACAGGAATACAGGCTACAGGAACGCCGCATTTAGGGAATATTTTGGGGGCAATCGTTCCAGCCATAGAATTATCTAAAAAAACAGAGAACGAATCTTTCTTGTTCATCGCTAATATGCACACTCTCACGCAGATAAAAGATGCTGAGGTGCTGAAAAAAAACACTTACGAAATCGCTGCGGCGTGGCTGGCTTTTGGGCTGGATACAGAGAAAACTTATTTCTACAGACAAAGCGACATTCCAGAAACCTGCGAGCTTTCTTGGTATTTGTCTTGTTTTTTTCCTTACCAAAGGCTTACTTTGGCTCACTCTTTTAAGGATAAAGCGGATAGATTGGGAGATGTGAATGTAGGACTTTTTACCTATCCTATGCTCATGGCAGCGGATATTCTGCTCTACGATGCGGAGGTGGTTCCTGTGGGAAAAGACCAGCTTCAGCATTTGGAAATGGCGAGAGATGTAGGAGCAAGATTTAATAACCAAATGGGTGAGGTTTTCGTGCTGCCACAGGCGGAATTGCAGGAAAACACGAAATATGTACCGGGGACAGACGGAAATAAAATGTCCAAATCAAGAGGAAATATCATCAATATATTCCTTCCAGAAAAGGAATTGAAGAAACAAGTGATGTCCATAGAGACAGATTCTACACCGCTGGAAGAGCCGAAAAATCCTGACACTTGTAAGGTTTTTACGATATATTCACTCATTGCGACAGAGGACAAAACCCAAGCATTGAGAGAGAAATATCTTGCTGGAAACTTCGGGTACGGACACGCGAAAACAGAGCTACTGAATTTGATTTTGGAAACTTATACTAAGGAAAGAGAAATCTTTGCTTATTATATGGACAATCTCCCTGAATTAGAGAAAAAACTACAAGAAGGAGCAGAAAAAACCCAAAAAGTAGCCCAAGAAACTCTCCAAAGAGTAAGAAAAAGTCTGGGAATGTAGATAAAATTAAAAGCCTTACTCTACAAAAGTAAGGCTTTTATATTTGCTTAAAGAAATTATATTTAATCCTTTAAAGTTATCTTGAATCAAAATCAATATTAAGAGTAGGATATGGAATGAGTATAGATTCAGAAAAGTATTCAGATAGTAAACGAAATCTATTAAAAAGAACACAAAAAAACTTAATTATGAGAAATATATTATTTATAGTTATATTTTTTATTTACAATACACTTTTTTCTCAAATTAGTATGAAAGTAAGTGTTTTTAGTAAGAAAGAGGATGATTATATGTTAAAAATAGAAGTAATTAATGATAGTGATTATGATTACATTATTCCTATTGATACAGCAAATTATAGATAC
>CALAEK010000025.1 GCA_937890925.1 uncultured Riemerella sp.
ATTTAAAACATTGAAAAACAAACCATTCCTAAAAACCCCACTCTTACACTCAAAAAACTATATAAATAGGCATTTTTTCTATATTTAATGAAAAAATATTGTGAATTTTTTTTTAAATTTGTACAAATAATTTTTTTTAAAATAATATTATGAAAGCAAAAAAATTCATCGCTGCGGGTATTTTAGCAGCATCGCTACTGGGGTTACAATCTTGTAACAAAGCAAAAGAAGCTGTAAATGCAGCAAAGGAAGCAGCAAATGAGGCTTCAGGAAAAGAAAAAGTTGATTACAAAATATTTTCTGACCCAGCACAAACCAAAAAATGGTATGACATTGTAGTAGAAAAACTTGGCGAAAATGCAAAAATAACTGATGAAGTAAGATTTCTGGTTACCAAAAATTCTGATAAAGTGGTTAAAACAGATGATTTAGATGAACTCATGGTAAATATTGTTTACCAAGACAATGAGGATAAAAGAAGAGTGCAGGGAATCAGTTATTCTTCTAATTCAGGATGGAAAGCTCCTGAGGTTATGGAAATCGATGTAATCGGTGGTAATCCAGAGGATTTCCGTTTGGAAGACGAGTTATTTGACTTTAAAGAAGTAACAGCTGAAACAATACAAAAAGTAGTAGATGATGCTTGGAAGAAATACAAAGATGATGAGAAGTTTGAATACCAATATGTTTATACCATTGAAATTAAAAAGAACTTGATAGATGTTTCTATAAAAGGAAAACTGAAATCTAATGGACAAGAAAAATTTGGTTACTACAAAACAGATTTCAAAGGAAATCCTGTAAAATAAAAATCAATAGCAAGAAACCGCAGAGCCTTCTGCGGTTTTTTTATTGAATACAAGAAGGTAGGAATTTGGTTTTGATACAATTAAATTGTTACTTCGTAAAAAATAATTAAATTTGCCCACTATGGAAAACAAAGTGAATAGTAAAAGTATAGAAGCCATCAAGGAGGTTTTGCGGAATTACTTGAAAGAAAAGGGACTGAGAAACACTCCTGAGAGATACACTATCTTGGAGGAGATATACAATTACGACAAGCACTTTAATGTAGATGACCTCTATCTACTAATGCTGCAGAAAAAATACCACATCAGTAAAGCGACTATCTATAACACAATAGAGGTTTTTCTAGATGCCGGGCTGGTCAGAAAACATCAGTTCGGCGAAAGTTCCACCTATGAAAAATCCTATTTTGACCGCCAGCACGACCATATCGTTATCTACAAAGATAATTCGCAGAAAGAAATAGAGGAAATCATAGAGTTTTGCGACCCAAGAATCCAAGCGATAAAGGAGTCCATAGAAAGCGCTTTCGGGGTATCCATAGACAGCCACACGCTCTATTTCTACGGACAAAAGAAGGAGACCACTCCATAAAAACACCCAATTTATGACAAAAAAACTGTTTATATCTTTTTTCCTAATGTCCACTTTGTTTGTCTTTGGGCAAATTACTTCCATAAATGGCAATTTGGAAAAAGATCCTTTTTTTGAACAAAAACAAGAAGGAAAAGATGAGCCTGTAAAGGTAAGAATCATCCACGCAGACCTTACCCAAAAAAGACAAGATTTGTTCGATGGAAATACCTTCATGACAGGAAATGTGCATCTAGAACATAAAGGCTCTACACTAAAAGCCGACACCGTGATTTTCTATTCCGAAGCGAACTTTGCTAAGGCCATAGGAAACACCCAGCTGCAGACCTCTGACGGCAACCTAATCACCGCGGGAGAAATCCAGTATGACGGCAACTCCCAGCGTGGAATCGCAAGGAAAAATGTAGTCCTCACAGACCCTAAACAGACCATAAAAACGGATATTCTCTACTATGACCGAATTCCGAACACGGCTTATTTCAACACGGGAGGAACTATCTACAATGGCAGCAACACCATCAGAACCAAAACTGCCACCTACAACATCACCAGCAGAGTGGTAGATGTCACAGGAAATGTAAATATAGACAACAGCCAATACCAAGTGCAAGGAACTAAAATCAAGCAAAATCAAAATACCAATACCGCAGAGTTCTACGGCCCTACTACGATTATCAATAAGAGTAATCCTTCCAACTCGGTATACACAGAGAAAGGATACTATAAAATGAACAGCAAGGAGGTCGTTCTCAGCAAAAATTCACGAATCTACTACAATGGAAAAACCCTGAAAGGCGATGCCATGTATTACAATCAGAACACAGGCTTCGGAACTGCGAAAGGAAATGTACTGCTGGATGACCCGCGGGAAAACCGCTTTGTAAGAGGCTCTTATGGCGAGATATTTGAAAATAAAGATTCCGCTATGATTACAGGGAAGCCTTATGCTGTGAAAATCTTTAAAAATGATTCACTATTTTTCTCTGCCGAAAGAATCATCGCTTACCAAAAAGCCGATGCCAGCAGAATTAAAAAAAGTTTCCTAAAAGCCTACCACAAAGCTAGAATGTTCAAATCTAATGCACAGGCAAGAGCGGATTCGCTTAGCTTTAATGAAACCGATGGAGAGCTTCACCTCATCAGAAAGCCTATTTTCTGGACAGGTGAACGACAAGTGACAGGCGATGTTATCAAAGCTTACCTCAACACACAAAGCGAGAGCATAGATTCTTTAAAAGTAATCGGAAACGCACTAGCAATTAGCAAGGTAGATTCTATCAATCTAAAAGATGAATTTAACCAAGTGAAAGGAAAACAGATGATAGCCTACTACAAAAATAATAACATTCATCTGATAAAAGTGACCGAAAACGCACAAGCTATCAACTATGTAGAAAGCCAAAACGCAAAGACAAAAAACATGGACAGGCTGGGCATCTCACTTTCGTCATGTGGAGAAATTGAGGCGCTTTTCGAGGAACAAAAACTGCACATCGTAGCGTGTAACATCGGCGCAAATACGGACATATATCCTATGAGCAAAATAGCTCCAGAGAAGCGGAAATTCCCAGAGTTTAACTGGAATACCAAAGACCGCCCACGGAAATGGAAGGATATATTTCTAGACTCTCCTGAAAATGTAGAAATCATCTACGAAACAGACACCGCCCTCTATGACCAAGCAGAAAACAAACGAAAAAAAGAGGAAGAAAAGAAAAACGCCAATAAAATAAAACGAGTAAAAAAATAATAAAAAGAAAAAAGCACCTTATTTCAGGTGCTTTTCTTATTCCTCTCCTTCTGGAAGATCCTCGTCTTCTACATTCTGAGCAATTTTTCTTACCTCTAATTTATGGGCGATGAGGTCTAAATTTTCTACTCTATTTTTGAAAATCTTTATCGCTGTGAAAACTGCCTCCTCAAAGGAATGAGCATCTGCAACGCCCTTCCCTGCAATATCATAAGCCGTTCCATGGTCTGGCGATGTTCTAATGAGCGGCATTCCCGCCGTGTAGTTCACTCCGTTTTCGTATGCGATGGTCTTAAACGGAGTAAGACCTTGGTCATGATACATTGCTAAAACTCCATCAAAATGCTTGTATTTTTCTGGCTGGAAGAAACTATCCGCTGGATAAGGCCCAAAAGCCATAAAACCTTGGTCAAACAATTCCTTTATGGCTGGTTCTATGATTTCTTTTTCCTCCATTCCTATCGTTCCGCCGTCGCCTGAGTGTGGATTCAGCCCAAGAACAGCGATTTTTGGTCTTTCGATGGAGAAATCCAGTTTCAGACAGTTGTTCATCTGTTTTACTTGGTCTATTATCCTTTGTTTCGTGATTGCTTCTGCTACTTTCGCCAGTGGAATATGATGGGTAGAAACTGCTACTTTTAAATCCTCTGTTACCAAAAACATCAATCCTTTGGCAGCAAATTTTTTCTCCAAATACTCAGTATGCCCTGTGTATGGGAAACCGTGTTTTATCATTTCATCCTTGTTGATGGGTGCAGTTACCAGCACATCTATATCACCCTTCATCAGGGCATTTGTTGCAGCTTCTAACGAGTCTATCGCCAGTTTGGTGGATTCCTCTGTGGGCGTACCGAACTTTACTTCCATTTCATCTTTACGAAGATTGACAATGTTTATCTGTCCATCTACCGCCTCGGAAGCGTGGAGGATATAGTTAAAATTAAACTGCAGTTTAAATACATTTTTCTGAAAAGAAAAGAGCTTCCCTGAACCAAAAATCACAGGTGTGAAAAAATCCAGCATACTCTTGTCTTTCAATGTTTTAAGGATGATTTCTGGACCTATTCCATTATAGTCTCCGATAGAAATTCCTACTTTTATTTTATGTTTAAATTCCATTTTGCTTAACTTTGGCTCTTAAAAGAGCAAAATTAGTTTAATTTTTTGAGAAGAAAACAGATTTATTCAAAAATACTTTAAATTTATGTTTACAGGAATAGTAGAAGCCACTGCCACAGTAGAAAATATAGAAGCCAAGGGAACGAGTGTTCATTTTACGATGAGCTGCCCTTTTACAGATGAACTAAAAATAGACCAAAGCCTTTCTCACAACGGCTGCTGCTTGACCATAGAAAAAATTGAAAATCAGCGATATGGCGTAACCGCGATACAAGAAACTTTGGAAAAAACCAATCTGGGAAACTGGAAGATAGGCATGGAAGTAAACATAGAAAGATGCGTGCTGATGAACGGCAGGCTAGACGGGCATATCGTGCAGGGACATGTAGACCAAACAGGGACAATAAAATCCATAGAAAACCTAAACGGCAGCCATTACATCACGATAACATACACCGAGAAAGATGGATTCACGACCATTCCACAAGGGTCTATCACTGTGGACGGCATCAGCCTGACCGTAGCCCACAGCGGAGAAAATGAGTTTTCGGTGGCGATAATTCCTTACACTTGGGAACATACTAATTTAAAGAATTTAGAAATTGGATACAAAGTAAATCTGGAATTTGACATCATTGGAAAATATGTAGCAAAACTTATGAAAAAATAATCCATGAATCCCATCATCAAAGGAAACATACGAACGAGAATCTTCTTCGGATTTATGCTGGTTACCCTACTGAGTATCATAGGTGTAACGGTAATCTCCTATCTCGTTTTCAAAAAAAATACCGAAACCCAAAACAAAGAAAGACTACGCCAAACAGTAGAAATTCTGATGGCTTCACTAGACTATGCAGTAAGCCACACGACCGCAACTGAAGAAAATATAAAACCCATCTTGGAGAAAAAAATCTTAGAAATCTCCGATATCAACAAGCAGGATATTATCATTTATAATCTACAAGGGAAATTCCTGCTTTCCAACAAAGAGAAAAACCAAGTTTCTCCACAAGAAATCCCAGAAGAAGTCCTAAAAAAAATCCTAAAAAAAGGAAACAGATTTGATTCTGTGGAATACATAAAAGATGATGTGGACAATCTGACCGCCTCCTACATCCCACTTCTGAACAACATGCTGGAGCCTGTCGCCATTGTTTTTTTTCCGTTTTATCATAGTGATAACACCCGATTGGATACCTTTAATCAGTATATCCAAATCATGGTTGTGGCGAACATCATCATCATCGCCCTTGGAATATGGCTCAGCTGGAGAATTTCCGATGAACTAACGAAAAACATCAGGAAAATTTCACAAAAAATCACACAAATAGACCTCAATGAAGAAATAAAACCCATCCGATATTACAACGATGATGAATTTACTCCGCTCATCAATTCCTATAACCGAACCATACGGATGATAGAGGAACAAAAAAAGCTACTATTCTTCAAAGAGAAAGAATCCGCATGGCGCGAAATGGCGAAACAGGTGGCTCATGAAGTCAAAAACCCACTGACTCCCATGAAACTCCTCATCCAAAATTTTGAAAGGAAATTTGATAAAAATGACCCTGAGATAGAAGATAAAGTAAAAAAACTTTGCGCCTCCATGGAAGACCAGATAGACCTAATAGCAAAAGTAGCTGGAGCTTTTTCGGAGTTTACAAAACTACCCAAAAAAAAGAATGAAGTAATCAATGTGAACAATGAGATTTTATCCCTCATAAGGATTTTTGATGATAAAAATGAAATTACATTTTACCCTAAACAAAATAACATTCTCATCAACTTTGATAAATCTTTCTTCCAAAGGATAATGACCAACCTCATCCTAAATGCTCAACAAGCAAAAAATGAGAAACAAGACTTTTTCATCAAAATCAATCTGGAACTTTTAAATAAAAAAATAAGCCTAACCATAGAGGATAACGGAAACGGAATCCCTGAGGACAAATTAGAAAAAATCTTTGAACCCAATTTTACCACCAAATCCAGTGGAACAGGCCTTGGACTGGCAATGGTAAAAAGAATGATAGAAGACTACAAGGGAGAAATCTCCATCCGTTCCAAAGAAGGAAAAGGAACTACACTTATGATTATCCTCCCTACAAATATGTAAAAAAGAATGAAAGCCCTAAAATCCCTTAATCCCTATTTTTGGAAACATAGAAATATGCTTTCGCTAGGGGTGTTATTTATTTTTCTTAGTAATTTTTTCAATATTTTCTGGATACAATATCTGGGAGATACCATAGATGCCATACAACAGGTTTTGAGCAGTGAAAACACTGACAGCGACACTATTATAAAAACTCTTCTTATCAATGGAGGTGTCATCATAGGCTCATCCATCATTGCAGGAGTTTTTCGGTTTATGATGAGACAGACCATCATAGTGACATCCAGAAAAATAGAATACGAACTAAAAAACGAAATCTACCAGCACTACCAAAGCCTTTCCCTTACAAATTTCAAAAAAACGAGCATAGGCGACCTTATGAACCGCCTCAGTGAGGATATCATCGCTATCAGAATGTATCTCGGCCCTGGCGTGATGTATGTGGCGAACCTTATCATTTTGCTGATGATTACCAGTTTTTATATGATAAGGACTGATTTGGAGATGACACTTGTCATTCTGATATTACTTCCTATATTTTCTCTTTCCGTGTATAAAGTGAGTGGAATTGTAGGAAAAAAATCAAAGCTGGTTCAGGAGAGCCAGTCTGCGATTTCTACTTTCGTGCAGGATAGTTTTTCGGGAATTAGAGTGGTGAAATTCTTTAACAAAGAAAAATATGTCCAAGACAAATACGGCGAAAAAATAAAAAGTTACCAAAACAGATCGGTAGATTTAGCCAAGTACGAAAATTTCTTTTACACTTCTATGATTCTGATTGTGGGGATTTTGGATATCGCTATTTTATTCATAGGTGGACAGAAATACATTAATGGAGAAATTAACATCGGTATGATTGCTAATTTCTTTATGTATGCCAATGCTATGGTGATTCCATTCAGTACCGTGGGCTGGGTGACTTCTATCAACCAACGGGCAGAAGCCTCCATGCAGAGGATAAATGAATTTATGGACATTCATTCCGATATCGTTAATACCAATCATGATATTTACGAAATCAAAGGCGATATAGAGTTCCGAAATGTGAGCTACACCTATCCCAATACAGGCATCAAAGCTGTGGAGAATTTAAGTTTTAAAGTAAATGCTGGAGAATTCATCACCATCACAGGAAAAACAGGAAGCGGGAAATCTACCATCGCTCTTCTTCTTTGCAGGCTGATAGACCCAGACGAAGGAGAAATACTGATAGACGGCAAAAACCTAAAAGATCACAATCTGGAACTTTACCGAAAATTCATCGGTTATATCCCGCAGGAAAGTTATCTTTTCTCCGACACGATAGAGAATAACATCGGCTTTGCGATAGACAATCCTACACCTGAACTGATAGAAAAATTCGCGAAAATAGCCGACATTCATAATGATGTGATGCTATTCAAAGACAAATACCAGACAGTGGTAGGAGAACGAGGAGTGATGCTTTCAGGCGGACAGAAACAAAGAATCTGCATCGCCAGAGCCCTTATCAAACAGCCTCAAATCGTGATTTTTGATGACTGTTTATCGGCTCTTGACACCAAAACCGAACAAAACATTTTGACCAATATAGAAAAAGAGGTTGCCAACTGCACTGCCATCATCATCACCCACAGAGAAACGGTTACGAGCAGTAAAAAAATAAATCTGTAAACCAAATACATGATTTTTGATAGTTTTTTTGATTTTTTCTATGAAAATTTAAAAAATTATCTTAAATTTGTTGAGCATTATTAAAATAACAATAAAATGAGTGATTACAAAGAACGCCAAGAAAATGAAATTTTTACAAAGGTGTTAAAAGCAGGAAGGAGAACTTATTTCTTTGATGTGAGAGAAACAAAAGCAGGCGATTACTACCTTACTATCACAGAAAGTAAAAAGAATTTTAATGAAAGTGGTGAAGCAACTTTTGAAAAACACAAAATCTATCTTTACAAAGAAGATTTCAAAGGTTTCTTAGAAATGTTTAATGAAACTAAGGATTTCATTATTGAACAAAAAGGAGAAGATGTAATTTCTGAAAAACATGACAAAGACTTCAAATCCCGTTCTTTCACAATAGATTCTGACGAGGATTTTTAAGAAATTATTTTTATTTATATAAAAAATGGAGCCGTTATAAAGCTCCATTTTCTATTTTAATTCAAATTCATCTCTGTCTAAAAGGACTTTAAATTTCTGTCTAAAAGAATTTAGTTTCTCCAAATCTATATTCGCTGATATTATATCTCCATTTTTCTCAGAAATTTCTGTCCCATCGGCATAGAAACAACGGGTGCTTTCTGGATAATTCAACCCAGAACCATCTATCCCTATCCTATTAACACCGAACACAAACGACTGATTTTCAATAGCTCTAGCTCTCAAAAGAGTTTCCCATGCCAAAATACGAGGTTCAGCCCAGCTGGCTACATCTATCATTACATCATAATTATCTACATTTCTTGCAAATACAGGAAATCTCAAATCATAGCACACCAGAAGCAAAAACCTAACTCTTTTATAATCAACTACTACACGCTCCTTTCCTGGTGTATAGATTTTATCCTCTCCACCAAAAGAAAACAAGTGTTTTTTATCGTATTGATGGACTTTCCCAGAAGGTTCCACGAAATAAAATCTATTATAAAACCGCCCATCTTCTTTCACTGAAACACTCCCTCCCACTGCTGATTTTTTCTTCTCCGCAAAACGCTTCATCCATGCAAGGGTTTCGCCTTTACTATCTGCTACCTCTTCCGTATCAACACAAAATCCAGTAGTAAACATCTCTGGGAGAAGAAATACATCCGCTTGCTCATCTTTTAGTTTTTCTTCAATGATATTGATATTTTCCTCTGGAGATTTCCATCGAATATCCAAATTTAACGCTGTTATTTTCATATTTTTTGACTTTTGTTTGTAAATCTATTATTTTTATTTTGAAACCAAAAATATTTAATAATGTTTTTATTACCTTTGCACGATTTTAATTTTAAATTTGATGGATTTAGCAATACAAATATTTCAGTTCATTCTAAGTATTTCTATTTTAGTTTTCTTACACGAATTAGGACATTATCTTCCTGCAAAATGGTTCAAGACCCGTGCAGAGAAATTCTTCCTATTTTTTGACCCTTGGTTTTCTTTATTTTCAATGAAAAAAATCAATGGAAAATGGCAATACAAATTTTTCTCTAAAAATCAGCCTGATACAGAAGTCATTGAGGTAAATGGAGAGAAAAAAGAAGTTCCTATCAATACAGAAAACCTGCCTGATAGTGACTGGAGAAAGCACCCAGAAAGCACAAAATGGGGCATCGGGTGGCTGCCTATGGGTGGTTATGTAAAGATAGCGGGAATGGTGGATGAAAGCATGGATACAGAACAACTGAAAAAACCTGCTGAACCTTGGGAATTCCGTAGCAAACCAGCTTGGCAGAGACTTATCATCATGCTTGGAGGGGTTACAGTGAATTTCTTTTTAGCTTGGATAATTTTCGCTTCATTGAGTTTCTTCAAAGGAGAGGTTTTCTATAATAATTCTAAAATGAAGAATGGAATTTCCGTGAATGAAGCAGGACAGAAAATGGGACTAAAACCAGGTGATAAAATCTTAAAAATAGATGGAAAACCTGCCCTGTCTTTCAATAATTCCGCAATAAATATGCTCTTTGCTGACCAAGTAACCGTAATGAGAGAGGGGAAAGAAGTAACTTTTGACATCAATAAAGAAGGCGTAGGCGAAGTTCTAAAATCTGGCGGAAGAGGCTATATTGCTCCAAGAGTACCCATAGTAGTAGATTCAGCAATTGCTGGTGGAGCAAAAGAAGCTGGTCTGATGAAAGGTGATAAAATCGTGGGAGTTAATGGTAAATCTATAATGTTTTTTGATGAGTTAACCACTGCCCTTAATGAAAATAAAAATAAAAAAATCAGCCTAGAATTTATTAGAAACGGACAAAACCAAACTGCTGAGGCTAGTGTAGACAAGGAAGGTAAACTTGGCTTTAAAGTAGATGAAGCCCTAGCAATGGCTGTTTTGGAGAAAGCCAAAGAGACCAAAAACTTCGGTTTCTTTGAAGCAATAGGAAGAGGTTTTGAAAGAACAATAGAATCTCTAACTCAGCAGGTTAAACAATTTAAAATATTATTCAACAAACAAACCGAAGGCTACAAACAAGTTTCTGGACCGATCGGAATCGTGAAAATGATGCCTACAGAGATTGACTGGGTTGCATTTTGGAGTTTTACTGCGATGTTCTCCGTTTGGTTAGCATTCCTAAACCTGCTTCCTATCCCAGGTCTTGATGGCGGGCATGTAGTATTTACCCTTTGGGAAATGATTACAGGAAAACCTGCTTCTCAGAAAGTGTTAGAATATGCACAAATGGCTGGGGTAATCTTGCTTTTAGGGCTGATGCTTCTTGTTTTTGGAAATGACATTTATAAATTATTTTAAAAACATGAATATTTTTCAAACTGATAATGAATAAATTAAGATTAAACTCATGTTTTTATTAGAAAATTATTTGGTTAATATTAAAATACATGCTATATTTGCACCACTAAAAATGAACAAAACGCCTTTTTAGCTCAGTCGGTTAGAGCATCTGACTGTTAATCAGAGGGTCGCTGGTTCGAGCCCAGCAAAAGGCGCCAAAAAAAGAGTTATCAGATGATAACTCTTTTTTTAGTTCCATATATAGTCGTTTTTAACAAACTTTATGATTTGTTTAACATTTTTCATATCTTTGTTTCAAATCCTAATAATAAAAACACAATAATTAAAAATGGCAGAAATACAATCTTTATCTCAAATTTTTGGAAATATATTACTCAGAATTCCAGACTACCAAAGAGGTTATTCTTGGGGAGAAAGTGAAATAGAAGCTCTTTGGCGTGATTTAGAAAGAGCAAGGACTCAAAAAAGAACTCACTTTACAGGTGTAATAACAGTAAATAAATTTTCTGATGATGATTTTCAAAACTTATTGAGCGAAGGAATAAAAGAAGAAAATATTATCAAAGGGAGCAATTCATTAGTAATGAATAGAGAAGAATATAAACTCTATAATGTAGTAGATGGACAACAAAGATTTACTACTATACTTATTTTACTATTCTGTTTGATCAACAAATTAAATGATAAAGAAAAACAAGAAAGATTGTTTAAAAAATACTTTAGAAAAGAAACAGAAAACAAAAACCATTATTTCTTTGGCTACCATATAGATGTACCATCGAGAAACTATTTACTAAATAATATTTTTGAAGAAAAACAATATCAAGAAAACCAAGATGTAGAAACGCTTTATACTCATAATCTACAAGATGCAAAAGCTTATTTTTTGGACAAAATTGATAAGTTTTCTATAAATGCTATTGAAGATTGTATTTACACTATAGAAAGCAGATTGAAATTTTTCATGTTAATTCTTGACGAAGAAGTTGATATTTCTATGGTCTTTGAAACCATGAATTTTAGAGGAAAACAGCTTTCTGGTTTAGAAAGATTTAAAAACAGGGTATTATATTTATTATCACATAATAAAAAAATTAATGAAGAACTGAAAGCTAATCGTAGAAAAGAAGTCAATGATGTTTGGCTAGAAATATACCGATGGTTGGGAAAAGGAGGAGAATCTAAACTTACAGACGATGAATTCTTAAAAGCCTTTTGGATCATTCAGTTTTCTGATGAGAGTATGATTGATAAAGATTTTAAAGCTTATCAAAAACAGATTTTTGAAACAGATTTTAAAGCAGAAGAAAGTTCTCATATAGGGATAGATATGATTTGGCTTCAAAATATGAAAAAAGCAATTTCACTATGGTATTTCATCAATAACCCTTATGATATAAATGATGACAAAGAGTTCAATTTTCAATATACAGAAGCTATACAAAGGTCATTATATAGAATTGCTCACTTTCCAAAAGGACTTGGAAAATATATGCAAACGCTTATTTTAGCACTACTAATGAGACATCTGCCTAAAAATGATGAATATATAGAACTTGAGAATAATCCTTTGGAATGGATAGAAAAATTACTTTGGTACATAGAAAGACATAATATTATTTGCTTTTTGTTTTATGGAAATAACACAAGGTTTAATAGAGAACATATATTTAGATTCTCATCCTTATTTTATAACAAGAAAAGAAGTATAGAACATCTAATACTAGAATTAAATAGAGGATGGACTAAACATTTTTCTTGGAATGCTGTAGTGAAAAACATTAGAAATACTGTAGAATTTTGGCACGGATGGGATGGGATAAATTTCATTTTAAGAGAATATGAGGAATCTTTATCTGGAAGAATAGTACCTAATAATGAAGCAAATGTAAGATTTATATATCCTACTGAAAATGATACACACAGACGCTCCTATCAACAAATAAATGGAAAACAATTAAAAAACAGAAATATTTACACATATTCTTTAGGAAACCTGTTAATCACTAAAGGGAATACAACATCTAAAGATTTTAAAAGCATAAAAGATGATATTCGAAACTCTACAAGATCTATAATATATAAATCTGAACAAGAAATATTAAAATATAATGATTGGACAACGGACACTATTACAGAAAGAGGAAAAAAGATCCTTAATACCATTTTAGAAAAATGGAAGATAGAAAAGCCAAAAGAAAGAGAGTATGATGAGTTATTTAAAGCGTAAAATTATACAAGTTGCCTAATTTTATAGGCAACTTGTATAATTTTCACCATTCAAAAATATCTATATCCTATTCCCTATCTGCCCTCCATGCATATACTTTTGTGGGATTTTCTTTTATAAGTTTTTCATTTCGCTCAAAGAGAGCTTTTGCAAGATTTTCATCTTTTGCGGCTTTTAGATAATATTCTTTGGCTTTTTGCAGGTCTTTTTTAAATTTAATTCCTGCATGATACATCGCTCCCAGTGAGGAAATACTCATTTCTTCGCCGATGGCTTCCCCTTTTCTGAACCATTCCACCGCCTTGTCATAGTTCTTTGGTAAATCTCCACCGAGGGTGTAGAGATATCCGAGATTATAGATAGCTTTTGGATTTCCCAAATTGGCTGCTTTTTCCATCCATTCTATTCCCTGTTGGGTATTTTTCACTTGTGGATTGTCTTGCAAATAGATAAAAGCTATATTATTCATCGCATCTACATCACCCAGATTAGCCGCTATTTTATACCATTTTAAGGCTTTTGTAAAATCTCCTTTATTTTCTCCTTTGTCATTATAATAGATGTAAATCATACCCAAATAATTAGGAAAAGCTACTTCAGTAGGGAAATTCTCATACCCCCAAGTGTAGAGTTCTATGGCTTTTGGGATATTTTGTTTTACTTCTTCCCCTTTAAGATAAAAATAAGCAACTTGCACTAGTCGTTGCTTGTCTTTGGTCATTTTCACTGATTTTTCTATCAGTTCCAAATTTTTCTCATAGTTTTTCTCCACACCCCAGCCCATATAATACATATACGCCAAGTTATCCACCGCAGAGGAACTCCCCAAACCTGCTGCTTTTTGGAAAAGCTCTATTGCTTTTTTGTAATCTTGTTTTACACCTGTGCCATCTCGATACAGAAGCCCTAAATTATTACAAGCATCAGCATGATTAGATTTCACGGCTTTTTCTAACAATTTCACAGCTTTTCTATAATCTTGTTTCACTCCTGCCCAGCCCTTTATGTAAATAGTACCAAGCGTGTTCTGGGATTCTGCATAGCCTTTGTCAGCTGATTTTTGGAACCACAGCAGCGCTTTTTCATTGTCCTGTGGATAGCCCTTTTCTCCCAAAAAATATGATGAAGCAAGATAAAACATCGCTTCTGCGTCCCCTTTTTCGGATTTTTTCAGCAAGTCATCTTGAGCTTGTATCAATCCTGAAAAGAAAATTAAAACTATTAGCAATAAAGTTCTCATAGTCATTGGTTTTTGTTATTTGTTTGTTTTATAATAGTTTATCAGTCCATTCGTAGAAGAATCATGGGATGAAATTTCATCAGAATTGGTGAGTTCAGGTAAAATCCTGTTTGCAAGGACTTTTCCAAGTTCTACCCCAAATTGGTCAAAACTAAAAATATTCCAAATCACTCCCTGAACGAATATTTTATGCTCATACAAAGCGATAAGCTGCCCCAACGAAAAAGGATTTAATTCTTTGAATAAAAATGAATTCGTCGGAATATTTCCTTGGAAAATTTTATAGTTTACCAGTTTTTCTATTTCAGCAACAGATTTATTGGTTTTCTGTAATTCATCTAAAACCTGCTGTTTATCTTTTCCAAAAGCCAAAGCCTCTGTCTGCGCAAAGAAATTCGCCAAAAGTTTTTCCTGATGGTCAGAAACTGAATTACAAGACTTCGCATAAGCGATAAAATCCGACGGAATCAGCTCCGTTCCCTGATGAATAAGCTGATAGAAGGCGTGCTGCCCGTTAGTCCCTGGCTCTCCCCAGATAATCGGCCCAGTTTCGTAATACACAAATTCTCCATTTCTATCCACGGACTTACCATTGCTCTCCATATCGCCCTGCTGAAGGTAAGCAGGAAAACGGTCAAGATACTGTGAATAAGGCAAAACAGCGTGCGAACTTGCATCAAAAAAGTTTCTGTACCAAATGCCCAGCAATGCCATCAGCACTGGAACATTTTCGGAAAAACCTGCTTTTTGGAAATGAATATCCGTGTCGTTTGCTCCTTTTAAAAGCTGTTCAAAATTATCATAACCAATTGATAACACTATACTTAGCCCAATAGCTGACCAAAGCGAATAGCGACCGCCGACCCAGTCCCAAAATTCAAAAATATTTTCTTCTGCAATTCCAAATTTCTTAACCTCCGAAACATTAGTAGAAAGCGCCACAAAGTGCTTCGCTATATCTCCCTGACCGCCAGATTTTAAGAACCAATCCTTTGCAGAATGGGCATTAGTCATCGTTTCCTGCGTAGTGAAAGTTTTAGAAGCGATGATGAAAAGTGTGGTCTCTGGACTGAGGTTTTTAAGCGTTTCAGCTAAATGATTTCCATCTACATTAGACACAAAATGTACATTCAGCCTTGTTTTAAAATGTTTCAATGCCGAGCAGACCATCACCGGCCCTAAATCTGAACCGCCAATCCCGATATTCACCACATCCGTGATTTCCTTTCCAGAAAATCCTCTGTGTTCGCCCGAAATCACCTTTTCCGAAAAATCTTTCATCTGAGAGAGAACTCTTTTTACATCAGGTTTTATATCTTTCCCATCCACTAAAATCGGCTTGTCAGAAAAATCCCTCAAAGCTGTGTGGAGAACTGCTCTTCCTTCGGTTTCATTTATTTTTTCGCCTGAAAACATTGCAGAAATTGCAGTTTTCAGTTCGCATTCTTCAGCCAACTGGAGCAAAAGATTTTTTACCTTTTCATCTATTAGATTTTTAGAAAAATCAAACAAAAAGTTTTCTCTTTTTATAGAAAATTCTTCGAAACGATTAGGATTTTCAGCGAAAAGATCCCTCAAATCAAAGTTTTTTTCAGCAAAATATTCATTCAGACCTTTCCAAGCCTTGGTCTGGGTAGGGTTTATTTTTGGTAGCATAAATTTTAATTATTAAAAAACACAAATTTAGTCTTTTAAATTGAAAAAATCCCTGCACACAGCAGGGATTTTCATCATTTATTTTTCTTCTTCTTTTTTATCTGATTTTTTCCAAAATTTCTTTCTATTTCTCCAAGCAAAAATTCCTAAAATACCAGCTAAAATAAACATCCAAGCGTTTGCAGCCAGTATTAAGAACTTCTGGAATCCATAGAATCCATCAACGAAAGCTTCTTTAAAATCATACCAAAAACTTCCTTTGTATTTGTCTTCCAAGCTTCTGATATTCGGCATTTCTTCTTGAGAAATCTTGAATTTCGGTTCGGAAAGATAGATGCTCACCGTGCTGTATTTCAGTTCATCAGCGAGATTGAAATCGTTTATTTTCTGATAATTAAGCTCTCGCTCGTTATCATTTGTTGCTTCTGCATTTTTAGTTGTATTGGTTTGCTGAGAAAGTTGAGCTTTATGCTTCTCCATTCTTTGTTTTTCCAGTTCAGCCATTTTTACATTAACACTCACATCTTGCGCTGTGATAGTGCGTTCTCGGAGAAAAATACTCTTGTCATTCAGTAATTTTAGGAAATCTGACAATTTCTCAGTTGGCACCCGCACCTCCATTTGGTTTTTAGTGGTGTATTTACGGACATATAGAGATTTTTCTTCTGACTGAGGGAAGATATTTTCCTCCAAAACATCACTACGATAATTACTACTCGTCACAAAACCACCCATCTCCTTCAATGTATTTTCTATGTAGATAGTCGCCTGATACACATCTGAAACATCCATATCTACATTTGCTTTTCGCACGAATTTTTTACCTTCCACCTCTTGAGTCGCTGCCATAGATATAGATGTGGCAGTGCTGTCCACTGCTGCTTCTGATTCTATGGATTCTAGATGAGACTCTGAGTAAGATGTTTCTGTTCCATTTTTTTTAGCACAGGAAGCCATCATAAACACAGCCATAAAGACCACTACTGAATTTCTAAATACTCTTTTCATATTCCTATTTTTTGAATTATTGGTACAAATTTCCATCAAATTCCTTGACAATTATTGTAAATTGGTTTTAAAACTACTGAAAATTGGTTTTACAAATTTATAATATTGATTGTCTTTGATTTGTAAAAAAACTTTATTCCAAATATAGCATATTTATTTGATTTTTTCAGCCAATAAATTCAAAATTTTCCAACCTTGTTCATCTATTTTTTTCAGAAATTTAGCAATAATCACAGCCAGTAAGACATTTAGAACATAAATCAAAATCATCAAAACGAACCAATGTAAATTTTCCCTAAAAACAGGAATGAAAAAATACACCAAAGACGAGCTGATTCCTTGTGCGAAATAGAAAAATATCGCATTCTGACCTATGTAGGAAAGCAGATTTTCCTTCTGAATTTTCAACCTGTTATAAAAAATAAAAACCATCACCAAGGAAACAAAAGACCAAACGATATAAGGGATTTTCGGCGGAAATTTCTGTTTATTAAGCTTGTAAAAAATATCTGCTCCATAGTTCCAAAACATTCCTACAAGACTAAACGACACAAAACCAATTAAAAACAGAACTTGGGAATTGGTCAGCTTCTTGTTTTTCAGTTGGTAAGCTACAAGAAAAACCAATAAATAAAAAACCGTATAACCTACCTGCCCAGTAGGGTAAAAATCTGGATTAGAATTAAAAATAAATATGAAAACCACACAAAAACCTATAATCCACCAAATGTATTTTGAGAAAAACCTCAGCACGATGACTCCAAAAAATGTAACAACATAGTAAGTCTTCAAATACCAAAAACTGCCCATCACCACAGGAAAAACATCACAAGTGCTATACTGATGCAGCCACCAGTTTCCCAAAAGTTTAAAATCAAAAGGCTGGCTCAGATTGTTCTCCGTATATTTCGGCCCGAAGGTCAGGAAGAAATTTTGGTATGTTTCTTTGTCAAAAAAGGACTGCAGAAAAACCTTGAAAAAACTATCAAAAAAGAACAATCCTATCACAAAAATCATATAGGTAATTTGTAATTTCAGCAGTCTGCGAAAGGTTTTTTCAAGATTCCCAGAAGAGGTCAATCCACTGAGTGCGAAGAAAATAGGAACATCAAAAAGCAGACTGAAAATCCTCATTTCATTAGAAACATAAAACTGCCCAGACCAAAAAACAGTGTGAATAAAAATGATTGACAAAGTTGCCAAACCCTTCGCATAATCAATGTATAAATCTCTTTTCATCAAAACGAGAATTTTTAGCCAAAAATAAAATTTTTAATTAAAAATTTATCCCTTCTGAATAATATTTAGTAAATTTGTGCATCATTTAAAAACAAAAATTATGTTTAAAAAAGTAATTTATTTAGGTCTTATGGCAGGAGCAATTCATTTTGCTGATGCTCAAAAAATCAATTTAGGAAAAGCACTAGATGCAGGTGCAAAAGGAGTAAAAGCATTGACTTTCTCTAACGCTGATGCAGCAAGACTTTCTAAAGAATCTGTCGACTGGATGGATAATAACAATCCAGTAGCTGACAAAAACAGCCCTTACACAAAAAGACTAAACCGTCTTTTTGGAAAACACAAAAACCAAGATGGACTTACTTTAAATTATAAAGTATATGTAGTAAGAGACATCAATGCTTTCGCTGCTGCTGATGGAAGTGTGAGAGTATTCTCTTCTCTTATGGATATCATGACAGATGATGAGCTTTTGGCTGTTATCGGACACGAAATCGGGCATGTGAAAAACGAAGATACTAAAGATGCTATCAAATCTGCATACACCAGAGCTGCACTTGTAGATGCTGCTGGAGCTGCAAGTAACACAGTATCAAAACTTAGCGACTCTCAGTTAGGAAACATGGCTAATGCATTCTTGGATTCTTCTCACAGTAGAAAACAAGAAAGCCAAGCGGATGACTATTCATACCAATTCATGAAATCTAATGGTTATGATGTAGTAGGAGCTTACACTGCATTCAAAAAGTTAGAACTTCTTGCTGGAGGAGCTAAAGAAAACGGATTCCAAAGAATGTTCAACTCTCACCCAGACAGCGGAAAAAGAGCTGAAGCAATTAAGAAAAAAGCTATAAAAGATGGTCTTTGGAAAGATCCAGGAACAGTAGAACTTCCAAAAACTAAAATTGTTCAAAAATAATACAAGAACTTCTCTCAAATCCGAGAGAAGTTTTTTTATTAAAAAAGTGATAGGATTTTTGTGGTAGAAAAAAAAAGTTTATATTTGCAAACTAATTTTAAAATTAAATACTTATAACAATGTTTGCAATCGTAGAGATAGCGGGGCTTCAATACAAAGTAGAGCAAGACCAAAAGTTATTTGTAAACCGTTTAGCAGGAGACAAAGGAGCAAAAGTTTCTTTTGACAAAGTTCTTTTGACTTCTAACGGAACAGTAACAGTAGGCGCCCCAGCTGTAAAAGGAATCGCTGTAGAAGCAGAGATTTTGGATCATGTCCAAGCTGATAAAGTAATCGTTTTCAAAAAGAAAAGAAGAAAAGGTTACAAAGTAAAAAATGGTCACAGACAACAGTTGACTCAGATTCAGATTACTTCTATCACTGGTTTTTCAGGAGGAGCTAAGAAGAGTACAAAGGAAACTGCTAAGCCAGAAGCTGCTGGTGCAGATAGAGACACTGTAGATTTCAGCGAAGACCACGAACTTAACTACAAATTGAAAAAGTTCAACCTTTCTCAGTCTAAAGAAAATAGAGAAACTCTAGTATCTCTTGCAAAAGGAAAAGCAACTCTTCCTCATGCAGAAGTAGATGCTTTGATTGAGAAAAACATCGCTAAATTTAAAGAATTAAAAAAGTAATAAACCCTTAAAAACCATAAAATAAAATGGCACACAAGAAAGGAGTTGGTAGTTCCAAAAACGGTAGAGAGTCTCACTCTAAAAGATTAGGCGTGAAGATTTTTGGTGGTCAGGAAGCTATTGCTGGGAATATCATCGTAAGACAAAGAGGTACTCAGCACCATCCAGGTGAAAATGTAGGAATGGGTAAAGACCATACATTATTTGCTCTTGTAGATGGTAAAGTAGTTTTCACTAAAAAGAGAGATAACAGATCTTTCGTATCTGTAGAACCAAATGCTTAAGAAGCATTGATAAAAATCCAAAAAGCCTTAGTTTTCCACTGAGGCTTTTTTTATATGAATATAAATCGATTTTATTATGAATAACGATATTTTACTGAATATAGCTAGTGAATTCGGGACACCTTTATATGTATATGATGCTGAATCAATTAAAAATCAGTACCAAAATTTAACTTCAGCTTTTCCCGAAAAAACAAAATTTTTCTACGCTTGTAAAGCTTTGACTAATATCAACATATTAAAATATATAGAACAGCTGGGCGCAAACCTTGATTGTGTCTCTATCAACGAAGTCAAACTTGGGCTAAAAGCAGGATTTGCTCCTGAGAAAATCTTATTCACGCCTAACTGTGTAAACCTCACAGAGATAGAAGAAGCCATGAAACTGGGAGTTCATATCAACATTGATAACATCTCCATTTTAGAGCAGTTCGGGAATAAATACAGCGATTCCTACCCTATCTTTATCAGGATAAATCCTCACATTTATGCGGGAGGAAACCACAAAATATCCACTGGACATATTGACTCTAAATTTGGGATTTCTATCCACCAGCTTCGCCATATAGAAAGATTGGTAAAATCCACAAAACTGAATATCGAAGGGCTGCATATGCACACAGGGAGTGAAATCCGTGACCCTGATGTATTCCTACAAGGAATGGAAATCATGTTCGAACTAGTGGAGCATTTTCCTAATTTGAAATATATTGACATGGGTAGTGGTTTCAAGATTTCTTACCACTCAGATGATATGGAAACAGACATCGCTCTACTTGGTAAAAAAGTGGAAGATGCTTTCCTTAGCTTCTGTAAAGAAAACGATAAAGAGCTGGAACTTTGGTTCGAGCCAGGGAAATATTTGGTGGGAAAATCTGGACATTTCTTGGTAAATGCCAATGTTATTAAACAAACTACTGCTACGGTTTTTGTGGGAGTAAATTCTGGGTTCAACCACCTCATCAGACCTATGTTCTATGATTCCTACCATATCATAGAAAACCTATCTAACCCTACAGGAACGGAGAGAATCTACACCGTGGTGGGAAATATCTGTGAGACAGACACTTTTGCTTGGGATAGAAAACTCAATGAAGTCCGTGAGGGAGATATTCTGGTTTTCAGAAATGCAGGCGCGTATGGTTTTGAGATGAGTTCTAACTTTAATTCCAGACTAAAACCTGCCGAGGTTCTTTGGCTGAATGACAAAGCACACCTCATCAGAAAAAGAGAAGTTTTTGAAGATTTATTAAAAAATCAAATAGAAGTTCTGTAAGTAAAATATTTTTGGGAATAGAAAATTTCCAACTTAAATCTGTCAATTTGGCAGAAATTTTATATCTTCGTAAAAAATTAGAATGTGGAAAAAAAATACATAGATGAAACGCGTCAAGGCGAAGCCTACGCAATCGCAGACCTTGAAGGAAATACTAAAAAACTTTTTTTGGAAAGTTATGGCTGTCAGATGAATTTTTCTGACTCCGAAATTGTAGCCTCTATTTTACAAAAAAATGGCTACAATACTACTACGGTTTTGGAGGAAGCCGACTTAATTTTACTTAATACCTGCTCAGTTCGGGAAAAAGCGGAGCAGACTGTAAGAATGCGACTTTCGCAGTTCAAAACGCTAAAGAAAACAAAGCCAAGCCTTACCGTAGGTGTTTTAGGATGTATGGCGGAGCGATTGAAAACCAAACTTTTGGAGGAAGAACATTTGGTGGATTTGGTCGTTGGGCCAGATGCCTACCGAGACCTACCTAACCTTTTGAAAGAAACTTCGGAAGGGCGAGATGCCATCAATGTGATGCTTTCCAAAGAAGAAACTTATGCCGACATCAGTCCTGTGCGTCTGAGCGGAAATGGAGTAACTGCTTTCGTAACGATTACCCGTGGATGCGACAATATGTGTACTTTCTGCATCGTGCCTTTCACTCGTGGAAGGGAAAGAAGCCGAGACCCTCATTCTATTATCAATGAGTCCAAAGAGCTTTGGGAAAATGGTTATAAGGAAATCACACTCCTTGGACAGAATGTAGATTCCTACCTTTGGTATGGTGGCGGTGCGAAAAAAGATTTTGACAAAGCTTCTGAGATGCAAAAGGCCACTGCCTTGCATTTCGCACAGCTGCTGGAAATGGTAGCTCAGGCTGTTCCTGAGATGAGAATCCGTTTTGCGACTTCCAATCCACAGGATATGAGTCTGGATGTATTCCGTATGATGGCAAAATATGACAACATCTGTAAATATGTGCATCTGCCCGTACAAAGCGGCAGCGATAACATGCTGAAAGCCATGAACCGCCAGCACACCCGCCAAGAATATTTAGATTTAATAAAAGAAGCGAAAAAAATCGTTCCAGATATTGCTTTTTCGCAGGATATTATGGTCGGTTTCTGCGGAGAAACAGAGCAAGACCACCAAGATACACTTTCCCTAATGAGAGAAGTGGAATACGACTACGGCTACATGTTTGCCTATTCAGAAAGACCAGGAACGCCTGCGCACAAGAAGATGAAGGACGATGTCCCAGCTGATGTAAAACAACGCAGACTCTCCGAGGTGATTGCCTTACAGGGCGAACTCTCCACTATGAGACTGAAAGGATATGTAGGCAAAAACCACGAGGTACTGATAGAAGGAACTTCCAAAAAAGACCCTAACCAATGGAGAGGCCGAAATTCCCAAAATGTAGTGGTAGTTTTTGACAAACAAGATGGCCAAAAGATAGGCGATACAGTTTCTGTATATGCCTACGACAGCACACAGGGAACGCTGATAGGAAGGGTGGTTTAATTTAAAAATATTAAAGTTAATTTAACTTCAAAAATGTCTGACTTACAAAACATAAAAAACCGCTTCGGCATTATCGGAAATTATCCCGCGCTAAACAGGGCGCTGGAAAAAGCGATACAAGTGGCGCCTACGGATATTTCGGTTTTGGTCATCGGAGAAAGTGGTACAGGGAAAGAGTTTATCCCAAAAATCATCCACTCCGAATCCAAGCGCAAGCACCAGCCCTACATCGTGGTAAACTGCGGCGCTATCCCAGAGGGAACGATAGACTCGGAGCTTTTCGGGCATGAGAAGGGCGCTTTTACGGGAGCAACCAGCACGAGGAAAGGTTATTTCGAGGTAGCAGACGGCGGTACTATTTTTTTGGATGAGGTGGGCGAACTTCCTTTGCAGACGCAGGTTCGTTTGCTTCGTGTTTTGGAAAGTGGAGAATTTATGAAAGTTGGTTCCTCGCAAATCCAAAAAACCAATGTAAGAATAGTAGCGGCAACGAATGTAAATATGATGAACGCCATTCAGGAAGGGAAATTCCGTGAGGATTTGTATTACAGACTAAATACCGTTCAGGTGGATATGCCGCCACTCCGCGAGAGAAAAGGCGACATTCATTTATTATTTAGAAAATTTGCTATAGACTTTGCCGAAAAATACAGAATGCCGGAACTAACCCTCACCGAAGATGCAGTGCGGTATTTGGAAGGCTATTCATTCCCTGGGAATGTCCGCCAGCTGAGAAATTTGGTGGAGCAGATGACCGTGGTAGAGCAGAGCAGAACCATTAACGCGGAAAGACTTGCTGAATATATCCCTGCGGACAACAG
Source organism: uncultured Riemerella sp. (assembly GCA_937890925.1). GTDB lineage: Bacteria > Bacteroidota > Bacteroidia > Flavobacteriales > Weeksellaceae > JABCPE02. The sequence continues at coordinate 23,708 of CALAEK010000025.1, forward strand.
ACTTCCTGCTGTTTCTAATCATTCTAAAACGAATAATAATTCTGATTTCAGTTCAGAAAGGGAAATTATGTATAAAATTCTCTTTGATATGAGAAATGATATCAATGATTTGAAATCTCTGACTTCGGAACTTATCAAAAACCGAGGAACAGGAGAATTCTCTATGCATGAACAGAATCTAATCAATAAAATTTACACGCCAGATGTATCATCGGCAAACCCTAGTTCGCTTCTTTATTTCGAAACACCGCCGGCAGAAATACAAAATCCGACCATCATCACAAGGTCTGATATGGAAAATTATAACAATATAGAGGACATAGAATTAGAAGAAGCTCAACCAGAATCTTTATCTTTGCAGAATAATGAGCGAGACCTCATCATAAAAGCTTTGGAAAAACACAACGGAAGAAGAAACAAGGCGGCAGATGAGCTCGGCATTTCGCAGAGAACGCTTTACAGAAAGATAAAACAATATAATTTGGAAGACTGATGGGAAATTTTTTAACTAAAATAAAACTAAAAATCGTCCTGATGACAGCTGCCATGGGAATAGTCCTTTCCTCGTGCTACAGCTTCACAGGGTCTTCGCTCAGTCCTGAGACGAAAACGATTTTAATCAAAAATTTTCCGAACAATGCCGCTTTGGTCAATTCTGATTTGAGCCAAGATTTCACGATGGCATTACAAAATATGTTTTTGCAGAGAACCTCCCTCAAAGGGACTTCTGAAAACCCAGATATTCTGATAGAAGGCTATATCTCGGATTACAGCATAACGCCGACATCTATTTCTTCTACTACGATAGGGACAACGGAGGCTTCACAAAACAAACTTACGATTACTGTACATGTAAATTATGAAAATAAAATAGAGCCTGAGAAAAACTTTAATAAAACTTTTTCTGGAGAGGCTACATTTAGTAGTGATTTGGATATCAATGCTATAGAAAGCAGCCAAGTACGAATAGTGAATGAAAGAATTATTAACCAGATTTTTAATGAAATTGTAGCAAATTGGTAATGGAAACAAGAATAATAGACCTTATAAAAAACCCTGAAACTCTTAGGGTAGAGGATTTAAACTTATTGGAAACAGAAATAGAAAAATTCCCTTATATGCAGAGTTTGAGGGCTATTTATCTTTTGGGTGTTCATCGTTTTTATAATGAACATTTCCCAAAAGAATTAGCAAAAACAGCTGCCTATACGACAGACAAGAGAATTTTGTACAATTTGATTAACAAAACCAATGAAAACAGGGCTGCTGCCTTGGCAGAAAGTCCGATTCCTTTCAAAACAGAATTTACTACAAAAACACCTGAAATTCAAGAATTTAAAATAAAAGAAACTCCTCTTCACACTGAAGAGGAAGTTGTGGAAAATACTGATTTAGTTGTTGAAACACAATCTGTGGAAATCAGTGAACCAGTATCTTTTGTAGAAGAAAATACAAACGAGGAACAACAAGCAACAAATATCGAAACTCCTTCTATACCAGAAGTTTCGCCTGTAGAAGAACCTCAGTATAGCGCCACTTCTCTAGAAAGAAGTGAGTATGAACAAAAAAAACTTGCCATCGATGAATACATCGCTGCTGAAATGGCAAAACTAAAATCTGGAACAGCAACGGAAGAGCCTTCTATCGTTGAAAAAGAAGAAGATGTAGAGCCTGTTAAAGTCGTTGAAACAATCAGCGAAACGGAAAAAGAAGAAATTACAGTTGAGGAAGTTAAAGCCGAGGAAATCTCTCCAATAGAAACAGTAGAGGAAGAAGAGGTTGAGGTTGAAACTGAAGAAGAGAGATTTTCTGTAGAAGAATTGGCTAGTCCAGAAACATTTAACCTGAAAAAGCCTAAAGAAACGACAATTGATTTCTATAACAGAAAACAAACTGGATATGTAGAGGAAGCTCCTGTGCAAAAAGAAGATTATTATTCTGTAAAACCTGTTTCTGAAAGTTCAACTGAAGATGAAGCAAAAGAAACAACTATTGATTTTTATGCTCAAAAGCAAACTAAATCCATAGAGGATACTCCTGTACAAAAAGAAAATATTTACTCTTCAGAAAAAACAGCTGAAAACGAAGAAAGAGAAACAACTATTGATTTTTATGCTAGAAAACAAACTGAATCCATAGAGGAAAATCCTGCGCAAAAAGAAAATAATTACTCTTCAGAAAGTTCAACTGAAAACGAAGCAAGAGGAACAAACATTGATTTTTATGCTTCTAAAATAGCGGTTTCTGATACACAAGAAGAGCAAAAATCAGCCCATTCTCCTGTGGATATTTATCAAAAACCTATTGAAACAAAAAACACTGAAAAGGATGAGCCAGTGGAAGTTTATAAAAACCCTGTAGATTTCTATTCTTCTCAGAATAAACCTGTTCAAGAAGAGGAAAATATTTCTGCAACAGAAGATGTAACAGATAGCGAAAAAACTAAACCAAAAGCGGAAACAGAGCCAGTAAAAGTTACAGAAGTAGAGAAACCAGCTTCTAATAGTAATGTAACTTCGTTCATCAGTACTTGGAAAAGTTGGTTGAAAATAGACCGTTCAGAAATCGTTACTCCTTCTGAACAAGACAAAAAAGCTGCAATCATTGACAAATTCATAGAAAATAATCCAAAAATCTCTCCGATAAAAGAGGATGTAGATTTTATCGTAAAGGAAAAGAGCAATGATATCTCCCACCTGATGACAGAAACCCTTGCTCAGCTTTATGTAGAACAAAAACTCTACACCAAAGCCATCCAAGCGTACAAAATTCTTCAAGAAAAACATCCAGAGAGAACGGATGAATTCGAAGAAAGAATAGAGGAAATCAAAAAATCAAGAAACATTAAGTAAATAAAAAAGCCTTCAAAATTTGAAGGCTTTTCTTTTTTATTGAAAGAGAAATTAAACTACTCCTTGTGCAAGCATAGCATCAGCAACTTTTACGAAACCTGCGATGTTTGCTCCTTTTACATAGTTTACATATCCATCTTCTTCTTTTCCGTATTTTCTACATACTTCATGGATTCCTCTCATGATCGTTTGTAGTTTTTCATCTACTTCTTCTGCAGACCAGCTCAAACGGATAGAGTTCTGTGTCATCTCTAAACCAGATGTCGCTACTCCACCAGCGTTAGATGCTTTCCCTGGAGAGAATAATAATTTATTTTCCAAGAACAGCTCCATTGCTTCTAATGTACAAGGCATGTTTGCAGCCTCAGTTACACACTTACAACCGTTTGCTACCAAGTTTTTAGCATCTTCTATGTTTAGCTCGTTTTGAGTAGCAGCAGGGATAGCTACATCACATTTCACTTCCCAAGGGCGTTTTCCAGCGAAGAATTTAGCATTTGGATATTTTTTAACATAATCCTCAGCTCTGTTGTTTCCGCTAGCTCTTAGTTCTAGTAAGAAGTCAATTTTATCTCCGCTTACTCCTTCTTCATCATATACATATCCATCAGGACCAGAGATAGTTACTACTTTACCTCCTAAATCATTTACTTTTTTAACAACTCCCCAAGCCACATTTCCGAAACCTGATACAGTCACGATTTTACCTTTGATGCTTTCTCCTTTAGTTTTAAGCATTTCTTCAGCAAAATATACAACTCCGAAACCAGTAGCTTCTGGTCTAATCAATGAACCACCAAAAGAAAGACCTTTTCCTGTCAATACTCCTGTGAATTCATTTCTCAATCTTTTATATTGTCCGAACATGTAGCCTACTTCTCTTGCTCCTACACCAATATCTCCAGCAGGTACATCCGTATCAGGACCGATATGTTTAGCCAATTCTGTTGCGAAAGACTGGCAGAATCTCATGATTTCGTTGTCTGATTTTCCACTTGGGTCAAAGTCAGAACCTCCTTTACCTCCACCCATTGGAAGTGTAGTCAAGGAATTTTTGAAAGTCTGCTCAAACGCCAAGAATTTAAGGATGCTCAAATTCACAGAAGGGTGAAAACGAATTCCTCCTTTGTATGGCCCGATAGCAGAGTTCATCTGTACTCTGTAGCCTCTGTTTACTTGGATTTGTCCTTTGTCATCTACCCAAGGAACTCTGAAAATAATCGTTCTCTCTGGCTCAGCCATTCTTTCCAAAAGCATTTTGCCTTGGTACTGTTTTTTAGTCGCGATGAAAGGAATTACCGTTGCAGCAACTTCCTTTACTGCCTGAATAAACTCAGTTTCGTTTGGGTTTCTTGCTTCAACCCCAGCAACAAATTTTTGAATTTCTTGCTCTACATTGTACTGTTCCATAATAATATGATGTAAAATAATTTATATATTGAGCAAATTTAAGGCTTTTTTTGCCTTAAACCTAATAATATTCATCTAAAAAATCATTCTATATTTACAACGCTTTCTATACTTGGGACATACTGTTTTACAGTGGTTTCCACTCCTAATTTTATAGTAGAATTACTGATATGGCAGCCAGAACAATTCCCTAAAAGCCTGACATACACCTTGTTATCTTTTATTTCTACTAATTCTATATCACCGCCATCATTATTCAAAAACGGCCTGATGCTTTCCAATGCTTTTTCTACTTTCGTTTCTATGCTTTCTTCCATGAGGATTTTTTACTTATTTTTTAGTTGAACAACCTGCCATTGTGGTAATTTTAACAGCCTCTGTCGGAGGGAGATTTTTATTTCTTTCTATAAGACTTTCTATCATATTTCTTGTGATTTCTGTATAGATTTCTGATATTTTAGTCCCGTCACTCAGAGCTGATGGTTTTCCTGTGTCTCCTGCTTCTCTTATTCCTTGTATTAAAGGAATTTCGCCCAAAACAGGAATTCCTAAATCTTTGGCTAAATTTTGAGCGCCTTCTTTCCCAAAGATATAATATTTATTATCTGGAAGTTCTTCTGGAATAAAATACGCCATATTCTCAACAAGCCCTAAAACAGGGATATTGATGCTTTCCATCTGGAACATTGCGATTCCTCTTCTCACATCTGCCAAAGCCACATGCTGAGGCGTGCTTACAATAACCGCTCCCGTAACAGGAAGTTCCTGAACCACAGACAAATGTATATCCCCCGTTCCAGGAGGAAGGTCTATAAGTAGAAAATCCAGCTCTCCCCAGTCCGTATCACGAATCATCTGATGAAGAGCTTTCCCTGCCATTGGCCCTCGCCAAACTACGGCTTTATTTGCCCCTGAAAAATACCCGATGGACAGCATTTTTATTCCATACTGCTCTATGGGTTTCATTAGGTGTTTTCCTTCGATTTGGATGGAACTTGGTTTATCGCCTTCGGTATTGAACATTGTGGGAATAGATGGGCCATATATATCTGCATCCAAAAGCCCTACTTTGAAGCCCATTTTTGATAAAGTCACTGCTAAATTAGCTGTTACAGTAGATTTGCCTACGCCTCCTTTTCCAGATGCTATGACAATGATGTTTTTAACCCCTTGTATTTCTTTTCCTCGGATATTTGGCTTTGGTTTAGTTTCTGGAGAAGAGATTTTGAGCTTTAATACATATTGATTATCAAATTCCTTAGAAAATGCCTCTTTTATGGCTGTTTCTAGTTTTTTCTTCTCGTGCATAGCTGGAGAATGGGCTACCATATCTATATAGACATCATTTTCAATGATTTGTAGATTGGTTACCAATTCTTCTATTCCTATTTTTTTAAAAAAATCTTCTATTTTTTTTCTCTCCAACATGATTAAAAATATACTATGACAAATTTAATTATTTTTTTGAATAAAGCGTTCTATAAATCACCTCTAATCCTAAATAAAAAGAGAGATTTCCCAAAAGTGAAACCTCTCCTATTATTATAAATTAAAATATAGTCTTTAGAAATCTACAATGAAGCCATTTCTTGTATCTTTTCATTGGTCAATATTCTTTTTGCAAATCTGAATCTCAAGCCCCAGTATTTTTCATTTAGAGAAGATATTGTAACTCCTTTAGATGTGGATGCATGGATAAATTTGATTTCTCCTTCTGGTGTAATTTCTTGAACGATACCCACATGTGAAATTCTGCTTCCTCTTGTTTGGAAAAATAGTAAATCCCCTTTTTCTAGTTCTTCTCTTTCTACTCTTTCCCCTTCCTGAGCCTGAGCCGAAGATATTCTAGGAAGATTTATCCCTGTGGCTGAACCATAAACCGAAAGAACGAATGCAGAGCAGTCTATCCCACTTCTAGTCATCCCGCCAAATCTATACGGCGTCCCGATGTAAGTATTTGCTTCGCTAAGAATCCCATCTATAGTAGAAGATTTTTTCTTTGCCATTTTTCTTGTAGAAACAGTTTTTTCTTCGGTTTTTTCAATGGCTTTATTTGATTCTAGTTCTTTTTTATACTCTTGAGTCAAAGATGTAAAATGAGACTTTTCTTCTGCTAAAACTTCTGGTTTATATGCTGATGGAGTAGCAACTACATAATTGGAAACACAAGATTGAAGAGAAAACAACAATCCTGCCAGACTATAAAATAAAACGCTTTTTTTCATCAATTGGGATATCTTCATAGGGGGTAAACTTTTTGAGTTACTTCTATTTTGAACAGGGCAAAGTTAGAAAAACTCGACAAAAATAAAAATGATTTTTGTCAGTTATTCCGTTTTTTAACAAAACTTTAAAACTAAAATTGCTGTTTTCAAGGAATTTAAGGCTTTTTGGGTGTCTGTATTTTTTTTAAACTTTTTATTAACATTTTATTAACAAAAGCCCGTTTCTATAATTTTGATTTTTCTTATCTTTGCACCTTCAAAATATACATCATATATAATAATGAATTTATCAAAAGAAGTAAAAGCGGGACTTATTGCGATTTTTGCAATTATAAGTTTCATGTTATTTTTTCAGTTTTTGAAAGGGAAAAATGTATTTTCTACGGATAATTTTTTCTTTGTAAAATATGACAATGTAGATGGACTGGAACCATCTAACGCAGTCACTATCAACGGATTGAAAGTCGGCTTAGTAGACCAGATTATCCCTATAACATCTAAAGATGGCAAAATAAGTTTCGTAGTAAGAATTTCTGTGGATGACCAGTATTCTTTCTCTAAAAACTCACCAGTAGAAATCTTTGAACCAAGTTTAATGGGCGGTAAGCAACTGAAAATCAATTTGGTTTATGATAATAAAATTGCAAAAGACGGTGATACATTGGGAGGAAAATTCCAGCTTTCTGCCATCAATGCTATGGCATCCGAAATGGGACCAAAAGTTTCCAGCGTTCTTACAAAAGTAGATTCTACACTGGCTAGCACAAATAAAATCCTAGACGAGCAGAACAGAAGAGAAATAAAACAACTTTTGGCGAATCTAAACGCCACTGTATCAGCTTTCAAAACTACAGCTGACCAAACCAACAGACTTTTGTCTTCTAATGAGCATAAAATAAGTTCTCTACTAGATAATGCAAACCAAACGATGGTTTCCACGAAAAATACAGTAGATAAATTCGGAAAAGTGGCAGATGAAATAGATGCTAAAAAACTTAACCAAGCCATAGAAGAACTCAGCAAAACAGCCAATCAGCTAAACCAAGTAATCGCAGGAATAAACCGAGGAGAAGGCTCTCTAGGAAAACTAATGAAAGACGAAGAGCTTTACAATAATTTAACAAAAACTTCTAACTCACTGAACGAGCTTATAAGCGATTTAAAACAAAACCCAAAGAAATACATCAACATTTCTGTTTTTGGAAAGAAATAAATGACAATTTTATTTGATAATAATAAAGCCCTCTTTCAAGGAGGGCTTTTTATTTACATTATTTTTTTATAATTTTTATAGCTTCTTTAGAGTTATTTATTCGCATCAGATAAATATCAGGTAGCAAATTGCTTATATTTATTTGATTATTTACAAATTTACCCTCTTTCAGCATTTTTCCATTTTTATCATACAACTGATAAAAATATTCTTTCCCTGGTTCTCCATCTATCATTAGAATATCAGTAACAGGATTCGGATAAGCCTTTAAGGTTTTCTCCTCTTTAAGCATATTCTGAACTGTATTTGCAGCTAATGGTTTGGCTGGTTGTGCTACAGTGTATTTAGGTATAGGTAATCTTGGAATAGCTCCTTCCTGCTTACCATCCGCTGTTGTTTTGATTTTTATACATCTACAATTCATAGCGAAATATGGATCTAAGTAGTTCTCAAACATACTCATTGCTCCATTACCTTTATCTATCACAAGAGCAAGAGGTCTTCCTAACAAAGCTGAGCCCATAGCACTAGTCCAAACTCCCATATGTCTTTCATTAACTTTGGATGTGATAGCATGACCATCTGTCATATTTCTATAGCCTCTAGCACCTGTAAATGGATAATTCCCTATATGATATCCTGCATCTTCAAAAACATATCCAAGAGATTGATTTTGAGGTGACTTTATTGTTCTCCCTTTGTAGAAACCTTCTATTTTATACCATATGTTAAGAAATTCATTTTTTGTTCGATCTCTCTCCTTTCTTCCCCAAGGTGATCTTCCAAAATCTCTAGGAGGAGTTATATCTACATGTGAAGCATCAGGAACTCTCCATCCTTCTGGACAAGGATCAAATGGAGACTTTCTATCTGCTCGACCCCATCTATCAGAAGCAATATTAGCCTCATCTATAAGCCAGTCTGTTCCATTAGTATAAGCTTGCATATTTTTATGAAGAGGAGCCTGTTTACTTGGAATCATAAACACCAGTGGATTTTTAACAGAATAGCTCAAAACCTTACTTACCTTATCAGATATTTTATCTGTTGATACCACATTATTAGCATAATTGTTATATGGTACCACAAATCTACTTTCATAATTACCACTATTCAATTCTGTATAAGATACCTGCCCAGCAGCATTAGTATTCCCTAAATAAATAGAATAAGAAGAACCATCAGGATTGATAAAAGAAGGTATAGGGTCTTTTCTTCCCCATTGGTACTGCATACCTCCAGATACTTTTATTTTACTTAGTTCTTGAATGGATGGAGAATTTGCATTTACTACAGATGGAAAGACATCCAATGCTCCTAAATTTCTATCCATAAATTCAGAGTCTATTACATGGTCATCATTTACATAGTTTATATAGTTATATGCTGCTGTATTAGGCTCAGCAGTAACATATCTTACTGTTTTTACTTCAGAATCTGTTACCCAAATATGCCAAGACCAATACACAGGATTAGCAATACTTCCATTATGTAGAGTAACTACCGCATTTCCACTTTGATTAGGTGTTATTTTTACATTAATAAATGTATTATTTATCTCTGCCAAACTAGCTGGATTGGTTTTTGAAATAGAAACATGCCTAATAAGATCTTTGTTAGTAGTCCAATGCACATTAGCTTTTAAATTATTATAGTTGGTATTTTTTAATATTTGTTTATTATCCAAATGCTCACTATGCACAGAAAATGCTTTGTTAATTGGTATTTTAATGATAGATTCTACAGGTTTTTTAACTATTTGATAGGAATTAGGATTTTCAAGCCCATCAGTGAATGTAGGATATGCCACTTCATCTCTAAAATACTCTGTAGGGAAGTCATATTCATTTACCACATACAGAGGATCCTTTATACAGCGTACCCCCATAGCATCAGAAGATGTTCTCTCCCAAAATAGAGGATTATATACATAAAACCCCTTTAATGATGGCATATTTGGATCTGGAATATATTTTTTTTGATTAAGATCTGGTACTATTCTCAAAGCCATTGGATTCACTGTTTTTATATCATCTTTCCACCATCTTCCCATTGTAGCAGTCCAAAGATATGTTTCATGCATATCAGTATATCTTCCACCTTGTGTAGTTCTAGATAACAATCCGGTTCCTGGAAAGACCCCCATATTTTGTCCATTAACAGAAGATAAATCAGCACCCATCTCAGGATACATCTTTATTCCCCTTAGAAAATTAGGTATTCCATCGTTGGTTGGTGTAATCGTATATAATTGGTTATTATTATGCTCTAATGTTTTTGGTCCAAAAGGACTAAGTATCATAGGAATATCTCTATTCTTGCCTCCTAGTGTTGTATTCGCCACCAATACTGAAGGGACTCTCCAACCATTAGGACATGGGTCATACGAAGACTTATCTTGATAAGGTTTCACTAGTTTTTCAAGCCGTGTTTGTGGATTAAAGAATTTACCTTGGGAATTATCTGACCAAAGATTTACTTCTGCTATTGATTTTCCATCATTAAAAGAAGGATTTCCGAACCAATTAACAGGCCACTTACCTACTATATTACCTTGTTTATTACGAGAAATGTAATATGCTTGTTCATTTGAGTTATCATCATTCACATAAATAAGACTCATTGGATTATGAATAGAACGCTGAATATTATCCTTTAATTTCGCTTTAGATAAAGGAATGAAAATCCTAGTCTCATCTATTTTTTTAACCACATTATTATTTTGCGAATTCGCAAGTCCTATTCTTCCCACTGTACCAGAAACCTCATAAAAATCCCATCCTCTAGTTGCTAGCGGAGGAATAGGGTCTTTTCTTCCCCATTGGTATAGTAGTCCATTGTTTCTATTCCATCCTTCTTCTGTAAGGCTGCTAGAAACAGCTCCCAAATTACGATCCATCCATCCCCATTCAGCTTTTGGTATAAGTTCCTCTACACCATTATTTCTAAGTCTTTTAGTTTCATCATAAGCCATATAGTTGGTTCCTTTGCTAGGATCATCTGTAACCCACACATGCCATGACCAGTATATTTTACCATTAACTTTATATACTACTAATGCATTTCCTTCTTTAGCTTTATTAACAGGCACTTTTATCTTTGCAGACTCTCCTGAACCTATAATTTCCAGTTGATAATTAGGCTTTGTTCTTATCAATCCATGTACATCTTCCCAATACACCTCTGCTACTGCCTGCCCATTAGGCACCGCTCCTCCTTCAATATGAAGTCCATTTTTCCACATTTCATAAGCCTTTTTCACTGGGATAAACAATCCACTATTTGAACTTTTATGGTCAAATATGTAACTATTAGGAGCTTTAGTGTAGTCCAATCCTGCCACTTTCATGTAATTGTCTATACTTAAACTAGATACTATTTGATTGCCATAATCTACCAACAATTCCACATTGTGATATCCCACACTTTTGAATTTAATAAGTGGATTTTTTTGTTTATCTGTTACATGACTTCCTGCATCTGTAAATGTCCAATTTTGACTAACTGGAGTTCCTGCTGAAATATTAGAAAACTGCACATTCGTTCCAAAATTAACTGTGGTTGCATTTGCTTTAAAATCAGCAGGGGGAGATAAAACAGCCTTTATTCCTACCCCTAATCCCACTTTTGCATTTACATCTATTGATTGTTTATCCAAACCAGAGCTAGTATAAACCTCAACTTTAATATAATATTCCCCTTGTTCCAATTTATAATTGACCACCTCTGGATTTTCAGGATTCAACCATCCTTTAGTTAATCCTGATTTTCCTATCTGAATAAATTTTGTTCGTGTTATTTGTTTACTATCTTCTGTTCCATCTTGGTTTTTCTTAACTAAATACACCCAATTTCGAGTAAATGCAAGAACCTTTAGATTTAAAATACCTTCAGTTGGAACTTTAAAAGTTTTACTAATATAAAAACATTTGGTGTGTCTACCTCCACTATTTGTTGTAATCCATCTTGTCACTGGTGTTTTATTATTTAATTCTGCTGACTCCCAACTTCCAAATACAGGATCATTTTTTTTATCCAAATATGGTTTTCTAGTATATGGAATTGTTCTAATAGTCATTTTTTCATCCAAATGTGTCCAGTCTGCATCTTTTTCTCCATTCTCAGACATCAGAGTTCCATCTTCTTTAGTCCCTGTACTCAGATCTATTTCCTTTGCCACTGTATAGGACACTTCTAATGTTCTCACAGATGTAGAGGTAACACCTTTAGCATCTGTTACTTTTAATTTTACACTATATTTCCCTGGTGAGGAATAAGATACCTTAGGGTTTTTCTCTGTGGATACAGCTGGTACACCTCCCTGAAATTCCCACTGATAAGATCTAGGAGTCCCTATACTCTTATCTACAAAAGCAACCGAATTAGCACCATTAGATGCTACATCAAACTTGGACACAAGACTCTGTCCATAACTGTTGAAAATGACGAAGAAATTCAACAAGAATAAAAGTTTTCTCATAAGTAAAATTTTTGTATTTCATTCTTCGAAGTTACTAAATTACAAGTAATTACAATCTACTAAAACAATGATATTTATCAGGTTTAAAATTAATAATAAAAGCAGCTCAAAAGGCTGCTTTTATTATTAATTTTTTGTTTTATTTTTACTTATAATCATACACCAAACCATGTGAATTATACAATTGATACATTTTATCCATATACTCTTTGTGTTTTTCTTCTATAAACCAAAATACATGCAGTCTCTTATAACCAAATGATTTCAATATATCAGTAACTTTTTGCTGATTGTATTCCCACAATTCCAACATTAAAATCGGTTTTTTTTCTTTAATGAATTCCAACATTCCCATAAGTGCATTTTCTTCATTCCCTTCTATATCTATTTTTACAAAGCATAATTCATCAAAATCTTTATAGTCAATAAAACTATCAAATGAAACTATTTCTATATCTTCCTTATTTTTCTTATCCTCATTCATAACTAATGAAGACTCAGCTGTTTCCTCAGAATTATAGTATATAGTAAGGGTCTCATTTTTAATACCTAAACCTAAATTATAAACTTTAGCATTTTCAGAACATTGATTTTCTTCTAGATTTTTTAGAATCATTTGATAGCTTGATTTCATGGGCTCAAAGGTGATTACTTCCCATTTATTTTTAGCCATCAAAACAGTATATCTTCCTATATGTCCTCCCACATCGACAAAAGTCCCTTTCTTATCCTTTAATACATCCAAAAGAAAATAAGGAATATCAGGCTCATAAGACTCTAAACATGGCCAAAAATCTATTGTATTTGCTCTTGTATTAAGGACTATATTCCTTAACCTGAATTTTGCTGCAGGAAATGCTATCGGATTCTTCATCCCTATTCCCTTAAAAATGTAATGAGAAAAAAAGGATATAAAAAACCTAAACTTACCTCCTAAAATTTGATTACTAATACTCCTTAATGCATTTTTAAAAATTTGTAGTTTTTTCATAATATAGATATCTATTTTATTTTTTTGCTAACAATTAAGACTATTCCTCTATCTTATTATCTCTATTTTTAATGATTTTTATAACTTTTCAAAAACCACCAACCTATATCAGATAGATATTGGGTGCAAATTACTCATATTTATT
>CALAEK010000026.1 GCA_937890925.1 uncultured Riemerella sp.
TAAAACAAAGCAATCCCACCAAGATTAGGAATTTTATACTCATGGGAACTTCTATCACCTGGTATATCCATTAGATTTTTACTCTTTGAAATTCTAATGATTATAGGTATAGCTTTATAACTTAATAAAAAAGAAAGTAAAAGAACAAAACATATTTTCACAAGAAAAAACATTTGTCCTTCTAGTCCAAAAAATAGTTTTATTTCATTCATAATAATTTTATTCTACCCATAAAAGATTCATATAATTCATTGTATATCCTGTCCTCAATCCATGTTGATTAGCATATACAAAATATTGGAAAACAACAAATACCAAAAGTACATAATGTAAAGATTTTTTTATTCTATCATTACTTATAGCAGCAACTATATTTACCAACACTATAGGTATGTAAATAAAAAAATTAGCAACCAATCTTGATGAAAATATCTCATTCCATCTAAAAATAAAATACAAACATATTCCTAGAACCCCTATATTTCTCATATATTCATAATATGGGATTTTTTGACATGCTACTTTATCATATGTAACTAAAAAATATGTATACATTATACACATTAAATCTGTAAGTTTAACAAAACGAACTGAAGATTCTTCAATATCTAATGATTCATAAGATTGAAAACCAGAATAAACCCCTGTAGAAGCAAAGGAATCCAATAGCGAAATATACTGATAAAGTTTTAATGGAGATAATGCCATGCATATTAAAACAGCTATTAATATACGAGTAGAATTCATAGGAATCAAAACTACCCAATAGGCAACAATGAAAATTGTTGTTGATGTATGAAAACCTATAGCTAGATATACTGTAAATAAAAACATGAGTAGTTTTCTCTCCTTGATATATCTAAAGGAAAAAAGTAGTATAGCCATCGCCATTCCCTGCCTCATCTGCCCTCCATCAGAAACAAGTAATGTAGGATACATAAACAACAACATCGCAAATGCTGGATATACAGCATGTTCAGTAAAGACTTTATATTTAATTGAGATAGAAACAATTGCCAAGAAAAAAGTAAAAATATAAAACGAAAAACCTGATTCATATATAATGTTTGCAAAAAACAAATACAACCATTCCATGTGTATATCCTTTCTCCTTTCTCTAATCATATTAAGAATGTCTGACATGTCCAGATCTCTTCCAAATTCATGATATGCCCTAAAATAATTCCCATAATCTGCACCTACCCAGAATCTTAGCCCAATAAATACTGTCAAAAAAGCGATCACTACCCACACAGAACTATAATTCTTATAGTTATTTATCTCTAAAAAGCTATAAACTATAAGAATTATTGTCAATATAGTAAAAACTGGGTGTAGGAAATATATCATTTTTTCTTGATTATTTCAGTATTTTTCTCAAAAGCCATTCCTGCCTCAAAAAATACAATAAATAATATACTTTTTTCTTAATTGGCAAAGATACGAGATAATTCTTACCAAACCGCTCATAATTAAGAATTTCTATCAAAGATATTTTTCTTTCCTTTATGAATTTTCTCAGCTCTGTGGACATTTTTCGGTATAAATTATCATCTTTCACAAAAGCCAAATACGCCAAATAAGAATAAACCGCCTCAAATATCCAAAACCCTTTCAATGGCTGTTTTTCATTAGAATATTGGGATTTTTTGAACACTTCTTCCACATCCTTCACTGCTTTTAATAAATCTAAACCTTTTTTTGTGTGAGTTTTCGTAATAGAATCCTGTCGCTCAAGGTATTGGTAATGATAATTCTGAGTTTGGGCTAAAGTTTTACAACTCAACAAAAACTGCGGAATGAGTTGTATATCTTCAAAATGCACTCCTTTTTTAAATCGCTTATTTTCAAACAAATCCCTTTTAAAAAGTTTATTACAAGCAAAATATCCCAAATCAGAAAAAACAGAAAGATTTTTCGCTAAATCTATTTTCTCTGGCATATTGGGAACTTGAGTGAGTTTTTGAAGGATTTTTCCGTTTTCATCGACTTTTTGAAGATTACAGATTACCATTTCAGCATCATATTTTTGGGCAAGAGAATACATCTCCTCAAACATCTCTGCTGTGACATAATCATCACTATCCACAAAGCCTATATATTCACCACTCGCCCTATCCAAACCGAAATTCCTCGCATCGCTCAGCCCTCCATTTTCCTTTACAAAAGATTTTATTTTATCAGGATATTTGGTCTGAAATTCATCTATAATCTGCTTAGAATTGTCCTTGCTTCCATCATCTACGACAATGATTTCCACATCTTCCAAAGTCTGATTCACCAATGAATCAAGGCATTTTGCAAGATATTTTTCTACATTATAAACAGGAACAATGATGGATACTTTCTTCATGCCATTTGGTTTTTGAGAGAAACAACTCTAATATGAAACCTCGTTTTTTTTATTTTGTAAATATTGATGCAAAGGAAAAATCAATGTTTTTATTATTTTTTTAAATTTTCTAATTCTCTGCAATTTAGATAAATTTTCTAATCTTAATATTTTTTCTAATTCCTCTCCCGTCACATCATTCTTAATGCTTAATCTTCCTAATATTTCCGAATTATTCATCTTACGGAGAGTAACTATCGGCTCTGAATCAAAAATCTGCGTAAATCCTGCCTCACAAGCACTTTCGTATGTTTTCTTATCACTGTCTCCCCCTGGAATACTGCAAGAAGTGATTTCTCTGCTCAATATCTGCTCTAAAATTTCTTTGGAAGTTTTCCATTCACCAAGCATTTGTTTATAAGATAAACTCTTGAAAATCATAGGGTGAGTATGAGAGTGCGATCCTATATTATGCCCATAATCTGCAACTTTACAAATATCATCTGAGGTTAAAAACCCTTTCTGTCCTATTTTTGAAGTTGTAATAAAAAAATAGCCTTTCATACGCTCTCTACCGAGCATTTCTGCCGAACGAAGGTTGCTGATTCCTCCATCATCAAAGGTAAAAATCACTTCTTCATCTGTTTTTTGTATGTGATTTTTTACTATTTCCAAATCTCTTTCAAAATCCTTAACCTTATGAATATAAGGAAGATTATCCCGATTCTGGAAACCCGATTCGGTAATATCATCACTCACTTCATGATATAGCAAAATGATTTTTATCTTTTCTATTTCATTCATTTTTTCTTTTTATTTCCTCAATGATATCTTCTGACAGTGCCTTAATAAAAACTTCATACCCTTGCTCATTAAGATGTAATGGATCAGTGAACAAATTCTTGTTATTCTTGTAATCTTTATTGATTTTATCTGAATCAAAAAGTATGATTTTATCAAACAAATCATTTATTTTCAATTCTGCAAAAAGAACTTCTCTATACGCAGACACATTATTATCATTAACCTCATCACTATCAATTGCTTCAGATATAGCATTTGTATACCTACTAAATACATTCTTGTATTTCTGCACATCTTCTACCCCAAAATTAGGCACTTCTACAACAATTGGTTTTATTTTGTAATGTAATAAAGTATTGATTATCAAAACCATATGGTCTGCATAATATTTCTTTCCTATATGTCTTGCCACATCATTTACTCCTGCAATGACAATACAATAATCTGGCTTAGATTCTATCACAAATTTTGATGAAAATTCTTCATTTTTTTCCTTGAACATATCCTCATAAATCTCTTTTGAGGTTCCTCCAGGATGACTCAAGGCAATAAACTCTGCTTCAATTCCTTTTTCAGAAAAGAATTTTTGCATTTTTTTATCCAAATCAGTACGCCCTACCCAGCTGTCACCAATAATTCCAATTTTTAATATGCTATCTTTCTTAGAATTATCCTGAACTGGATAATATTCCTGCTTCTCTGCATATGAAAATTTTCTGTACATATATAATATTGTTGCTACTCCTAAAAACAATATGAATATCAACAAAATACGGTAAATCTTTCTCTTCATAATCTTATATTAAAAACCTTTTATTCAATTCGCCTCTCTTCGCGTTTTCGTAGTCTTCTCGGGAACAAGGAATCCATTTTTTTACCTCATTTCCCTTCGCGAAATACCACAATCCGCTGAAAATATCCCTTTTAAAACTAAATTCCCTATTATCTATCAAAACCACAAAAGTATCATAACTACGCTCCTTTGGATGCGTCCTCTGGATATTTATTCCTTCTATCAAATACCAAAGCATCTGCGCCATAAGCTGATGATTTAGAACGCTTTCCGAATGAATATTAAAATTAAACACGCCGACAGCTTTCAGATTTTCACTCAGCCCTATTTCTTTCATATAGGCACAGATTTCGCGGCGGTTCAGCCCATTTACCTGAGGATTTGTAGAAAAAGCCTCCGTAAAACTCTCCACTGCATCACAATTGAGCGTAACCATATCTGCCCTGCGGAAAAAAGGCTCTGTCCTCTCCGTCGTATTCATCATATCAGCAAGGCGAAGGACATCAAAATCCACTTCTTTCATCAGCTTTAATAAAGCGATTTCGTTCAAATGCCTTTGGTAGCCCAAAAGATGAAAATTTCGCAAAGAAGCTTCTTTTTTCGTTAAAATCTTGTGTAAATAGTTCACATCCGAAACCTCTTCTCCTTCGTTAGAAAGAGAGGCAACATTAGATATATGGGCATAGTTAATGCCTTTCTGATGAAAATTTAACACTGAAAATAATGTGTAAGACAAATCCACACTTCCTCCGATGACAACTGGAACTGCATTTTTATTATAACAAAATGTCAGGATTTCCTCCAAAACATATCGCGTATCAGCCTGAGTTTTACCTGAAATAAGCTCTCCTAAATCACAAATAGGAACTTCAAAATCAAATGATGACAAGGCATAAAATTCTTTTCTAAGTCTGCTGAAATCCTTTACCTCAGCATTTCCACCACTTCCTCTTTCGTCAGAACAAAAAATAAGCACCACTCCATTTTCCTGAACTTCATTGGAAATAGTGTTTCCCAGCTGCCAATGCTCACAACTGATTTTTTCTGGCTTTATAAAAATGTCTTGTAAATCCATTCCTTTACACAAAATATAAGAGAAAAAGGCAAAATATTTCATTACCTTTTCCTCTCATTTTCATTATTTTTTCTTTGTTGCTTTTTTCTCTGCAAAAGCCGTTTTGTCCTGCTCCAAAATCCACTTTTTGACTTGGTCTAAGGAAATTTCTTTCAGTTCCTCTGCCGTATATTTAGTGTCATCTTGTTTTTTAGGAATCTTGAAATTCGCTTTTTTAAATTTTATAAAAGGCCCCCATCGCCCATTTTCTATTGATATTTTTTCTTCTTCCCACTGCTGGATATATCGGTTGGCTTCCTTATCGAGCTTCGCTTCGATGAGTTCCTCCACTTCTTTTTGAGAAAGATTTTCAAAATCGTATTTTTTAGGCACATTGATATAGATATCCTGATATTTCAGATATGGCCCAAATCTTCCCACGCCCTTGGTAACTGGCTCTCCCTTATAAGAAGCCACTGGCGCATCTGCCTTTTTCTTTTCTTCTATGATAGCTACTGCCCTGTCATAGTCCACCGAAAGCGGATTTTCTCCCTTTGGAAGACTGACGAACGCCTCACCCCATTTCACATACGGCCCAAAACGCCCTACTCCTACCGTAACGGTTTTTCCTTCGTAGTCTTGTAAATCAAATGGCACTTTAAAGAGTTCCAATGCCTCTTCCAAAGTAATGGTAACGATGTTTTGAGTCGCCATCAGTGATGCGAAAATAGGCTTTTCATCGCTGTCCGTTTCTCCTATCTGAACCATCGGTCCAAAACGCCCAATTCGAGCATAAACATTTTTGCCTGTTTTAGGGTCTTGTCCCAGCAGTCTCTCTCCTGTCGCCCTATCTGCATTCTCGCCTACATCCTCTATTTTTGGGTGAAAACTACTATAGAAGTTTTTTAAAACATCTTTCCATTTCTCTTCTCCTCTGGCTATCTCATCGAAATCTTCCTCCACTTTTGCAGTGAAACCATAGTCCAGAATTTCATTGAAATTAGTTGTCAAAAAGTCATTTACAACGATTCCTATATCTGTTGGGACAAATTTATTTTTATCTCCTCCAAATTTCTCCGTTAGGATTTCTTTTTTTAATCCTGTTTTTGTCAAAGTAAGCTTTACTATTTCGCGTTCCTTTGGTTCTATTTCGCGCTTGTCTACATACTCACGGTTCTGAATCGTCTGAATAGTAGGCGCATAAGTAGACGGTCTTCCGATGCCCAATTCTTCCAGTTTTTTCACCAAACCTGCTTCTGTAAAACGAGACACTGGTCGGCTGAATTTTTCTACCGCGGTGATTTTTTTATATGCCAAAGCTTCACCTACATTTACTTTTGGTAATATTTTGTCTCCATCTTCCTGCTCTTCATCTTCATTTTTATAAATACCATAGACACGAAGGAAACCATCAAAAACAATAACCTCTCCCTGCGCCTCGAAATGCTGCGGCAGCTCTGGATTTCCTATTTCTATTATGGTTTTTTCCAGCTTGGCGTTGGCCATTTGGCTGGCTAATGTTCGTTTGTATATAAGCTGATAAAGCTTGTTCAGCTGAACATCATCGATGGATTTCACTCCAAAATCCGTTGGACGAATTGCCTCGTGGGCTTCCTGTGCAGATGCCGATTTTGTCACATAGTTTCTTGGCTGAGAATACTCTTCGCCAAACTCTTTCAAAATCTGACTTTTAGCAGCGTTTATCGCTTCTTGAGAAAGATTCACAGAGTCAGTTCTCATATAGGTAATGTATCCCTCTTCATAGAGTCTCTGCGCCACACGCATTGTCGTGGTTACGCCATATCCCAGCCTGTTACTCGCCTCCTGCTGCAATGTAGAAGTGGTAAAAGGAGCAGATGCCGAGCGCTGCGCAGGTTTCACATCTACATTAAGAACTTTAAAATCAATGTTTTGAACTTGATTTAGGAAGTTCTCTGCGTCTTGTTCTTTGGTGAAATCTTTCTTTAGTTTCGCAGAAATTTCTTGTTTTTCAAGGTTGGTAAAAACACCTTCCACTTTATACGAAGGAACGGGCTTAAACTCCCTTATTTCCTTTTCTCTTTCTACAATGAGCCGCACTGCTACCGACTGGACACGCCCAGCCGAAAGCCCTGGTTTTACTTTCTTCCAAAGGACTGGCGACATCTCAAAACCCACAATTCGGTCAAGAACTCTTCTTGCCTGCTGAGCATTGACCAAATTTTGGTCTATTTCTCTTGGGTTTTCTACTGCTTTTAGTATTGCATTTTTAGTAATTTCGTGGAAAACTATTCGTTTGGTATTTTCGGATTTTAGCTTTAGCTCTTGTGCAAGATGCCAAGCGATAGCCTCTCCTTCGCGGTCTTCATCGGAAGCTAGCCACACTGTTTCAGCTTTTTTAGATGCTGCTTTCAGCTCAGCCACCACTTTTTTCTTATCAGCAGAGATTTCATAATCTGGCGTAAAATCTTCCAAATTGACACCCATACCTTTTTTAGGAAGGTCTCTGATGTGTCCAAAACTAGATTTCACCTCAAAATCCTTACCCAAATATTTTTGAATAGTTTTTGCCTTTGCAGGAGACTCTACGATTACTAGATTTTTTGCCATACCAAAACTTTTTGCAAAAGTATAATATTATTTTGAATTAGTGGACACCCAGATTTGGAATTTGATTTTACGATGTTAAATGTCACTATTTTTCAGATTTTATTCTAAATTTAATATCTTTGCGCCAGCAAAAAGGGGTGCTGTAAAAGGCTGAGATCATACCCAATGAACCTGAACAGGTAATGCTGTTTAGGGAAGTGTTTAGGCACGATTGTGTTCTCTTATTTTTTCGCATCCTTTTATTCTCAAAATTGTTTAACTAAAAATTATTGAAAGAATGAAAGGAATTTTTTATTTAGGGCTATGCGCTAGCTCTATGTCCTACGCACAGGCAGACTCTGCCAAAGTTAAAGAAATCGAAGCTGTCAATTTCACCAAACGGCTTCCCGTCACCAAAGAAATCATTCGTATGGAAAATTTAGCCCAGAAAAACCTCGGGCAAGACCTTCCGATGCTTCTCAAAAATCAGACTTCTGTCCTTTCCTCATCGGACACTGGGAACGGAGTGGGCTACTCAGATTTTAGAATTCGGGGTGTGGCAGGAACTTCTATCAATGTGATGATGAACGGCGTTCCGTACAACGACAGCGAATCGCAGGGAACTTTCTTCGTAAATGTCAGCGATTTAGCCAGTTCAGCCTCTCAAATCCTAATTCAAAGAGGCGTGGGAAGCACATCCAACGGGGCGGCAGCTTTTGGGGCGAGTGTAAATATCATCACCAAAAATCCAGAAGAAACGCCATACTTCCGAACCGACCAGTCCTATGGTTCTTTTGACACCAGAAAACACTCTTTCGAGGCTGGAACAGGAAATTTTCTTCACAACAAATTCTCCATCATGGCGAGATATTCCATCATAAAATCAGATGGATACATAGACAGGGCGACCTCTGACCTGCAGTCCTACAATATCACCGCTTTATTCAAAACTGAAAAAACAAAACTAAAATTTTTGGCTTTCGGCGGCAAGGAAAAAACTTACCAATCATGGAACGGAATAGATGAAAACACCTATAAAATCAACCGAAAGTTCAACTCCTCTGGAGCAATCTACCAAGGTGGAAATATCGTAAAATTCTACGATAACGAAACGGACAATTACCAACAAAACCACTATCATCTTATTCTAAATCAAAACATTAGCAATCATTGGGATTGGGAAACTACCCTTCATTACACCAAAGGGAAAGGTTTCTACGAAAACTACAAACAAGACCAAAGACCCGAGAAATACAATATTCTAAATTCTGGAATAGTAAAAACAGACCTCATCAGAAAAAAATGGCTGGACAATGATTTCTATGGAATGGTTGCACATATTTATGGGAAATATAACAACCTGAGAATCAACATCGGCGGAGCAGGAAACCAATACCACGGAAAGCATTTCGGGAATATGAGTTCGGCATTTGGGCTGCCGCAGATTCCTTTTGAGCATGAATATTACCGCAATCATTCGGTGAAAAACGACCTTTCTTTCTTCGGAAAATTCATTTATTCTTTGAATAAATTTGAGCTTTTTGGAGATTTACAATTTAGACATATCTATCACAACGCCAAAGTTTTAGAATATTTCAAAGGAGAAGGAGGCGATTTCAGCCGAGCGTTCAATTTCCTAAACCCAAAAACGGGAATTAACTTTAATTTTAACCACGGAAAAATCTATTTCTCCTACGCACTGGCTCACCGAGAGCCGAGCCGAAAGGATATCATTTCTAAAAATGATATCCAGCACGAAACGCTCCACGACTTTGAGCTGGGACTGGAAAAAAGCGGAAAATTCTTTTCTGTTTTTGCGAACCTCTACTATATGCACTATAATAACCAACTGGTTTTCAGTGGAAAAATCGACAACACAGGCGCTTTCATCAGAGAAAATTCAGGAAAATCTTTCAGAAGAGGCGTGGAATTTGGCTTTAATCTAAAACCCATCAAAAACATTCAAATTTTGGCCAATGCGACTTGGAGCGAAAACAAAAACCTTAATTTTCATGTAAAAAATGGCGGACGGCTTGAAAACTTGGGAACAACGGACATCGCTCTTTCTCCGAAATTCATCAGTAATATCGGCGTTTCTTATCAGCTGAAAAACTTTAATTTCGGTATTAAAAACCAATTTGTCAGCGGGCAGTATCTGGATAATACCCAGACCCTTGCGATTCCTGATTATAATCTTTTGGATTTTTTGGCTGGTTATAAATTAAGCTTAAAACATCACGAACTGAATCTTTATTTCAATCTCAATAACCTTCTCAACAGAATGTACATGACCAAAGGGCATATCTATGATGGAGCCGCCTATTATTTTCCACAGGCAGGGCGAAATTTCATGCTGGGAATGACTTGGGTCGTAAAATAACAACTAAAAAGAGCATCTTTTACAGATGCTCTTTTTAGTTTATAAAACTTCGTTTAGAATTTTAGCCAATCTCAATCCTGCATGGAGAAGCTGTCTTTCTAACAAATCTTTATACTGCTCTTGATAATCGTAGCTGTAGTTTTCCCCAGGTTTTACGCTGGCATAGAGCTGATTAGCAGCTTGGTGGCTTTCATAGAGCCAGTCTTCCAGACTTCCGCTTTGGATTTTTTGGATTTCTTCTTTTGATTTCACATCCAGAACCCTTGCGTACTCTGTATAGCTGTATTTTGTATTGTCTATCAGACCGCTATCCCAAAGGGAATGAAGATTAGTATCTTTCTTGAAGAATTGTATTTTGATGAGGTTTCCTCCCAAATCTTCTTCTCTTCCTGTGTGCATAGGCTGCATCATATCTCCAAGAAAATGCACCAAAAACCTCAAATAAATTTCCCTGTCTGCATCAGGCGTATTTTTATCTACGATAATGCCCTTTACATTTTGTATTGCGGTATAAATATTGGGTTTATTATTATTCTTTAATTGTTCTATAAACTGCTCTTTAGACTCCTGTGGCGGAATATTTACATAATGCCATGTGCTGGTATTTTTCCACTCTGGAGAGTTTCTGACATTATCTGGCCAGTTTGCCCAGTAGGCCAATTTCTGTTTACCGATAAGCTTTTTCAGTTTTCTTTTCGCCCTATTAGTCAGGTGATTTTCTGCTATTTCAGCCACTACACGGTGCCCTGTAACTCCCCAAGCAGACATTTCTGCTATCCCGAAAATAAAGAATACCGAGATGAAAATCTTTTTTAAAATCCTTGTGTTCATTGTTTTATTTCAAAATTTTCTCTAAAATTCGTAATGTAATCAAATAAGTAGGCTTCACACCTGTAAGCCCCAGCCCTCCAGAAGAAAGTGTACTTCCTGTTTCCAGCGGATTATCAGAAGCGTAGTAAGCATAGCATAAGAATAAATTCTCATTGATATGGTGGCGGATTTTGGAAGCCACCTGTATAGCTTTCTGATAATGAGCACCTTCCATCTCCAGACCGATAGACTTCCACGATGTGTTCATGAAATAAGACAAAATATCCTTATTCTGAAGCGATGTTCCCAAAACAGTGACCATACTTCCCTCAAAGGCTTTCAGTTCTGAGTCTTGGAAATCATCCAATTTCAGTGCGTTTTCAAATGGATAATTATCCGCCGTTCCTTCAAAAATATGCGATGTAGGAATCATGATATCGCCTTTTTCTCCTGTAAGAATTCCTGCTTTACCCATGATAGAGATGGATTTTACATTGAGCTTGCACTCCTCTCCTTTCACATCGAATGGGCGCAGAAGCTCGTCCATAATCTCGTAAGCCTGCTCTCCAAAGGCATAATCAAAAACTATCAAAACATCTTCGCCAGAGAAACCAGCTTCCGCGAAAGGCGTATTTTTTAGGTTAGTTTTCTTTAAATCAATGATTTGCACATCTATATTACTTCCGCTTTCATCATTGATGTAAATCATCCCTTGAGAAAGAGCGTAGTCCAAAATCTTGTCCTGAAGGTCTTTTTTATTGCTGATTTCCTCGTAAAGCGTGTAGTCTATTCCTGTTTTGCAAGTTTTTTTCAAGGCATCATTCGCAAAAAGCATATTTTTGACCGAATGCATATTCGCACTGATGATGTTAAGCGGTCTTTGGTAAAGATTTTCTTTAACCAAAATTTCTTTAAGCGTATTTGCCCATTTTTCTCCGAAAAGGTGGTGTCCTACGCGCTCCTGTAATATCGCGGAAAAATAAATTTCGCGTTCTCTTTCCTCTGCCCAGTCTAGGAAACTCACTTGTCCAAGGTTATAGACAATCTTGAACAATCGGTCTGGATTGTCATCACTTCCAAATTTTTTGTAAGCCT
This sequence comes from uncultured Riemerella sp., assembly GCA_937890925.1. Lineage (GTDB taxonomy): Bacteria > Bacteroidota > Bacteroidia > Flavobacteriales > Weeksellaceae > JABCPE02. The sequence goes on from CALAEK010000026.1 coordinate 11,837, forward strand.
CCAAAGTCTCATCAAAAGACCTTCCCAGCAGCGCCGAAAGATGGATAATCGCTGTTTCTTTTTCTGTTCGTGTAAATTTTTTCTCTCCTTTGGCTACTTCTTCTATTATTTTCCAAACTCTTCTCGGTCTGCCTTCCTCCATATCAAAACCAATATTTCTGATTTTGTCCGCTTCCATATAAAGAAAAGTAAGGTGGGTAAGAATATCATAAATCTCCGAACGACCCAGCAGAACCTCTATATTCATCTGGTGCTGGTCTATACGGTAGCAGTTTCTTCTTCGTTTTTTAGGGACTATGGGCGTGAAACTCGCTTTGTGAAAACCTTCATCCGAAGTCAAATGAATAAATGCACACTCCTCTATTCCCTCTGGAAGTCTATCCAAAACATAGAGCAATCCGTCTAATTCTATCTTGTTCGGATTGTTCATTGTTCCGTAGATTTCAGGATTGATGGTAGAAAGCAGCGTTCTGATATTCTGCCCTGACCTTCCACCTGGTTTGAAAGAACCTCTATAAAAAAGATGGCGCATAGAAACATATATTTTCTCTATCGCCTCCGTGGTTTGTCTTGCTCGTGATTGTGCCATATTTATATTATGATTTTTGTAAAAGTTACAAAATTATGATAAACTCATGGATGTACAAAAGAATTTAATCCGAAATTGATGTTTTCTTTCAAAAAATTATTGATTTTTTAAACTTAAAAATTAAAACATTGATAGAGAGAAACTATTTAGATTGCTTATAAATTAAATCAAAACTATCGATTAGGAGAATTTTATTTCATAACTTTGTAGAAATAAATCCTAAAAATATGAAAAATTCTAACATCATCGGTCTTAAAGAAGAAGACTGCAAAAACATCGCTGAGAAGCTAAACATCCTTCTTGCAAACTATTCTGTTTTTTATCAAAACACTCGCGGTGCTCACTGGAATATAAAGGGAGACCAGTTTTTCGTTCTTCATCCGAAATTCGAAGAGCTTTATGACAATCTTGTTCTTAAAATAGATGAAATCGCAGAGAGAATCCTGACATTAGGTCATGTGCCGAGCCACAACTATTCTGATTATCTGAAAGTTTCAACGATTAAAGAGAGCAAGGAAGTGCATAACGGCAAAAAATGCGTAGAAGATATTCTAAACTCTTTCAAAGTAGTGATAGACCTACAAAGAGAACTTTTAGAAATAACTGACAAAGCAAATGATGAAGGGACAAACGCCCTTGTGAGCGGATACATCACAGAACAGGAAAAAGATGTCTGGATGTACAATGCTTATCTTGGATAATAATCACGAATTTATATTGACAAAAAAGGGCAGAAGTAGAAAATTACTTTTGCCTTTTTTCTTTATTTTGTTCCTTATTTCTATTTTTGTAAAAAATTTGAGTTTTGAAATATCAACATCTTAGTGCAAATCAACCTATTGGGATTTTTGACAGCGGCGTGGGTGGACTGACAACAGCGAGAGAAATCAAACGAGTGATGCCGCAGGAGAGTTTCATCTATTTCGGTGATACCAAGCATCTTCCGTATGGCGAAAAATCCAAAGAAGCCATCATAGATTATTCCCTGCAAATCACCAAATTCCTTTTAGAACAAAACTGCAAAGCGATAGTAATCGCCTGTAACACTGCCACTTCTAACGCATTGGAAGAAGTAAAAAAAATGGTGAACGATAAGGTTTTTGTATTCGATGTTATCAATCCCGTTGCCGAAAAAGTAGCCTACGAAATCCACCAAAATATAGGAGTAATCGCTACCAAAGCAACCATAAATTCTAAACTTTACAGAAAAAGCATCAGAAAATATAATAAATTCATCAATGTGGAAGAACTGGCAACTCCGCTCCTTGTCCCTGTGATAGAGGAAGGATTTATCAATCATCCCATTTCTCACAGCGTAATCTACAATTATCTTTCTAATAAAAAGTTAAAAGATATCGATACACTTATCCTAGGATGCACCCACTATCCGCTTCTGATGGAAGAAATCAAACAATACTACGGCAACAGAGTGAGAGTGATAGACTCGCCGAATATTGTGGCAAACTACATCAAACTTACTTTGGAAAAACATAAATTACTGAATACTAATAATCCTAATCCGAAGTATGAATTTTATGTTTCGGATATGACCAAAAATTTCCAAAAGATTTCTAAAAAATTCTTTGGAAACAAAATAGAATTGGAACTAAAAACCCTTTAACCAAATGATTACCATTATCGCCGCTATCGGAAAAAACAACGAATTAGGAAAGGACAACCAGCTGCTGTGGCATCTCCCTGCGGATTTGAAACATTTCAAAAATCTCACCTCAGGGCATCCCATCATAATGGGCAGAAAAACCTACGAAAGCATAGGAAAACCTCTCCCAAACCGCACCAATATAGTGGTGAGCAGAAAAGACGACTGGTTCGAGGAAGGGATTCTCATCGTTCCGAGTTTAAAAGATGCCATCAAACACGCTAAAAAAATTAATGAAAATATATTCATCATCGGAGGCGGCGAAATCTACCGCCATACCATCGATATGGCTGACCGACTGGAAATCACCCAAGTAAACCACCAAACAGATGCCGATGTGTTTTTCCCAAAAATCGATGAAAAAACTTGGATAAAAACGGATGAAATCCACCACCCAAAAGATGAAAATCATGCCTATGATTTTTATTTTCAGACTTGGGAAAGAAAAATTTAAAAAAATTAACTAAATTTGTCCCATAAATACAGATTATGAAGAACCTTTCACTCCTATTTACAAAAGATGGTTTGCAATGGCAAATAAATGAAGCAGACAATGTTACAGAGGAAGAAGCTCGTTTCGTAACGGATGAAACTCCAAAGAATTTTATAGAAGAGGAACTTGACAAGATTCTTCGCAGAGAGGCTTGGGTTGAGATAAAGATTTTCTCAGCATTCAACCACTTCTCACTGACTCCAGAGGTTTTCACAGAAAATCAGCTCGGGCAGCAGATTATATCTTATAATTCAGATGTAAAAACCGAATCAGAAGAACTAATGCAGTCTATCAACCAGAAATACGGCGTTCAGTTTTATTATTCTTTCCCAAAACACTTTTATCAGAAAATAAAAGACCTTAGTTCTGTTTCTAATTTTCATTTCTCAGGAGAGCGTTTTTTGGATTCTGTAAATGTAAACAAGGACAATGAAATCCATATCAATCTATATCACAACCAAGTAGAATTTCTTGCATTAGAAAACGGGAAATTGGTTCTTTATAACAATCTCGATGCTACATCGGAAATAGATTTCCTTTATTTCATCATGTTCACACTGAGTAAAATAGGTTTTGATATCAATAAAACTCATTTCTACATCTATGGAGAAATCTCTGAGAATGACACCTTTATATCTGAGTTAGAAAAATTCGTTCCAGCTATCTCCATCGTGTACGAAAACTTTAAAGGAAAACATTTCATTGTTAATTCATAAGTATGTATCGTATCATTTCAGGCGTTTGGAAAGGTAAGAAAATCTCCGCTCCGAAAAATTTTGAAGTCAGACCAACTACAGATTTCGCCAAAGAGGCTCTTTTCAGTATTTTAGAGCATCGTTTGGATTTGTCTAGTTTGTCTGTTTTAGACCTTTTTGCTGGGATTGGCTCTATCACGCTGGAGCTGGCCTCTCGTGGCTGCAAAGACATCACGAGTGTAGAGATGAATGCTAAACATGCTGGTTTTATCAATTCTACGGCTAAAGATTTGGATTTCAGTTCACAAATCAACATTCTAAGAGCCAATGTTTTTGACTGGCTGAAAAAAGCGCAAAATCAAGGAAAAAGTTTTGATTTGGTTTTTGCTGATCCTCCGTTTGACCTGCCTGAGAATGAATATCAAGAGTTGATTTCTCTTGTTCTTTCCGAAGGAATTTTAAAAGAAAATGGATACTTCATACTAGAACACCAATCTCGCCACAAGATAGAACACCCTGATTTACAAGAAACTCGTAAATATGGAAATGTAAGTTTTTCTTTCTTTACAAGAAACGAAAATCCTTAGTTTACATCTTCTATTATCGCCATTCGCCCTTCCTCTATTTCTTCTATGGAGGAGATTAGTTTTGCTTCTTGAGATTTCTCATAAAGTGGCTCCATGAAAAAAAGCGTCTCGAAAAACTGGCGGTGAATTCCCTCCAGCATTGTCATGAAGAGATTCATCCCTATTTGATTATTGTGCAAATCCATCGCTCTTGCAATCTGCTCATTTACAAAGAGTTCTTCGTGCAGGTCTGTAATCTGCTTACACCATTTCAGGCTTTTCTGTGGAGAAGAAATTTTACAACAATACATCATTATCAGACAGCACCAGAGAGCGTGGCGAAAAGCATTTCCTCTTCCGTTTTTATGATGAGTTTCAGGGAATTTTTTATTTGTAATTTTAAAGGTTTTAATAGTAGCAATGAAGGTAAGAAAAGCAAACAACGGATGCCGAAGCAATAACCCTAACAATTTGACAAGCCGCTTAAAATCAAGCTGCAGAATAGCCTTAAAAATAGTTGTCATTCTTTCTAAAATAAAATCGCAAATCAAAAAAGACTTACGATTTTATCATTTTTATTTGTTCATTAATAGTTTTACAGTTTTAGAAATGGTTTCTCTGATTTCCTTTCTCTTTACTATAAAATCTACAAAACCTTTTTCTTGTAAAAACTCCGATGTTTGGAATCCTTCTGGCAAATCTCGCCCAATAGTCTCACGGATAACCCTAGGCCCCGCAAAACCTATCAAAGCGCCTGGCTCCGCCATGATGATGTCGGCAGTCATCGCGAAAGAAGCCGTAATTCCACCGAAAGTAGGATTGGTAAGGTAGGCTATGTAAGGCAGCCCTGCATTAGAAAGCTGAGCCAATTTTGCCTGAACCTTTGCCATCTGCATCAGTGAGTAAGCTGCTTCCTGCATTCTTGCTCCACCTGACTGACAGATAATCATATAAGGCAGTTTTTTTTCTATACAGAAGTCTATTGCTCTTCTTATTTTCTCTCCCATCACAGATCCAAGAGAACCTCCGATGAAATCAAAATCCATACAGGAAATCACCATTTCTACGCCATTTACTTTTCCATGTGCGTTTCTGATGGAGTCTACTAGTTTGGTTTTAGCTTTTGCTTCTTTTAGCCTATCTTTATAGGATTTAGAATCTTTAAATTTAAGAATATCGATGCTTTCTACATCTGCATTTAATTCCTTAAATTTAGAATCATCAAAAATAATATCGAAATATTCCCTGCTTCCTATTCTCACATGGAAGCCATCCTCTGGCGAAACATAGTTATTTGCTCTCAGTTCGTCACTCTCTATTATTTTCCCCGTAGGAGTCTGATGCCAAAGTCCTTTTGGGACATCCTTTTTTTCCTCTGTGGGAGTGCTGATATTTTGTTTCTTTCTTTTGAACCAATCAAATGCTGACATTCTTTATCTTTTAATAATTCTGCAAATTTAAGAAATATTTTTTCTTTAACTCAAAAACTCAGCCGTAACATTTTCCCATGCGGAAAAATCTATGCTTTCATCATTGAAATACTTTTCAAAAAAAAGGAATAGCCGCCTCTGGTTCTTCCACAAAAGTTCTATAATGCGTAAAATTCCCTCCGTCATAAACTCTGCTTTCCACTACGAAACTCTGCTCATCCTCAGCCATTTGGACATAATTTTCACTTTTTTCATCAAAAAGAACTATAAAATCTTCCTCATAAATTCCTGTCGTTATCAGTTCCTTGATTTCATCCCAAGTAAGCGGTTCTTCTGTTCTAATTTGTGTATTTACTAATTTCATAATATATTGATATTTAATTTCTTTTGTCATTACCCCAGAGGAGTTTTTGTCTCAAAGTTTCATAGAAACTGACATTTTTCGGGAAAATAAGATTTAGGCTAAAATCCGCCTTTTTCAAAACAAGCTCATCTTCCTCATTCATATGATAAAGCCGAGAATCCAAGCCCAATGAATACAGCGGCAGCCTACTGGAGACTTTTAGTTTTATTTCTACATTGTCTTTTAGGATAATAGGGCGCATATTTAGGTTATGTGGAGCAATGGGCGTAAGAGAAAAATTGTCATTCTCTGGCTCTATAATAGGCCCTCCACAGCTTAGCGAATACGCCGTAGAACCCGAAGGAGTGGCCACTATAAGCCCGTCTCCCCAAAACATACTCAGAAACTTACCGTTGATTTCTGCCTCTACGGTAATCATGGAGGTGGTCTCTTGGCGGGTAATCACCACATCATTCAGCGCATAGGGAAAATCTATCCTATTTTCAGCTGTTTTCACCTCTATCACCGAACGCTGGCTGACATGGGTATCGCCGGCAAAAATTTTATCAATATTATCAAAAATCTCTTCTTTGCTGAAATTCGCTAAAAAGCCGAGCCTGCCCATATTAACACCGACAACAGGAATTTCCAAATCCTGAATCAGCGTAAGCGCACTCAGAATAGTACCATCCCCTCCGAAAGAAAAGAAATAATCTATTTCACATTTTTCGAGGGAATTTTTATCACTGAAAATCTGATAGTTACCCGATAAATTACTATTTTCTAAAATTTTTTCGTGGAGAAAAATCTGCACATTTTCCCTTTTCTCCAATTCAAGAATAAACTGATGAAGATAAGCCTGAATCTCATCTCCATTTTTCTGCGAATATATTGCGATGTTTGGCATTAGAATTCAAGGTATTTTTGCATAAATTCGTATCGGCTTTTCAGCAGTTCTTCCTTTTCATCGGTATAGAATTTCTGCACGATGATATAGCCATAGCGCTCAAAGGTCTCATCTATGGAGCTGAGATTTTCATTGCTGATTCTCATCGTCACCCTCACGAAAGCCTCATTCATCTCCGTAACCAATGCGCCGTAGAATTTTCCGTTGTTACTTTCTACGATTTGAGAAATTTCCACCATAGAATAATTGGTTCTAGGGATTTCCACCGTAAGCAGCGCCCCTGTCTCTGAAAAAAACGGATATTTGGACAATTCATCCGCGATGCTGTCCCAAGCGATATACCCCTGATATTCCTCGTTTTTATTGATTACAGGAATTACATTGGTATTAAATGTATGGAATAATTTCACCCCATCCAAAAGAGTACTTTCGTAGAGAATAGAAAACCTATCCATATACGGAAGCAATTCTCCTAAGTTTTTTCTGAGATTTTCCTCCAAACACTCCTTCATTACTGCGCCCTGAAATACACCCTCATTCTCCACGAAAACATGGGTAAAATCAAAATCAACAGCAGTCTGCAAAGCCTCCTCCGCAGTAGTATCTACGCCCAATATGGGAAAATCATTTGCGATATAATTTTCAATTATCATAAATCATAATTACTTCGGTAAAGGTATGAAATTTGATTAAAACTATAAAAACTTTACCTTTGTGAAATTCTAATCAGACATTTATATGAATTCACAAATTCTCTATGAAGACAATCACATCATCATCATCAATAAAAAAGTAGGTCAGCTGGTTCAAGGCGACAAAACGGGCGACCAGAGCCTTCTGGAACTACTGAAAGATTTCATAAAAGAACGCGACCAAAAACCTGGGAATGTCTATCTCGGCTTGGTTCACAGGATAGACCGACCAACCTCTGGGCTGGTAATCTATGCTAAAACCTCCAAAGCACTCTCCCGCCTGACCCAAATGGTAAAAAACCGAGAAATAAAAAAAACCTACTGGGCAGTGGTTCCCAAAGAGATGATTCCACAGAGCCAGACCCTCACCCACTATCTCAAGAAAAACGAGAAAAATAACAAAGCCATCATCTACTCCCACGAGACAGAAGGAGCAAAAAAAGCCATTCTGAGCTATAATATTCTCAAAACCTTGGATAATTATATGCTGTTGGAAGTGGATTTACAGACAGGAAGACACCACCAAATACGAGCACAGCTCTCTAAAATAGGCATCCCCATAAAAGGCGACCTAAAATATGGCGCCCCTCGTTCCAATCCAGACGGCGGCATCAGCCTGCACGCTAGAATGCTGGAATTCATCCACCCTGTGAGCAAAGAACTTATAAAAATAACTGCTCCTGTTCCGCAGAATGATGCGATATGGAAAGTCTGCGAAATATAAGAAACTAATAATTTTCATCTAAAATAAAAGAGCCACTCTGTGAGTGGCTCTTCTATCATCTCAAAATATTTTATTTATCTTAGAATGTTTGAGTTAAAGATAATGATACACGAAGGTTGTCTCCTGTAGCATTTTGTGGTAACTTTTTAAGTTTTCCTCTTTCTCCATCATAGTATCCATATGTAGTAGAAGTATAGTCAAACTCAAGACCTAACTTAGTATTACCAGACTTCCATCCCATTCTTGGAGAAACTCTCCATGTGCTTACAGGATTTGCTGCTGCTGCTGCAGAGTAAGCATTTTTAGGATCATATGCTCCTGAGAAGAAGTTTTTATCATTAAATCCAAAATCTTGAGAATATCCACCAAAGATACCCCACTCAAAAGATTCAGAAGCTTTTCCAGCAAACTCTGTCCAAAGAGACAATGTAGTACTGTTTTTCAAATCATCTTTTGTAGCACTATATGCTAAGCTTCCTAATTGTAATAATTCAGATGGATTTTGTCCAAAGTTACCATAAACTTTCCAAGCGAAGTTTTCAGTAAACTGAGCTTTTGCATATGCTAAGAAGTTGAACGCAGCAAGAGTCTTACCATGAGCTGTTTTAGCATTAGCACCTCCATTTCTAGTAAACTTCACATTAGCACCAAAACCTCCTACGAATTTTTCATCGCTACCGAATTGTAATTGTGCGTGGAATGCTGGAAGTCCAGATTTAGCAGCATTACCACTTCCATATACTAAAGATGTAAAGTCTCTTTCTGTAACAGCAGCAAGGGTAAATCTTGCATTACCTTTAGTAGAGAATCTGATCTGAGGAGAACGGTTGAACGGTTGGAATGGGCTTCCCGCATTGAAGTTGTAAGTTCCTGGAGATACATTCGTTACGAACATTGGGTGCCAGTATTGACCAACTAACCACTCTACTCTATCACTAGATAATTTCACATAAGCATGTCTCAATCCGAAGTTGTTAGTTTGCCCGTTATTACCAAAGAAGTGACCTTCGATCAAAGCTTCAGATTTCATCCCGAAGAAATCAGGACCTGCCACTTTTACACCTAATCTTGATTCGATTCCCCATCCGTTGAAATTAGCAACATTGTTTCCTGTTACATTTGGAGATGCTAAATCGATAAAGTTACCTTCTCTAGCTGCAACTACTTGACGAGAGTCAAATGCGAATTCTCCTTTTGCATACCCATAAAGTGTAGCACTTGTTTCTTCTTGTGCTAACCCTACTTGTGCTACTGCCAAAGCAAGTAGCGCCATGATCTGTTTTTTCATAATTGTAATTATTATAATTTAAAGATTTTCTTCCGTGATATTATTTCACATCGCAAAGATATAATATTATTTTATATTTTTTTTAACAAAAAAACTAATATTTATCATATTTTCTGTTTTTCATTCTTTATACAGATATATATTAAGGTATATAACCTTATCAAAATTAGCCTTTTATCATATAAACGCTTAATTTGTATATTTA
>CALAEK010000027.1 GCA_937890925.1 uncultured Riemerella sp.
TAGTCTCGTGGGCTCGGAGATGTGTATAAGAGACAGACAGTGCACTACTTGCCAATGTTACAGGGACAAACAATATTGCTATTGGACATTATCCTTTAAGTAAAGCTACTGCGTCTCATAATAATATAGCATTAGGGTATAAAACATTGGAGAATAACACTTATGGAAACTACAATATAGCCCTTGGAACTTCTGCACTTAGCAGTAATACTACTGGTCAGCATAACAATGCACAAGGAGTAAACGCCCTTAAAAACAATGTCACAGGTAGTAGTAATATAGCTTTTGGTAATGGAGCAGGAGAGTGGATAAGAAGTGATTATAATGTACATATAGGAAACGCTAATTTCCCTCCTATCAATACTGCAGAATTAGAAAATGTAATAGTAATAGGAAATGGTATCAATGCCTCTGACTTTACTCCAAGTACAGGAAAAGATAATTCCATTATCTTAGGATACAAAAATGGACATAACAGAAGTCCTAATATAGGTATAGGAACATATAAACCTGATTCTAAAGTCCATATCGTAGCTAATGGACCAAATGCTATCAAGATAGTAGATACTAACCAAGGAGCAGGTAAAGTGCTTACCAGTGATGCTAATGGTGTAGGAACTTGGAAAGATGTAGAATTATTCAAAGGAGCGCCTGCTGTAGGAAGATTTACATGGAATGCAGGAGTGAGATTAGGGAATTCGCGTTGGAATAAAATCGCTACTGTGGTCGTGAAACCTGGGACAAACATGGTTTTTGTAAAACTTCACATATTGAGTTCTCAAGTGCCTTACCCTACAAAAGCCTATACTAGAGTCTATGTGGGACTGAAAGATGTAGGAGCAAATAATGGTTACACTAATGAAAAACCTGTCTACACAATGTTCCATCCGTATTTAGAGCATGATTATGAATTAGTAGGGAATTTTATTTATAATAATAACACTAATTCCTATCAAACATTATATCTGAATTTACAGAGTGATGTTCCTAATATTATCAGAAGTGCTTTTGAATATAACACATCTGCTAGCCAGGTATATGGAACAACTTGGTATGAAAACTGGTTCTATTCAGTTCCAATTAATTAGAAAACAAAATAACACCACTGAAATGGTGGTGTTTATTTAAAATTAAAAACGCTTCCTAATTTTGGAAGCGTTTTTTCTATTTAATTATTATTTTGACTTAGCTGCTTTTTTGTTTGCTTTTACACCTTTTTTGTTGTAAAAATTGTCATAAGCATATTGAGCTGCCTTGTAAAGGTCTATTACTCCGCCTGCAACTGAAATCTGGTCAAAGTTTGCACTAGAATCTACATTTGCATTTACAGTAGATTTATTTACTGTTTTTACTAATGCTTCTTTTATCTGCTGAGGAGTAAGGCTTGGCATATATGCCCAAAGCACAGCTGCCGCACCGGCTACCACTGGAGATGCCATAGAAGTTCCTTGTAGGTATTCGTATTTAGCATCTGGAACAGTAGAGTAGATTTCTTGCCCTGGTGCGAAAACATCTACCATTCTACCATTGTAGTTAGAGAATCTAGCTCTTAGATTTTGGCTGCTGTTTGTGCTAGCACCTACCACTATCATATTGCTAATGAATGGTTTTTCGTCTGACTGCTTCATAAAATTAGTAGGAAAATACTCATTTTCTGCGATGTTTTGGTTGTCATTTCCTGCGGCTTTTACTAGAAGAACACCTTTTTTCTCAGCGTATTTCATAGCCTCCCAAACATGTTTTTTCCCTGGAGATACAGCCTTACCAAAACTCATGTTAAGGATTTTAGCTCCATTATCTACTGCGTATCTGATAGCATTAGCAACATCTTTATCTCTTTCATCTCCATCTGGAACAGCTCTTACAGTCATGATTTTAGCCACTTTATGAGCTACACCATACTGAACTTCATTTCCGTGAGGAAGTCCTGCGATGATTCCAGAAACATGCGTTCCATGAGATGCATCAGGTCCTTCATAGTGGTTGTTTCCGTAGTGTTTTTCATTATAATTGTCATAATTATCCCCTACGATTTCTTTTCTTGGGTCAAAATCAAGGTTGTAATGTTTTGTAGCCTGAGATTCGTAGTGTTTTAGAGCACCTTCAACCTCTTTTTTCAATAATTCTTCAACTTCTTTTGGAGTTTTTCCTACATTTTCAGCCTCTTGAACAAGAGAATTTAAAATCTGCAAGTTTCTACTGTCTTCTTGTGAAGCAGGTTTTATAGCTGCTAAATTCGCTTTAGTTAAAGTCTTTCCATTTAGAGTTTTTATGATACTTGGGATAGCGTTATTAAACCCAGAAAAATACTGATAATATTGTTTAGCTTCTGAACCTTTTTCATCAAATAATTTTTTAGACTTTTGGTACATAGCATATTCCTCTGGCATTTTTGCCTGATTAGCTTTATTTTTAGCAGAATCAGTCCCTTCAAATATCGGCTGATATTTTTTAACCATTCTAGTCACTTCTAGGTTATCAGCATCTACATCAGCTGTTTTTCCACCGATGAAGTTCCATCCGTAGATATCATCCACATAGCCGTTTTTATCGTCATCTATACCATTGTTTGGGATTTCATTTGGGTTTTTCCACATGTTGTTAATCAGCCCTGGGTGATCTACTTCCACACCGCTGTCCAAAACTCCTACTACAACAGTTCTTGGCTTTAATCCTTTGGATTCTAAGAACTTGTAAGCATTATTGGTATTAACACCATAAACATTGGTAGTTGAAAAATCCTTGTGATACCAAGTTTTTAAATCGTTGTCCTGCATTTTGTCTTGTGCAAAAGCAAAACTAAAAGACGCTAAAAACGCCGCGGCAATGAGTACTTTTTTCATTTTAAATTTGTTATTTATAAATTAATTACTTTTCCTTGTTCAGCAAAGATAATTTTTATCCCTTTTTTATACAAAACATTTAACTCAGTTTTAACTTTTTGATGAATGTTTTTCTTAGGTTTGATGTGGGTAATGATGAGATTTAAATCTTTCAATCCCTCTTTGCCGACAAGTTTCTCCAAGTTTTCCATTTCCTCTGTCAATAGGCGAGGAGTAAGGTGTCCATATAGGTGGTTTTCAGGTTGTTCGTTGCTGTAAGAACATTCTATAGCGATGCCTTTCAGCCTTTTTTCTTTGATAATCGGAGCGATGGCTTTCCATAAATCGGCAAGCTGCTCGGTTCCCTCGATTCTATCTGCGCCTGTATCTCCGAGATATACAAAGTATTGATTTTCAGAGTTTTTTACAAGCGCCGCAGAGCTTAGATTTTTCCCTGTGTGACTTAGATAATACATTTTCAGCTGTAAATCAGTATTTTCCACACTTGTCCATTCATCTGTGTTCAGCTTTTTATAAGTATATTTTCCCAAAATAGGTTTTTCGCCTTCATTGGCAAAATTAGCCCAAGCTTCCCAAGAAAAATGATGTTTTTTGAGGGCTTCTATCACAAATTCTGCTGCATAAATGTTCTTTTTAGAATCCTCAGGCGAGTTGATAACCAGCCCTGAACTATGGTCAAAATGCGGATGCGAAATGAAATATCCCTTGATTTTCTCTTTCAAAAATTGCTCTGGACTTTCTTTTTTTCTATTTTTTTGTAAATAAACTTTCAGCCCTGTATGGATAGTTCCAGCATCCAGAGCCAGATATGCTTCTTTGCTCGGCTCAGAGATGAGATAAGAAGAAAGATTGCTTTCGTCTATTCCACCAAAAACGCCCAAAGGAATGATTTTAAAACTCTGTGCAGCGAACAGCTGTCCCAAGAAAATCAGCGGAAAAATAATTTTCTTATTCATTTCTATGATTTTTTAGGTAAGAAGCAGCCTCTGGCCCTAGATTGCAGAGCAAATCCACGACAGAAAGGTCTTTGATAAAGCCCAGTTTATCAGAAAAAGTCTGATAATATTCCTCCTGCTGGAAGACAGGTTCTATTTTTGCTGAAAAACTTTCCCTAAAATCCTTTGCCGAAGGCGTTTTGATGTATTCTTCGGTTAATGAAAAACTTTGGTCAGTTTTCAATAATTTTTGAAGAATTTCCAGGCTTTTTAGGTTGAAATCAATTAAAAATTTCGGTTGATTTTCATAAACTTTGTTCAGCTGGTCTTCATAAAATTCAAAGTAAGGAGAAGACTGATAAGCCGTTTTTATTGATTTCCAGTGGAGCGCCTGCCATCTTTCGGAATATGATATTTCTATATCTCGGAAAGCTCTTTTCCCGTTGTGGTTTATTGGGATGATCAAAGGCAGTTTTCCATTTGCCCCAAAAATACAGGCTCTATTTCGGTAAGTCTGTTTTGGGAAGTGTTCCTCCTGCTCCAAAATAATCTGATTTTCCGAATTACAAAACTCAGAAAACCAAGAAATAGGAGGGAGGTAAAATATTGGTAATAAGACTGTTTGCATTTTATTTAGATTAAGGTTTTTCTAAAAGAAGGCTTACCCATTCTTCTCTTTGAACTTGGTTTTTCAGAACTAAATCATGCTTTGTGCAGACTTCCAAAATGTCATTGACATCGAAGAAGCAAAGCCCTGAAAGCAGGAGTTTTCCGCCGCTGTTCAAAACCGAAACATAAGTAGGAATGTCTGAAATCAAAATATTTCGGTTAATATTTGCTAAAATTATATCAAAATTTTCCTTACCCAGATTTTCCGCTGTTCCTTGTTCTATTCGGAAATTCATTTGGTTTCTTTCCGCATTTTCTTTGGAGTTTTCTACTGCCCATTCATCAATGTCAATGGCTAAAACATCCTCTGCGCCCTTTAACTTTGAAAAAATTGCTAAAATAGAAGTTCCACAGCCTATATCCAGCACTTTTTTACCGCTGAAATCCATATCCAGCATCTGCTGAATCATCAGGTAAGTAGTGGCGTGATGCCCCGTTCCGAAGGACATTTTGGGCTGAATGATGATTTCATACGGCGTGTTTTGGCTTTCGTGAAATTCTGCGCGGATAAGGACTTTGTTTTCCACATTTATGGGCGAAAAATTCTTTTCCCATTCCTCATTCCAGTTGATATTGGGCATTTCCTGAATGGTGTAGGAAATTTTGACTTCATCATGGCTTAGCAGCCAAAGATTTTTTAGTTCCTCTTCGCTGAAAGACTCCTCTGGAACATACGCCAGAATACCGTCATTCTCTTCCGTAAAGCTGTCAAAACCAATGTTTATCAGCTCCGCCATCAGGATTTCGTTCCACGGCTGGAGCGGTTCTATTTTTATATTAAGTTCAAGGTATTTTTGCATTTTTCTAAATTATAATCTTATTTGAGCCGAAACTTTTATGCTGAATTTAGGCGGATTAGTTTCGAAAACGGAACTGGTATTGTGCAAATGAGTAAGTCTATGCACAAAATCCACTCGTAAAAACCTAAAAATATTAGAAAAACCATAGCCAACTTCTATGTAAGGCTTTCCATTTAGACCATTTAACGCTCCATTTGCGTTGAATCTTTCCTCCAAATCTCCTATCAAATAATTGAAAGTCAGGTGGTTTCTCCAATTTAATTTTTTAATTAGAGGTAACCTGTTGGTAATCAATCCCTCCAAGTATTGAGTATATTGCAGGGAAACAAATCTGTTACTTGTAAATTCGAAGAAACGCATCATGTTAAATGAATTTCTGTTGTAAAATACAAACTCATTTCCTAAATGGTTTTCCAAAAGAGGAAAAGGAACTCGGTCTGGGATAATCCCTGCTGTGAGGGAATAGTTCCCTTGTCCTAAAATACCCATAGGGATTTTTTGCTGGACATTTAGATAAATTTTATTGTATTCAAAATTACTTCCCATAATTCCCTTAAAGGCGTGAGTAAGCCTGAAAGTAACCGTAGGAGTAAAATTGTTATTCACCGTTACCTGCTTGTTTTTATCGGACTGCAGGGCTTTTCTTCCCATTTTCCACTGAGTTTCAGAAATCATTTCAGTGGTCTTGAAATTATTAAAAACATTCCCATGCTCATCCGTGTAGTTGGTATAAGCTAAATCAAACAATGGGTCAAAGGTAGAATGTCTAAGGGTAAACCTCTGAGTGATAGAGTTTACAAAATCCCGCTGAAAATAGATTTCATAATTATTCTTCCAGAAAGGTTTTCTTATCAGCATGTCACCATTTTTGGAAAATGCATCAAAAATCGCATTTTTCTTAAGTAAGAAATTACCATATTGCAGTGCCACTTGGTCTAAATCATGCAGGGCAGAAATTCCCACTTGTGTCCATGGGTCTCGCGAAATAATGTAATCTATACCACCGCCGTATTTTAACTCTTTGTCCTTAAATCCATAAGACAAATATCCGCTGAAAATCCATTTTTTGCTGAATTTATGATTGGTTCTAAATCCTGCTCTTAGCCTGAATCCTTCCACATCGTTATATCCAGCTGTGTAGAGTATTGGTCCTAAATCCACTTTTCCTGCCTCATAATAGCCTCTTAGGATAATTTCCAAAACATCTATATAAGATTTCACCGAAGGGAGATTTTTGACTTCATCTATCATTGCATAGACTTTTTGTTCTCTTTCCGTTATCGGTTCATGCCTGTTCTTTTCCCAGTACTGCTCATCTTTGTCGTTTGCATTAGGCAAGACAGTGATGGGTTTGCTGAATATTTTTGGGTCAAAATCTTGGTTGATTTTTATTTTTTTGCTCGAAACATGGTATTTTAAAATCCCTGCCATTCCGTTTTTGCCCAGTTTCGCGGTTTCCAGCGTAACGAGGGACTTTACAGGCATGTGTATTTCAGAATCGCCCACTTCTTCAAGCTCTTGGTCTACTACGATATTGTTGATAAAGTTCAGGTTCGCCGCAGAACCTATTTTCGCTGTAATTCTGAAAAGTGAATAGTTGCTGTGCGAAATCAGCAAAGTCCCTTCAAAAGCCAAATCAGAGGCTCTTTTAGGCTTAAAATTGATTTTATAATATCCATTTTCATTCACCTGAAAATCTCTGTCCACCAGCTCAAAATCATAGTTTGAAGTAAAATTATCATTCAGTGGCGAGATGAAGTTTTTGTCTAAAATATGAATATAATTATTGTAGAAATTATATTTGATAAAAGTAGAACTCATTAGCTGGGAAAACATGGCATTGTCCTCTATTCCGACTCCGTCTACTTTAGTTTTTTTGATGATTTCGGCGCGCTTTTCAGGACTTTTTTGATAATAAAAATCCGAAATATTTTCTGTAATAAAAATAGGAAGCGCCACATCATTCCCCAGACTGTCTTTGGAAGATTCCATTACCTTTTTCAAATCCTTGTAGACCTTTGTATTCTGAAACTTATCCCCAAGACTGCTAAATGCTATCTCCATACGGGACTGGTTTTCAGAGAAGTATGATTTTAGGTTGTCAGGATTGTTGATGTGTTTTTTTGCAACCAATTTTGCTAAAATCTCATGAGCTGGATTTTTATACTTTTTCTTCTTTTTAGAGATGACTACGGCTTCTATTTTTTTAGAACCATCTGTATTGTCTTCGTCTTCTTGTGCATAAGAGGACAGCCCCATAAATAGAGCTCCTGTAAGCAATAATTTTTTAGAATTCAGCATTTAAAAAAAATGATTAAGAAGCAAAAGTATTAAAAAATATTTGAAAAGGTTAAAATCTATTTTTAGAATTAAAAATATTGATTAGATTTACCCAATTAAATCAAATATCTTCATGGAACTAAAATCTAAAATAATTTTAATTTTTATTCTTCAAATTTCGGCTTTGCTTTTTGCACAAAAACCGAAAATCAGAATCATAGCCACAGGCGGAACCATTGCTGGAGTGAGTAAATCCTCTACCGAAAGCAGTTACAAAGCAGGAGCAAAGGGCATTGATGAACTGTTACAGGCCGTTCCAGAAATTCACCAAGTAGCCCAAGTAAGTGGCGAGCAGTTAGTGAAAATAGGCTCTCAAGATATGAATGATGAAATTTGGCTCAAATTAGCAAAAAGAATAAACGAAATCCTAAACAAGGAGGGTTATGATGGAGTAGTGGTTACCCATGGAACAGACACGATGGAGGAAACGGCTTATTTCCTGAATCTTACGGTTCATAGTCCTAAACCAGTAGTGATGGTCGGTGCTATGCGCCCTTCCACGGGAATCAGTGCAGACGGGCCGCTTAATTTGTATAATGCTGTGGTCGCGGCAGCTGATAAAAACACAGGAAATAAAGGTGTAGTCGTAGTGATGAATGAAAATATCCTCGATGCGAAAGATGTGATAAAACACCATACGACCGCTGTGGAAACCTTTACAGGAGCGAATTCTGGGAAAATAGGCTATATTCATAATGGAAAAGTATATTTTAGCAAAACGCCTCAAAATCTACATACTACAAAATCAGTTTTTGATGTAGCTTCGCTCACTTCCCTGCCAAAAGTAGGGATAGTCTATGGCTATGCCAATGCTTCGGAACTTCCGATGAAAGCCTTTATCGATGCGAAATATGACGGAATTATTTACGCTGGTGTAGGGAATGGGAATTTGTATCATACTAATTTTGATTTGGCTGTAAAAGCCCAAAAACAGGGTATTCAGATTGTCCGTTCCTCGCGGGTTCCCACAGGTGCCACGACACTAGATGCAGAAGTGGAGGATGCGAAATATCATTTTGTGGCTTCACAATCGCTCAATCCGCAGAAATCCAGAGTTCTGCTCATGCTGACGCTTACTAAAACCAAAGATTGGAAGCAGATTCAAAAGTATTTTAATGAATATTAATCAAAAATGAAAAAAAGTATTTTTTTAGTCCTTGCATTTCTTGTTTTTTCGTGTCATCAGCCAGCCAAAAAATATACACAGGAAGAGGCTGAAGCCCAAGTTTTAGCCCTGCCGATGGTGCAGGAAGCATCAAAACATATCGATAAAATAACTAATGGAAAACATGGAATTTCGTTTATTACAGAAGAATATCTTATCGAGAAAAAGCCGTTTTATCAGATAACGGTGGGCTACAACTCGGATGCTCGTTTTGAAACTTATCATATTTTTTATGTGAACAAAGAAAACAAAGAGGATGTTCGTATTTTAGATCCTGTTTCTGGAGAAATTATTCCTGTTTCTGAATACAAAAAATAGATTTTGGAGAAAAAAGTATAAGAATATAATAAAATGCAAAAAATAATTATTAAAATACCACTTATTACATTGTTATTAGGTTGTAATCCAAGTGAGAATTACTTAAAAAACCATGAGGTTTTTCCGTATTCTGAGGAAATTGTCCAAGAAAAGAAATATAAAATTAGTGTCAAAGAAGCTAATGATTTATATGTCAAATATTTATAT
>CALAEK010000028.1 GCA_937890925.1 uncultured Riemerella sp.
GATAAGCTCTTTAGTCACGGTAGTTATCGCTTGGGAAACTTCCATGTTTTTTAGAGCGATTTTAGAAGCAGAGAAAGAATAATCACTATTATAGTCCTTTCTTGCTCTTCCTATGATTTCTACAGTTTGTAGTTTTTTTACTTTTCCATCTTCTTCCTCATCTTGTGGTTCGTTAGGATCTGTAGTATTTTTTGCTACAACAGGTTCTGTTGGTTCTGTAGGTTGCTCAACTACAGGTTTTTCCTCAACCACAGGTTGTGATGTAACCATCTGATAAACAATCACATCTCCTAAATCCAAAACTCCATTATCCTCCACCGTAATTTGGTTTTCCAATGGATTTGCTCCCTCTGCTACGATACTGATAGTGTAATTTCCTCCTTCCGTAAGTGTTACATTAAAAAAACCCGAAGCATCGGTCATAGAGGTCATTTCTTTGTCCCCCTTTTTTAGTATAATGCTGGCATTAGAAACGGGATTGTCATGCTGAACTACCCTACCTTTCACAGTCTGTGAATATCCCATTAAGGATATTAACAAACTTGACACTAATAATACTTTTTTGTTCATAATTGAATTATAAAATTTAAACTTATGTTATCTTTTTAAAAAATTATGGCACAAAAGTAATACTATTTTTTATTTTCTTGCTAATTTACGATATGATTTTTATCATCAATTTTCAGAAAAGTAGCATCTTTACTTTTGAATCATTAAATCAAAACATCTTTTTTGGCTCAAAAAATAAATTCATCTATTTTATTCCTTATATTTGCACAAAATTCATTTCTAAATACTAAATCAAAATGAAAAGAAGAGACTTTCTGAAAACAGGTTCATTAGCTGCTTTAGGCGGAATGCTACTAACTCCCTTCGGAGCAAAAGCAAACACTATAAAAGAAGAATTCCGTGGCAGAAAAGCCAAAAATATCATCTTCATGGTAAGTGATGGGATGAGTGTAGGAACGATGATAATGGCAGACATCTACCTAAAAAGAAAAAATGGTCAAAGCTCCAACTGGGTGGGACTTTACGAAGATAATCTTGTCCAAAGAGCATTGATGGATATGGCCTCTGCTAATGCTATCGTAACAGACTCAGCAGCAGCAAGTTCCTCTTGGGGAGGCGGTGTCCGTGTGAATAATGGAAGCCTAAATGTAAGCCCTAACGGAAAAGAAAACATGCCTATTCTTCAGAAGTTCAAAAAGGCTGGAAAAAAAGTAGGCTGTGTAACTACGGTTCCTATCACTCATGCTACACCAGCAGGATTTTGTGTTACCAGCAAAAGAAGAAACGCTATGGACCACATCGCTGAACAGTACGCAGAGCTAAACTTTGATGTGATGATGGGAGGTGGCAGCCAATACTTTGACAAAGACAAAAGAAAGGATAAAAAAGATGTTTTTGATTTATTTGCGAAAAAAGGATATACCATCGCAAAAACAAAATCAGAAATGCTCAATGCTCCTAAAAACAAGCCTATTTTAGGAACTTTTGATGAAGATGCTGTGCCTTATACAGTAGATCATTTACGCGATGAAAAAGCATCAAAAAACATCCCTAGCCTTGCGGAAATGGCACAAAAGGCAATAGACCAGATGAAAGACCACAAAAATGGTTTTGCGCTACAGATAGAAGGCGGAAAAGTAGACTGGGCAGCACACGGAAACGATATTGCAGCTCTATTATTTGACCAAATTGCCTTTGATGAAGCTGTAAAAGTGGTAATGGACTTCGCTAAAAATGATAAAAACACATTGGTAGTTATTACCAGTGACCACGGAAATGCCAACCCTGGGCTGATTTATGGAGGTAAAACCAATGACAATTTTGACCACTTACAAAAATTCATCCACTCTAATGACTGGATTTTACAAGGAATACATGCTTCTAGCAGCACTTCTTTCGTAAAAGACAGAATAGCGGAGGCTTGCGGAGGTTTTGCTGTAACTGATGAACAGGCGAAAGAACTTCTTTCTTATTACAACAATCTTAAAAAAGAAGATGGACTATACAACCATAAAAATCTGCCTTTCAGAGCTTTAGCAGAGATGCAGAAAGCATACACTTCTGTCGGCTGGATTAGTATGGACCACTCTTCTGACTACACAGAGCTAGCGATGTATGGCCCTGGAAGTGAGAATCTTAAATCATTTGTCAGAAATACAGACATGCACAATTTCCTACTAAATGCCGCACATGTGGAAAATAAGTTTTAATTGAAAATAATTAAACTTTCATAATAAAAGTGAAGATGCATATGCATATGCATCTTCACTTTTTATTTTATAAAATTTCTGAAAGTTTTTTCGTGAGATTTCTTCTGGAATACTGCTGGACACTTTGCTGGTTGGCTTCCAAATTCCCAGCTTTCCATTGCTGATAGATTTCTAAAATATAGTTTTTAATTTCCTGATTATCAGCATATCCAAAATGCCTACCAGAGCCTGTTTCTTTCAGAATATCGGCTACATCGCTTTCCTTTGGGCCAAAGGAAACAATCTTTTTCCCAACAGCCAGATATTCAAATAATTTCCCTGGAATGATTCCCTTGGAAGAATCTCGGTCAAAGTTTGTAATCAGCAGAATATCCGAATTATTCATTTCCTCAACAGCCCTATTATGAGAAAGATAACCGCATAGATTTACATTTTTTCCAAGAGCAGAAGATTCTATCTGCTGTAAAATTTTATCATCTATCCTGCCTACAAATTTCAGCTCAAAATCTTTTGAAAAATGTTCGTTTTCCTCTACCAAAGCATTCAGGATTTCCCAAAGGTTTTCAGGGTTTCTAAGCTGTTCCAAAACTCCAATATAACTCAAAGTAAATTTCTCCGTTTTGGATTTTTCTGCAAACAGCTCGTTTTCATCAAATCCGTTGGTTATACAGACTGCATTTGCGCCTTTTTTCCTAAAATTTTCAGCATCTGTGGGACTTGTAGCAAGGGTAATATCTGCATTTTTAAAGACCTTTTCTTCCAGAGTTCGGTGCTTTTTGTCCGCCCATTTTGTCAGTTTAAGATGCTTGTAATACGAAATTTCCGTCCATGGATCTCTAAAATCTGCAATCCATTTCAGATTTGGAAAATATTTTTTAAGCTCCAAACCTATCAAATGAAGGCTGTGAGGCGGCCCTGTGGTCACCAAAGCATCAAAATGATTTTCCTTTAAATACTTTTTCAAATATTCTACGGAAGGTTTTACCCAAAAAACTCGGGCATCGGGAATGAAAAAATTGCCTCTGATAAAAATAGATAACTTGGACATAAAAGACTGGTTTTCACCAATATCAAACTGCCCTGACTTAAATTTTTTATTCTTTTTACTAAATATTTCGGCAAGCTGGTAAGGCTCCCAAATTTTAGTTTTAATTGTCTCCAAATCAGGAGATAAATCCTTAGTCAAACTCTCATCCAAAAGCGGATAAGATGGATTTTCTGGAATGAAAACCGTGGGTTTCCAGCCAAATTCCGGCAGGTATTTTGTGAATTTCAGCCATCGCTGAACCCCTGGCCCACCCGCAGGAGGCCAATAATAAGTGATGATAAGGATTTTTTTATAACTCATTGTTTTTATTACAATTCCATTTTCATCATTATATCAGTCTGCTCATCATCCCCCAAAACAAAAATATGTTTATCAAACGGCACAAATCCATTTTTTTCATAAAAATCGATGGCTTTTTGGTTCTTTTCCCAAACTCCAAGCCAAATATATTTCACTTTATTTTGCTTGGCTACTTCTACAGCTTTTTCATATAATTTTTGCCCTATTTTCTTTCCTTGAAAATCTTTTAAAACATAAATTCGTTCTATTTCAAGCGCTTCATTATCATTTAATTCTGTTTGAGAATGACCAAAATTCAGTTTTAAATAACCTACTATTTCATCATTATATTTTGCAAAATAAAATAGAGAATCAGGATTATTCAGCTCTCCCAAAAGTTTATCAGAAGAAAAGCTTTCTTCCAAATATTTTTGCATATTTTCTTCCGTATTAGTTTGGGAAAAAGTTTCAAAAAAGGTTTGTCTTCCTACTTTTTGCAAAGAAGTAATTTCATTACTATTTACTTTTGTAATCTCAAAATTATCCATAATTCTATTTTGTATTTTTTCTTCTAAATTTCAAAAATCCACCCACACTCAGCAGCAGGAATATTCCAAATGCACTCATGGAAATTACCTTCCCTTTTTCGATAACTTCTGGCTCAAAGACCATTCTAACTTCATGATTTCCAGCAGGAACAAATACAGCTCTGAGCAGGTAATTTGCTTTGATATAAGGGACTTCCTTACCATCGAGAAGCATTTTCCAGCCTTTCGGGTAATAAATCTCTGAAAATACTGCCAACTGAGGAGTTTTTGACTGAGTTTTGAATTCCAACTGATTAGGCTGATAATTTTTCAGTTCAATCACCGCCGTGCTGTCGCTCTGCAAGTTTTTTCCCTCAAAATATTTTTGGTCTTCCACTGAAACAACAGCCGTTTTCTTATTATCAATTTCGCCCACAGCTTTTATTTCCTCATTTGGAGTTTTAACAAACTGAATATCAGATACAAACCAAGCATTTCCATTTGCATTAGGATTGATTTCAGCCCTAGGCTCTTGTAGAGAACTAAGCAGGATATATTTGGTATTCAGCATGTTAAGAATATTCAGCGTTTTCTTATTGTCCGTTACAGAGAAATATTGGTTAATCAAATCATCATACCTGCGCAGTTTTACAGCATGATAACCACCAACAGAAGATTTGAAATAAGATGTCGTAGTTTCATTGAAAGGACTTGTAATAGAATTGAAAATCCTATAATGTCCTTTGTCTTTCTCTGTCAAAATAGAAAGCGTTTTATTCATTTCTGCTTGAGCGAGCAACCTCTGCACTTCGGTATTATCTCCTGCTTTTTCTATCAGATAATCAGACACTTCAGTAACGAAAGGCTCTTGTACAAATTCTTTATCCACAAAATTATCATTGTTCAAATATCGCTTATTCACTGACCATAAATCAAAGAAGCTAACCGCCCCAATGATGATAAGCGCTATATTTTGAGTCAATTTTTGTTTCATCGTTAAAAACAAAACGCCCAGCACAGCTCCCACATAAAAAATGGCTTTTATGCTGTCTTCCCTAAACATTCCATATCTTTCATCTATCAGATAATCAAGGATATAAGGTGGAAGATATCTTTTCTCCGTTTCAGTATAAAATCCAAGTAAAGATTTCCCAAAAATCAGCATCAAAAGTAAGAACGCCAGCACTCCTCCTCCTGCATACATCAATACTTTTTGCTTGTATTCAGTTATCAGATTTTTATTGTTAAAAAACGAATAAAGCCCTACAATAGCGATGAGCGGGAATAAAAGCTCCACAACCACCAAAATAGAAGACGGCGCACGGAATTTATTATACAACGGAACAAAATCAATAAACAAATCACTAACAATCAGGAAGTTGCTCCCCCACGCAAGCATAATTGTAAGCACAGAAGCCCCTAAAATCCAATATTTATATTTTTTAGGAGCAAAGAAAAACCCTAAAAAAGCAAGGAAACAGACCACAGCTCCTTGGTAGGCAGGTCCCGCTGTACCAGGCTGTTCGCCCCAGTAAGTAGGACTGGAAAAACCTTTCACGATGTTATCCACTTCCTCCTGTGAAGTAGCATTTTCCTGCACCAAATCCTGAATATTCTGCATTATTCTGTCAGAGCCTTTTTCTTGGGAAGAACCTCCGTAAATCCTTGGGATAAAGATATTTATAGTTTCTAATTTTCCGTAGCTCCACATCAGCATAGCATCCCTATTCATGCCGTCTTTGGAAGCGTGATTTTGTTTTTCATCTTCTAAAATTTGTTTCCCTCTCACAGTTTCCTCCGCATATTCTCTATTTGCCAAGAGTCTTTGAGAGTTCATACCTATTCCCAAAAGAAAAGCCAAAGCCAAAACTCCAGAAGAAATTCCAAAATGCTTCCAATCGCTCTTTTTGAGCAAAACTCTTATCAATTCGGAAAGAAATAAAAATCCTATCCCAATGAAAAGATAATATGTCATCTGAAAATGGTTCGCCGCTATCTGTAAGCCCATGAACAGAGCCGTTACAACAAATCCCAAAAGATATTTTTTCCTAATATAAACCAGTAAAATCCCTGCCAAAAGCGGCGCAAAATAAGCGATAGTATGCACTTTCCCATTGTGCCCAGCGCTTATAATGATATAAAAATAAGTAGACAGCCCGAAAAATGTAGCGCCCAAAAGAGCGTATTTCCAGTTTCTAACGGCGGTCATCCCAAGCAGGAAAAAACCAGCAAAAAGCAAAAACAAATAGTTAGCTGGTTTCGGCAGGAAATTCAGAGCATTATCCACATATTTTATAACATCTCCACGAAACTGCGCTCCCGTCTGATAGGTAGGCATCCCGCCAAACATGGCATCACTCCAGTAGGTTTCCTCGCCATTCTTCGCACGATAGTCTAAAAGTTCCTTTGCACCACCTTTATACTGGACTATATCATGCTGTATAATCTCTTTTCCTTGGAAAACAGGATTAGTATAAATCAAGGCAATAGCAATGAACAAAATAAGGCTTCCTGCTATATAAAAAATATTTTTATTCTCTTTAAACATAGTTTTAAAACTTAAAAAATCTGCCCAAAAATACTATTTTAATATGGATTTTTATAAAACATTATACAAAAAAGAAAAATTTTGCTGTTTTTAAAAACGAAAAAAGCATAAGATAACTCGTTTTATCCTATGCTTTCTTATCATTTTTTAGATTAAACCTAATCTTTCACTTCTTCGTAATCTACGGTTTCTGCATCCCATTTTATATCTTTTTTAAATTCCTTTTTAGATGCAGAACTGCTGTTATTCCTTTGATTTTGATATTCTCTCTGCTGTGCATTTGCAGCTTTATAAAACTTAAAAAACACAGACCTTCTGATAAATTGCAAAATCAAATAACATATAAAACAAAATAAAATAAATGCTATCAGTTTTCCCATAACAATTTAGTTTATTGTAATTGTACTGTCAGAGGTTTGAGTGACGAATTCTGTCTGTTTTCCATCTGTCATGCTCTGTTTGTTGGTTGTTTTGATATTAAGGCTAGATTTTTTAATCCATCCTGTATTTTGGTCTATCGTGATATTCCCTTGCTGAGTTCCTTCTATACTTATAGTAGCAGTAACTCCCTGCTGAGTCTGTTTTTCAGATTTTAGAGGAATTCCTCCTTTTATAGAAATCTCCGCGATGCCATTTTCTACCTTTGCGAGAGTATAAGTAACAGAAGATTTCACCTTTCCGTCTGGAGTGATATTGTCCGTTTCTGTCCAGCTTTCTCCTATTTTCACACCTTTTTTAGGTAAAATATTGATTCCTTTGGAGAATTCTTCTTTTATCAATTTTTCATTAAAACCTTGTTTAAACTGCTCTATGAAAGTCTTTTTAGCTTTTGCATCTTTGATTAGAGGCGAAACAGCTTTCTCGATTTTTGCATAAAGGTCATTGATTCCAGAAATAGAAATCACTTCTCCATTTTCCTTCATTTTAACGGTAAACTTGCTTCCTGCCAATACCTTGTTGATATTCCAAATGTTTTTCAGTTGTTCTTCCTTCGGCGCCGCTGCTTTGGTATCTACTACTACTGTTTTTCCTTCAGCTGTAGAAGACATTTTCTTTCCTACAATATTCAGAGTTAGCTCATAAACACCATTTTCAAAGTTTTCCACCACTATATTTCTCTCATCCACTACTTCCTGTGTTCCGCTCATGGATTTTCCTGTGTGGTCTTTGATGGTTTGGATTTCTTTCTGTGTTGAAGAAAATGGATAAGTTTTCCCTTTCTCCAAAACAAATTTCTGCGTATAAACTCCCGCACTATCCGAAATCGCCATTACTACTGACTCCGTTTTTTCCTCTTCTGTGGTTGTTTTTTCCGCATTTTCAGTAGTTGCAGTTGTTTTTTTATCTGTATTTTCAGTTGATTTTTTATCTTGGCTACATGCCGCAAGGGTCATTCCTATGATTCCTATTGCTAAAATTCTCTTTATCATTTTATAATTATTATTTTAAAGTTTAACTTAATCTTTGTCTTACCGCTTCATAAAGCACCGCTCCACAAGCCACGGATACATTGAGCGACTGGGTTTTTCCCTGCATCGGAAGTTTTATTTTTTCATCAGAGTGGTGGAGAACTTCTTTAGAAATTCCCGTTTCCTCGTTACCCATCACGATGGCGCATGGCTCACGAAAATCAACCTCATAGAGCAATTTCTGTGCCTTTTCGGTAGAGGCATAAACCAATATTCCCGACTGCTGGAGATAGTCCACCGTATGGGCAAGGTTTTTCTCTTTACATATTTTAATGTTATATAGTGCCCCTGCCGAAGTCTTCATCGCATCAGAATTGATAGGCGCTGCCCCTTTATCTGGGATAATTACAGCATCCACGCCCACGCATTCAGCGGTTCTGCATATCGCCCCAAAGTTTCGCACATCGGTCAATCTATCCAAAATCAATAAAAACGGAACTTTCCCCTCTTCAAAAAGCTGTGGGACAACATCTTCCACCTTATAAAAAGCAACATCCGAGATGAAAGCCACCACGCCCTGATGATTTTTTCGGGTAAAGCGGTTTAGTTTCTCCACTGGGACATAATTTGCCCTGATTCCGTGCTTTGAGAGTAGTTTTTTCAGTTCTGTGATGATATCACCCTGCAGTCCATTTTGAATAAAAATTTTATCAATGGTTTTTCCTGCCTCTATAGCCTCTATCACTGGTCGCAGACCAAATATAAAGTCATCTTTTTTATCTTGATTTTTATCTGTCATTTTCTTTATCCTAATAAAATTTTTCTTTGAGCCATAACATGTCCGAGATGAATCCCTTCATGTATATTATTATAAATAATGGTATTTTCAATATTTTTCAACTCTAATCTAAAACTCGTGGAATAATTTTTATACTCAGCAAAATATCCTTCATCATAATCAGAAGCCAACAATTTGGAAGTTTCTTTTAATATAAAAGCCAAATTTTCTACATCTTCCTCCTCTTCATCAAAACACGGAAAAGTTCCCTTTTTATAGAGTTCTACCCATTTTTGGTCTACTCTAAAATCATTTCCTGTAAGGTAATAATGTAAAAGCTGCTGCGTGGCAACACAATGGGCTATATTCCAAAAAATATGATTATTAAATCCATCTGGAACCACAAAAAGAGCATCAAAAGGCGTTTCCAAAAGAAAAGTAGATATATGAAACTTTAATATTGAATGTCCAAAACACAATAGATGATAAACCTGCTACACCACCCGTACTAATGTCGTTTGGAAGTAAAAATATGGTCCAACCAATGCTGTAGAGATACACCCGATAGCAATCATGATGTAATCTAAAGTTTCTCGATAAAGTACCCTTTTTGAAATTGTTATAACCATTTATTAAGTCTATTTATTTTTTGCAAAAGTACTTATTTAAATTGAATAAAGCGATTTTAAAGCACAAAAAATGTCCCCATAAAGCATAAATTGCAATATGAAGGCATTCGCTTTTGATTTTGATTTTATATATTATATTGTTTTTTGTATTGGCATATTCTTTTTGTGGCGTTAAAAGAATATACTTATTTTACCTTTAAAGCTCGTGTGGCATTTAAAACGGCAAATACCATAACACCTACATCGGCAAAAACTGCCATTCCCATTGTTGCTATACCAATGGTGGAAAGTGCAAGTACTGCAACCTTAACGCCAATAGCAAATATTGCATTTTGGCGTGCAATGCCTATTGTTCGACGAGAAATACCGATGGCTTTGACAATTTTGGAAGGTTTGTCGTCCATTAAAACTACATCTGCAGCTTCTATGGCTGCATCACTTCCAAGTGCTCCCATGGCTATGCCAATATCTGCTCGAGCTAATACTGGAGCATCGTTTATTCCATCGCCAACAAAAGCAAGCGTGTTGTTTGCCGATTTTTCGTTAAGCAGGCGTTCAACATGTTCAACTTTATCGGCAGGCATTAGTTCACTATAATGCTCATCTATACCTAATTGCTCAGATACAAAGTTTGCAACCTCTTTGTGGTCACCTGTTAACATTACAGTTTTTTCTATTCCCACTTTCTTTAATGATGTAATAGCGTGTGCAGAATCAGTTTTTATTTGGTCGGATATGATGATGTGCCCAGCATATACTCCGTCTATCCCAACATATATTATGGTACCTTTGAAGTGATTACATTTGTCGCAATTTGCTATTTCTGCTCCAATTGATTTCATCATTTTTTCATTTCCTACACATATGTTTTTGCCGTTGATTTCGGCAGAAATACCTTGACCGGCAATCTCTTTTATGTTTTCAACTTTACAATCACAAGAGTTGTCTTTGTAGGCATTACATAATGCAGTAGCAATGGGGTGAGTAGAATATTGCTCTACATGGGCTGCAAGATGGAAGAGTTCCTGTTCTGAAATATTATTTGGATGAATGGATTCCACCTCAAAAACACCACGGGTTAGTGTGCCTGTTTTGTCGAATACAATTGTTTTGATGCGTGCTAATGCTTCCATATAGTTGCCTCCTTTTATAAGAATACCAACGTGTCCAGCACCACCAATACCACAGAAGAACGATAAAGGGATGGAAATCACTAAAGCACATGGACAACTTACAATAAGAAATGTAAGTGCACGATAAAGCCAAGTAAATAAAGCATCAGTATAGCTTGCAGCAAAAAATGGCGGAATAAACGCTAAAAAGAGGGCAGAAATAACTACTATAGGTGTGTAAATTCGTGCAAATCGACGAATGAAAGATTCGCTTTTTGATTTGCTTTCGCTTGCTTCTTCTACTAAATTTAAAATTTTGGATGCAGTAGAATTGCTGAAAGTTTTATTCACTTTCACCTTCAATACTCCTGATATATTTACGCAACCAGATATGACAGAATCCCCAAATGCTACATCCTTGGGAACACTTTCTCCTGTTAGTGCTACCGTATTTAAACTTGAACTACCTTCAATTACTTCTCCGTCAAGCGGAATTTTTTCGCCTGGTTTGATAACAACTACTTCTCCAACAGCAATAGTAGAAGGATTTACCACGATTGATTCGCCATTTCTTAAAACGTTAGCTGTGTCTGGATGTATATCCATTAGATCTGAAATGGAGTCACGAGTTTTATCTTTAGCATAATGTTCAAACAATTCGCCAATTTGGAAGAATAACATTACGAAGACACCTTCTAAGAATTGAGGCTCGCCATTGGGTAAAAAGCCCACGACGAAAGCTCCTATTGTGGCAACAGCTATAAGAAAATTCTCATCAAAAGGGTCTCCCTCCATAATTCCTTCTACAGCTTCGTGTAATACATCGTAGCTGATAAGTAAATATGGAATAAGATAAATGATGAGTATTTGCCATATCGGTAGATTACAGTTACGCTCTGTTAACCATGCTACTAGTAACAGCACAGAGGTTAGACCGATTCTTATTAGTTTCTTTTTCATTGTTTTTTAGATTTGTTACTAATTTCGATGCAAAAGTAAATAAAAGAGAATGCAACCAAGTTGCAAAGTTGCTGTCGCATTTAAATAAAAAACTTCATAAAAAAGGATAAACACCAATAAGTTACCTTGAAAAGCCTGAAAAATAGGTGAAAGCAGAAAATAAATAAACTTTTATTCGTCTGTTCAGCAATTAATACTTAAAAAAGAACCTTTCGCAGTTTTTCCCTTATCTGCTGATGCGCCACAAAGTGATAATCCATCTTCTATTTTTCCGTTTAAAAATCCAAAAATAATCTATTTAATTGGATTAAACAAAATTGAGTCGGCTAGATTCGTTTTTTAACAAACTTTAATACTTATTTTTTGATTATTAAACATTTTTGTTAGAAATTTACCCACTCATTTTAACAATTATGTCAGAATTACATCAAGCAGAAGAAATAAAAATATTAACTGAAAAAATACAGGTTCAGAACCATTATTTTTCCCTTTTGAAGGAAGAAATCAACAAAGCCATCATCGGACAGGAATACATGGTGGAGCGCCTTCTCATCGGGCTTCTCGGAAATGGACACATCCTGCTGGAAGGAGTTCCTGGGTTGGCAAAAACCTTGGCGATTAAAACCCTTTCCGAGGCTTTAAGTGGAGAATTTTCCAGAATACAATTTACTCCCGATTTGCTCCCTGCGGATGTCATCGGGACGATGATTTATAATGTAAAAGAAAATGATTTTTTGGTCAAAAAAGGGCCTATTTTCGCCAATTTCGTTTTAGCGGATGAAATCAACCGTGCGCCTTCCAAAGTGCAGTCCGCTCTCTTGGAAGCCATGCAGGAAAAACAAGTAACCATAGGCGATGAGACCATGCCGCTGCCAAAACCTTTCTTGGTTTTAGCCACTCAAAACCCGATAGACCAAGAGGGAACTTACCTCCTGCCAGAAGCGCAGAGCGACCGTTTTATGCTGAAATGCAAGATAGACTACCCTTCTTTTGAGGACGAGCGAAAGGTAATGCGTATGGTAGCTACAGCCCACCAGCCGAAGATAAAACCAGTAATTTCGCTGGAAAACATCTCGGAAGCAAAGGAACTCATCAACCAGATTTACCTTGATGAAAAGATAGAAAAATATATTCTTGATATGGTTTTTGCGATCCGTTATCCTGAGCAATACGGACTTGCAGAACTGAAAGATTACATCAGTTTTGGAGTTTCACCGAGGGCATCTATCAACTTGGCTATCGCCTCTCGTGCTGTGGCATTCCTCAAAAATAGGGCTTTCGTGATTCCAGAAGATGTGAAAAGCATCGCAAAAGATGTTCTCCGCCATCGTATAGGGCTTACCTTCGAGGCTGAAGCAGAAAACATCAGCGCAGAAAATATTATAGATAAAATTTTGAGCAAAATACAAGCTCCTTAATGGAAAATGCTCCGTTATCATGACATACAAGTCGTGCTGCAGGAAGTCCCTGGGCAAATCAGCCTTTGTTTCAGTATCACAGGCTGTCCTCTGCGGTGCGAAGGCTGCCACTCGCCATTTTTATGGAAAAACGGAAGTGGAGAAATTTTGACAGATGAGCTGTTTGCTGATTTTTTAAACAAATATAAAAGTATGATTTCCTGCGTCCTCTTCATGGGAGGCGAATGGGAGGAAGAAGATTTGATAAACAAACTAAAAACAGCCGAAGACAACGGACTAAATACCTGTCTTTACACAGGAATGGAAGATGTTTCAGATGAGATTAAAAACCATCTCACTTGGCTGAAAACAGGGCCTTGGATAGCGGAATTGGGCGGATTGGACAGCCCTGAAACCAATCAAAAATTTATAGAGGTAAAAACTAATAAACTACTAAATCATTATTTTGTAAAACCATAAAAATTTAACACCATGATTCGTCTAACACCTTCACAAATCAATAAGAAAATTGATTTTATCCAAAATTACATCAAAGCAGGTAACGCCGCATCAGCTTCTTCCGTAGATGCAAACGCAAATGTAACCTCCAAAAACATCGCAACTATGGAGGCTGAAATCAATAAGGATATCAATATCCAAATCAACCGTGAACTGGTACGCAGAAAAATCGCAAGTCTTTTCGATGAAGAGACTGCAAATGAGTATGTTCGCCAGATAGAAAACCACGAAATCTATGTCCATGACGAGACCTCTCTGAAGCCCTACTGCGTGTCCATCAGTATGTATCCTTTCCTACTTGATGGACTTCTGAAAATAGGCGGAGAAAGTAGAGCACCAAAGCATTTGGAGAGTTTCTGCGGTGAGTTTGTGAATTTAGTTTTTGCGGTAAGTTCGCAGTTTGCAGGAGCTTTGGCAACGGTAGAGTTTTTGCTTTATTTTGACCACTTTGCAGCGAAAGATTTTGGCGAAAACTATTTAGAAACCAATACCAAAACTATAGAAAACCACTTACAGCATGTGGTTTACGCAATCAATCAGCCTGCGGCAGCGCGTGGATATCAGTCTGTATTCTGGAATATCTCGCTTTATGACAAGCCTTATTTTGACAGTATGTTTGGCGATTTTGTATTTCCTGATATGACCCGCCCTGACTGGGAGCGATTTTCTCGTTTCCAAAAATTCTTTATGAAGTGGTTTAATGCCGAAAGAACCAAAGCTATTTTGACTTTCCCTGTGGTTACCGCAGCCATGCTCACAGATGGAACTAAGCCTGTGGATGGTGATTTTGCGGAAATGTGTGCGGAGGAACTCAGCGAGGGAAATTCTTTCTTCATTTATCAGTCTGAGAGTGCAGACAGCTTAGCTTCTTGCTGCCGACTGCGCAACGAAATCAGCGATAATACATTCAGTTATTCACTTGGTGCTGGCGGCGTGGCAACAGGCTCTATCAATGTTATTACACTGAATATCAATAGACTAATTCAACAAAAGAAAGATATTGCTAAAGAAATTCAAAAAATCCATAAATATCAAGTTGCTTTCCGAAAATTAGTCGAAGAATACAAGGCGGCAGGACTTCTGCCTGTGTATGATGCTGGTTTTATCTCTTTGGATAAACAATTTTTGACCATCGGAATCAATGGAATGGTGGAAGCCGCCGAATATCTGGGCATAGAGGCAAGCAACAATACGGATTACAAAAATTTCGTAAGTCATTATCTTAAAATCATTTACGAAGAAAATAAAAAAGCAAAACAGCTCTACGGCTATATGTTCAACACGGAATTTGTTCCAGCAGAAAACCTCGGTGTAAAAAATGCTATTTGGGATAAAAAAGATGGATTGTTCTCGCCTCGTGAGTGCTACAACTCCTACTTCTACCCTGTTGAAAATGAGAAGATTAATGTTTTAGATAAAATTATTCTTCATGGAAAAGAAATCATCCAATATCTGGATGGCGGTTCGGCTCTTCATCTCAATTTAGAAGAAACTCCAAACAAAGAAGGTTTCCTCAAATTACTCAATGCCACAGCATTAGCAGGGTGTAATTATTTTTGTTTTAATATTCGTATCACCATCTGTAACGACTGTGACCACATAGACAAACGAACTCTATACGAGTGCAGCAGCTGTCATTCCAAAGATATAGACCACGCTACCAGAGTGATAGGCTATCTAAAACGAGTGTCTTGTTTCAGCAATGCACGCCAGAAAGAACATCAGCTAAGACATTATCATCTTTCAAAATAATGAGCAGACTGGACATCAAAGATATTATAAAAAAAGTAAAACAAATAGAAATCCGCTCTCGCAGGGAGGCTGATGCCTCCTTCATGGGTGCGTATCACTCTGCATTCAAGGGACAAGGAATGACTTTTGCCGAAATAAGACACTACCAATTTGGTGATGAAATCCGCAGAATAGACTGGAACAAAACAGCTCGTTTCCAACAGCCTTTTGT
The DNA here is from genome assembly GCA_937890925.1 of uncultured Riemerella sp. GTDB lineage: Bacteria > Bacteroidota > Bacteroidia > Flavobacteriales > Weeksellaceae > JABCPE02. The sequence goes on from CALAEK010000028.1 coordinate 15,389, forward strand.
GAAAGTGATGGAAGAAGAGCGGGAACTGACCATAATGCTTTTAGTGGATATATCGGCATCTATGGACTATGGAACGAAAATTTCACTAAAAAAGGAATTCGTTGCCGAAATCTGCGCAAGTATAGGTTTTTCAGCGCTGAAAAACAATGACAAAGTAGGACTCATTCTCTTTGCGGATAAAGTCTATAAAGTCGTCCCGCCACAAAAAGGGAAAAAGCACCTTTTGGCTATGATATCTGATATCATTTCATCTGACTACATCGCTTCCGAAACCCATCTGGACAAGGCTTTGGAATATATGATGAATGTTTTCAAAAAGAAATCTTTTCTTTTCGTTTTATCGGATTTTAATGATGATTTTCAAGAAAAAATACTGAAAACCGCTTCTAAAAAACACCAAATTTTAGGGCTGAAAATCTCTGATGAAAAAGACAACAAAATCCCTGATATCGGCTATGCTCTGCTCTCTGACAGCGAAACGGAAAAACAGATTTGGGTAAATACATCTGACTGCAGATGGCAGGAAAATTTTAAAGAAAATCAAATAAAAAAAGAACAAAAAACAAAGGAAATTTTTGATAGTGCTTCGGCAGGATTCATCAGCTTAAAAACAGGCGATGAGTATGTGAAAGAACTAAGAAAATATTTCAAAAAGTAGCAAAAAAATCAATAACAGAAGGCATTTTAACTATTTTAGTTACCATAAATAAAAGATGAAAAAATATTTTTTACTTTTTTGAGTTCTTCCTTATTCTCAACAGAAAAATAATATTCGATTTCTTCTTTAACTAATTTATAGGACTTAAGT
>CALAEK010000029.1 GCA_937890925.1 uncultured Riemerella sp.
CTATATATAGGAAGTATTTTATTGTTTATACTATTGAGTTATATTTCTAATATTTTTTTAAAATAATATTTTTTTCTCTGATAAACATAATAATATAGATGGACTTTTAGCTATCTATTTTATTTTTGTACAAAAAACATTTTTTAACAAAATTTTCATAAAACGAGATAATATTTAATAAATAAATACTATTTTTGTCACTTGCTTTAAAAATAAGAAGAAAAATGAAGAAGAAGTTGTCAATTCAAAAAATCCTAATTACCTCTTTCGCTATGTTTTCTATGATATTTGGTGGAGGTAATTTCATTTTGCCGCCGCTTTTGGGCATCAAGGCTGCCGATTCTTGGGATGTTGTAGCGATTGCATTTGGTATTTCTGGTGTTTTGATTCCTCTTATGGGCATTATTGCACAGGCAAAAATACAGGGAACGGTAATAGATTTCGGGAAAAAAGTGCATCCAGTGTTTGCGTTAGTTATAGGAATTTTGATTTACGGCATTTGTCTTTCTTTTCCTATACCGCGCACAGCATCAGTAGCTTACGAACTTTCCGTAAAGGACAGCATCAGGATTTCTTCTTTGTGGTTTGGAGTTATTTATTTTTCTCTGGTGATGTATCTTTGTTTCAACCGAGGCAAGATACTAGACATTTTAGGCGAATACCTCACTCCTATCCTGCTGATAATCATTTTGACTATCATTTTAGGAGCGGTATTTTTCGTTGATAACGAAATCCCAAAATCAAATTTAGAAAAACCCTTTTCATTAGGGCTTTTAGAGGGCTACCAGACCTTTGACGGAATGGCTTCCATCATCATAGGTGCAGTAATCATCACCTCTCTAAATATGGATGATTCACTAGACTTTTCACAAAAAAGAAGGCTTACCATATATGCAGGATTGATAAGCGGTTTGGCGCTGTTCATCATTTATGCAGGGTTTATCTATACGGGTGCGGTGCTAAAATCTCATTTCCCATCAGATGATATTTCCCGCTCGGAGGTTCTTTCGAAGGTGAGCTGGTATATTTTAGGCGATATCGGGAAAACTTTATTGAGCGTAAGTGTCAGCATTGCTTGTTTTACGACTGCTGTCGGCATCATTACAGGAGCGGCAGATTTCATGAAAAACATTTTCGGAAATTCTGAAATGGTCTACAAGCTGGTGGTGGTTTTCTCTTGTATTTTAGGTGTTTTTGTAGGGCAGACAGGCGTAGAGAACATTGTAGCCATTGCTGTTCCTGTGCTGGTACTGATTTATCCTGTCATCATGGCTCTTATTTTGCTTAATTTCGTTCCAGAAAGCTGGACTTCGGTTGCTATTTTCAGAGGAGTTACGCTGGTTGCTGGGATATTTGCGATACCAGATTTTATGATAGCCATCGGTTTTGATAACTTCCAGCCTATTCATGACTATCTTCCTCTTGCCTCTTATGGCTTGGCTTGGTTGCTGCCTTGTCTTTTCATTTGGTTTGTTTTATTTATTATCCAAAAAAATAAACAACTTTAACATTTTTTTAACTAAATAAAAGACAATATGCCGTTTTCAGTGTTATAAATTGTTAAAAATTAGGCATTTCTATTTTTATGCGTAATTTTGCAACCAAATTTAAATGATATGAAAAACGAAATTAATTATTTGAAAGTAGTAATCATGAGTTTGGTTTTAACATTATTTTCTGTTTCAGCAAATGCTCAGCAAAAAAAACACAACTACATCACAACTAATGAGCAGCTAGCAGAAGAGTTATCCGAAAAATACGGAATACCAAGTGGAGTTATCCTAGCTGTAGCCTTCGTAGAAACAGGCGGCGGAACAAGTAAAGGAGCTAAAACTTACAACAACCATTTCGGAATTGTAGGTAAGAATACAGTAACAAAATCAAAATACAAAAGTTTTGATTCCACAAGAGAAAGCTATGAGGCTTTCTGTCAGATTCTCTCAAGAAAAAAATACTACTCAGATTTAAAAGGTATCAAAGATACAGCTGAATGGGTAAAAGCCATAGCCGCAGCGGGATATTCTACACAGCCTGTAGAATGGAAAAAAAGAGTCAAAATGATTATCGAAAAATTTAATTTATCTTAAAAACATAAGCTGTCTGAAAATCTAGACAGCTTTTTTTATTTAAAATTTGTTCGGTTTATACAAAATAAATAAATTTGCGCTTCGTTGTAATAAAAAAAATTATTTTGAATAATAATAGAATTCACAGGGTGGTAATCTTGGTTACCTCCTGTTTTTTGGTGTATCTGTCAGCATCTATCCTATCATATGTATATGGCTGGAAGTTTGAAGCTTTTGATAAAATAAATTTGGTTTCTGATATTTTTAAAAAATCAGAAGAAGAGCAAAACGCAAGTGGAGAATCTGCTATCGCAGGAAAAACAGCAGAAAAACCTGCTAAAGAAGCTGCACAAGAGGATTTTGAACTGTATAAAAAACCTGAATTTATCACTAATTTTCACAAAGGAGACAGCGTGGTTGCTTTGCCTATTTTAGCTCAGAAATTAACTGAACTGAAAAACACTGGAAAAGGCAAAATCCGTATCGCTTACTTTGGAGATAGTATGATAGAGGGCGACCTCATTACCCAAACGCTGAGAAAACTTCTACAACAGGAGTTTGGTGGGCAGGGAGTTGGTTTTCTGCCGATGCATTCTAATGTAGCGCAATTTCGCCAGACCGCTAGAATTTCTGGAACAGGCTGGGAAAGCACCAATTTCATGACTCCTAAAGCACAAAATATGTACATCTCTGGACATACTTTCAGAGGTGCAGGAAGTGGAACCTACCAAGACAGAACCCTCACAGATGGCACTTTACCTATTCAAAAATACATTCTCTACGGAAAGACAGAAGGTGCTGAAATAGAGATAGATGGAATGGAACACACATTACAGGGAAATCATTTGGTTAATAGAAAAATATTAGCTGACAATACCGATAACACCCTAAAAATAAGATCTAAAACATCTTCATTACCGATATTCGGAGTTGGTTTTGAATCTGAAAATGGGATAATTTTGGATAATTTTTCATTCCGAGGTATCACAGGTGTGGAACTTAGCAAAATAAATGAGGATTTCTTGAAATCAATTCAAGAAGCCAATCCTTATGATTTGATTGTATTTCAGTATGGTGTAAATCTTTTATTCAGACCGAAAGACACCAACTATTCTCACTATGAAAAAATGATGCAGCCTATATTGAGCAAAATGCGAAAAGCCTTTCCTAAAACTGATTTCTTGCTGGTAAGTACTGCTGACAGGGCTTTTAGATATGGTGGAGAATACAAAACAGCCATCGGTATTCCTAATCTGATACAAACCCAAGCGAAACTGGCTTTTGATAACAAAATGGCATTTTATAACCAATTCGAATCCATGGGTGGAGAAAACTCTATCGTAAGATGGGCTACACAAAGTCCGCCACTGGCAAATAAAGACTACATCCACCCGAATGGAAAAGGTGCAGAGGTTTTAGCCAAAAAAATATACAACGCAATCATCCAAGACTACAAAAAATACAAACGAAAATAAATGAAACCATTACAAGAATTTTTTGCAACATTTGACTGGAACGCTTTCCTACAGCAGTTTCTATATGATAGTAAAAACCCGTTGCTGTTTAACAATGGTTTTTTTGTGTATTTTTTCACACTATTTATTTTATTATTCTTTGCTCTGAGGAATCATCACAAAGCCCGTAGATATGTATTCTGCCTTTTTTCGCTTTATTTTTTCTATAAGGCGAGCGGCTGGTTTGTCGGCTTGGTGCTGGTTTCAGCAGTGGTGGATTTCTTTTTATCCAACGCTATCTATAGAGAAAAGAGCAAAAGCAAGAAAAAATTCCTGCTGGTTCTGAGTATTTTATTTAACCTCGGAATGCTTTTCTATTTTAAATATACAGATTTCTTTATCGAGATTTCTAATTCTCTATTTGACACCAATTTCAATCCTTTGAACCTAATTCTTCCGATAGGAATTTCGTTTTATACTTTTGAAAATCTCAGCTATACGGTAGATGTTTATCGTGGAGAATTTAAGCCTGCGAACAAATTTTCTGATTATCTTTTGTTCTTGGCGTTTTTCCCAAAACTAATGATGGGGCCTATCGTTCGTGCGCATGATTTCGTGCCGCAGATTAACGAGCCGTATGTGATTTCGGAGCGCGACTTCGCAAAAGGGTTTTTCCTGATTATTTCGGGGCTGATTAAAAAACTGGTCATATCAGACTACATCACCCTAAACATGGTGGATTATATGTTTGATAATCCTGCGCTGCACACGGGTGTAGAAAACCTGATGGCAGTCTATGGCTATGCGATGGTGATTTATTGTGATTTTAGTGGTTATAGTGAGATTGCCATAGGTATCGCGCTTTGGCTTGGCTTCAAAATCCCTCCTAACTTCATGTCGCCATACCAAAGTATAAACATCACAGAATTCTGGAGAAGATGGCATATTTCGCTATCTACATGGCTGAAAGACTATCTTTACATTCCATTAGGAGGAAACAGAAATTTCTCTGTGGCTTCTTTCATTTTTGTGGGAGGATTCCTTGTGGGCTCTTTCATCATAGGAGTAGAACTATTCCACTTATCCAATCTATGGGCAGCAGTAGTTTCTGCAGTTTTATTATTGATTTTTATAATTCCTGCAGTAATCACAAGAAAAACTAGCGGTATAGCGGCTAACTTTAATCTATTGACAACCATGCTTTTGGGAGGATTTTGGCACGGAGCCAGCTGGAATTTCATCATCTGGGGAGCCATCCATGGTGTAGGACTTGGGATTCATAAAATATGGATGCTGCTGACTGACAAAAGCTTTGCAGCCTTTAACCAAAGCCGAATTTACAAAATCATATCTGGTATTTTGACTTTTCATTTTGTATGTTTTGCTTGGATTTTCTTCAAAGCTGAAGATTTAGAAATCGCTAAAACCATGATTTATCAAATCTTTAACAACTTTGATATCAGCGTATTTGGTCCTTTTTATGATAATTATAAAGGCGTAGTATGGATGATTTTAGCAGCGATGGTTTTACATTTAGTTCCTGATAATCTGGCTGATAAAGTAATCGCAAGAACCAAAACCATTCCTATGGTAGTCTATATTTTGGTTTTCTTCCTGTTTTTGATTCTTTATGGATATTTCAAATCTGCGGAACAAGTAATGCCTATTTACTTACAATTCTAATTAAAAAACATAAAACACAATAAAAAAAAACTAACCTCCATTTTTTGGAGGTTAGTTTTTTATTTTAAATATTAAATCTGTAAAAATTATTCTTCTACATAGTCTGAATCCGCTGTGGCGATTGGCTGCTGCTCATAGGTTTTATATTTCTGAGCATTAGTATCATAGATTACAACCAAACCTCCTACTTCATTGCTGATAAGAACCCCATCACGAGGAGCTTTTATGAAAGAAGAGCTATTCATATAGATAGATGCTCCTTTAGAAAAGGATTTTAGTTTCAGCTTATCATTATAATTTTCTGCAAAACTTACATAAGGCTTTTTAGTGACTTTATTTATGCTAATGATAACCAATCTACTCACTTGGCCTTCATTATCATCCAAAATCACAGCATAATCCTTCACACCATCCCCATCAAAATCACCTGTGCTAAGAGTAGATTTGGCACGATCTGCATTCTGAGTAACATTATAAGTTCTACCATCATGATAGCCATCAGCCTCCAAAATCACTTTTTTCACGCCTGGAGGAAGCGAAGAAAACGGAGGAAGCGAAAAACTATTTTTAAACTCTGTAAAACTATAAGAATCTATCAAAACCTCATCATCCACCGAAATAGGATACTGCTTGGTGCTAGGGACTTTATGCGGATTATTCAGATAGATAATGCTATTGCCAGAAGAGGATTTTTCCTCATCCAGATACACCTCATCACCAAAATTTAGTTTTTGACCATTTGGCAGGGTAAGAGTATTACTGATTACTTTATACGAAGTATATGGGTCATATTCCCCATCATACTCATCTGATAATGAGTCTTTCTTAGCTATTTTTGCTGAATCTTTGTTCACTAGGGCTGAATCATTCTGAGAAACGACTTTTTCTGCATTCTTGTTTTTACCAAAGAAAACAAAATACCCACTCACTCCCAAAATCAGCGCTCCTATGATAGAAAAAGCGATATACAGAGACCTTTTAGAGATTTTTATCTCATCGTTTTTCTGCTCCTGATTTTCTTGATTTTCATTGTTTAGATTTTCCATTATTTTTTATTTTTAAACAAAGATAATAAATAACTTTGTTCTAAACAATGGGTTTTATGAGGATTTACAGCATGATAACGCCATCTATTTTGGCCACTTCTTTGTAAAGTCGGATTACATGGTCTGCATCCAAAACGAAGCAGGAAATACTACAGCTTATGTATTTGCCATTACTGCTTTCTTTAGTTGTGGTGCTGTATTCTAAACTGTCAAATATTCTGTAAATCTCAGCAAGTTTCTCGCTGTCGTTGATGAGAATGAATTTATAGAGATAATTCTCTGGAAAATTATGTTGTTCTTCTAAATTGATTCTCAGTTTTTTATAAAATTCTTCTACTCTATTAGTCTGTTCCATTTATTTTAATTTATTTGGTTAGAAAAAGTGTTTATCAGCTGAACTAAATTAGCCATAAACATTTTAATGGAGATTGCCAACAAAATTATGCCAAATGCTTTTTTGAGAACCATAAGTGTCCCTTCGTTTATTTTTTTGGACAAAAAGTCAGATGATTTTAAAATAATATAAACAAATAGCATGTTGAGCAAAATAGCAATGACAATATTGATAACATGATGATTTGCACGAAGCGAAAGAGTAGCTGTAAGGGAACCCGCTCCCGCCACCAAAGGAAACGCGATAGGAATGATAGACGCTGCTTGCATTTCTTCGTTTTTATGAATATCTATGCCCAATATCATTTCTAATGCAATGATGAAAACAACGAAAGCACCAGCGATAGCAAAAGAGTTGATATCCAATCCTATGATTTTCAACAATTTATCCCCCAAAAATAAAAAAGATAGCATAATCCCTGTAGCTACAATGGTTGCTTTTTCGGATTCTATTTTTCCAAATTTTTTCCTTAAACTCACGAAAATAGGAATGGAACCGATAATATCAATAATGGCAAATAAAACCAAAAAACATGTAATAATTTCGTCAAATGAGATAGCTTCCAGCATAGATTAGTTTTTAAAATTTTCTCAAAAATATGAATATTTTTTAACTATTCCATAATTTTAGTGTAAAATTTGACGATGTCATTATAGAATTCATATAAATCCCCATGAACAGGAGCATATTTTGCTTCTTGAATTTTTGTTCTAAATTTCTCAAAATCCTGCACAAAATCAACATTTTCTGTTTCTTCAAAAAACTCTAAAATGGTTTGGTTTTTCAGCCTTCTTGTTTGATTTTCAGCCTCTTCGTGGAGTTCTTGGTAATTTTCAAAGAAACTTGCAGAATTTCCTTTGTCCACCGCATTTTTTATCGCTCCAAAATAGTATTCTTTCCCAATAGAAATATTTTCCTTTAATAATTCTTCGGTTTCGGCTATCGTTGTTATTTTATTATCTAATTGTGCATTATTCCATTGCTTAGGCTTCTTTTTTCTAAATGTAAAGAAATAAATCGCTAAAAGAGAACCAAGTACAAGAAGTTCTATCCCTGCTAATTTCCCAAAATCAAAGGTTTCTGCTTCATCTTCCTCCTCTGAAACTGGCAGGAGATTTACTTTTTTCAGAATATGCCCTGTATCATCCATCACTTTATTTAGAGTGGATTTTGGATCATTCATATCATCTTTGGACAATGATAATATTTTTATATTGTCTGAATCTATGGTCTGGTATTGTTTTTCATCAATATCGAAATAAGCAAAATTTTCATAATGAATAGTAATTTCGCCTTCTTTTTTAGGGATAATCACATAGTGGTCTGTTTTCTCACCAGAGAATTCAGATTCTTTAATATCTATTTTTTGATTTGGTTTAAGGACTGTATAATCATTTGATTCTACAATTTTTGGAAGTTCTATATCTGCTATATTTCCTTTCCCTTTCAGCTTCACAAAGACATCCATAGGCTGATTTACTTCCACTTCTTCCTTAGGAATTTCTACTTTTAAATCAAACTTTCCTACCGCATTCTTGAAACTGCTTGGTGCACCTTCAGGAAGTTTTTTTACATGAATTCTAAGAGGGTTAGATAATATTCTTTCTTCATTAAAAAAAGCAGTTGCAGGAGATACGAAGAAATTCCCTTCCTTCTCTGGGACAACCACGAATGAGGCTATTACCTGCATCGCCATTTCATCACTTTTATCTATTTCTATATCTTCTCTCTTTAGATTTACAGTATGGATTTTTTTTGTATTCTGAGGAAGTTTTATATGATTTACTTTTCTAAAATCTTGATAATTATGTGGATTTGTTTTTAGTTTTAAAACCACACTAACTGGCTGATTTTGATAAACATCCTTATTCAAAACTTCCATGACCATAGAAACACTTCTTCCCCATGCATCATGTTTTCGTTTCCCATCTCTCACCAAAATTTCAAATGGCTCAGACTTATATGTCTTTCCATTCACCTGCACCAATGCGCTTCCTATTCTGGTTTTCCCTGCGTGTTTAGGCTGTAAAATAAGATGATATAGAACCTGCCTTACCACATTTCCTGTTTCTGGGTCTATGGCAGCTACAGATTCTGTAGCATTTCCGAGGATTTCAAATTTTGATAAGTCTGGAAGTCTCACAGGCGACTGCTGCTGATAGTTTTCGCCGATAATTTCAAGTCCAATACTCAAATTAAACGGTTCTCTTACTTGGTATTCTTTGGTATCTGTTTCGGACAAAAGTGTTACTTGTCCATATCCAAATATGGGCAAAATAAATAATAATATGTAAGCTTTCAGTCTCATTACCAATCTTTACGATTGCTCTGCGGCTGGGCATATCCCTGCTTTCCCAGAGCCCTTTTAGCTGTGTTTCGTTCCCGTTCTTCTATGTATCGTAACAGTTCTTTTTCCAGTTCCTTTGGCTGATTGGGTTCTTCTTTGTTAGAATTATCCTCTTGCTGTTGGTGGTCTTGCCGCTCCTTTCTAAATTTATCATTTTCTGGAGCATACATGTCCATAGGATTTTCTTTTTCTCCTTTATCCTGCTGGTTATTTTGTTGCTGTTGTTGAGATTGTTGCTGGTCTTGTTCCTGCTGTTGTTGCTTGGAATCCTTTTTCTGCAGAGCGATTTGCAGATTTTTTAAGATAGTTTGATTATTTGGGTCTAGTTTTAGGGCCTGTTTATAAGAATCTACAGCCTCTTTTTGCTGTTTATTTTTGAAATAAGCGTTACCCAAATTGTATAGAGTGGCTGTTTTTTGCTCTTTGGTTTTTGCGTTTTTTAATGCTTTTTGGTAGGTAGAAATGGCATCAGAATATTGGTTTTTCTTGTATAGAGTATTTCCCAGATTATACTGCGCCCTGAAGTCTTCCGACTTACCCTGCAGGGTTTTCAGATAATGATACGATGCGTCATCAAAGTCTCCTTTCTCAAAACTCTGGTTCCCTCTATGTGTATGAACATCACTGCTCACCTGTGCAGAAACCTGCATCACAAAAACCAAACTATATAGAACTAATAAAACTCTTGCCATATATTTATTAGGCAAAAGTAAACTTTCTTTTGTTAAAAAAGAAGCTGTTTTGTGTTAAAAATTGCTAAAAATTAGGTATTTACATTATATATTCAAATCTCTTCTGGGATTCAAAAAATATATCAGAAAAAGTAAAACCAAAGCCCCAGCCAAAAACCATTGGTAGTAATGCTCCTTATTGAGAATGCTTATTTTACTGGCTCTGCCACCATCTTTTTGACTTGATTTTATGTCTTTTATAATCTCATTTGCTGCCCTTTCTACGCTATTTCCGTCTATATACACCCCTCCCGTTTTCTCGGAAATGGTTTTGAGAGCCTGCGTTTCTCTTTTGGTAATGACCGTATTCCCGTCCTCATCTTTTTTATAATCTTGATAAATATCAAACTGAAGCTCTGGTATCGCTCCACCTTCCTCTGTTCCTATTCCCACGCTGGTCACTGCAATATTATTTTTCTGGGCTAAATTAACTGCCGCATCGTGGTTTCCTTCATTGTCCTCCCCATCGCTGATTAAAATGACCTTTTTCAATCCTGAATCTCCCTTTTTCAGCTTTTTTTCGGTTTCTTCCATTGCTAAAAGAAAATCCGTTCCCTGTCTTCTTATCAAATCCGAACTAAGGTTTTCCAAATAAATATTTACTGAAGAATAATCCGTAGTCAGCGGCATCATCGTTCGCGCTTCGCCAGCAAAAACCACTATTCCCACTCGCTCTTCACCAAGCTGGTTTAAGGTTTTATTTAAAATCAATTTGGCTTGTTCCAGCCTTGAAGGCTCTACATCATTGGAATTCATAGAGTTAGAAACATCCACCAAAAATATCACATCTGATGAGGATTTCTCCACGCTCATTTCTGTTTTTTCATTCTTTACAATATCCACAAAAGACAAAATCAAGAGCAAAAAAGACATAACATAGCACAAAACCAAAACTCCTGAAAACCTTGATTTTTCACCAAAAATATGTTTCTGAAATCTGCTTTCCGCAAAAAATTCTCGTTTCTTTTTTCTCCATTTTGAAAAATCCCAAAGCAGATACGCCGCCATCAGTAAAACCAACAGCAACCCAAAATATCGATAATTACCAAACTCCCAGTTCATTCTTTAGCTTAGTTTCTACATACTCATAATATCTGTGATCCTGATAAGGTCTTTATCTATTTTGCTCTCATCATTCTCTTTCACGGCTTTTTCTAGTGGGATAAGTTCCATCCTATCATTGTTAATTCCCACCATATACTGTGAATTCCCTTCCAGCAGAGATTCCACCGCTTTTACGCCCATTCTTGTTGCTAAAACTCGGTCATAGCAGGTAGGAGTTCCGCCTCGCTGCATGTGCCCCAGCACAGAAACTCTAATATCATATTCAGGGCGTTTCTGCTCCACATATTCTTTAAGGTCAAATACCGCTTTTCCTGCTGTATTTCCCTCGGCTACCACTATGATGTTAGAAGTTTTTCCTCTTCGTTTTCCCCTGTCAATATCTTCCAGCAACACTTCCGCTGGAATATTTTTTTCTGGAATTATGATTCGCTCTGCTCCTCCACCAATTCCTGAATTTAGTGCAATAAACCCCGAATCTCTTCCCATCACTTCCACAAAAAACATTCTGTTGTGAGAACTAGCGGTATCCCTTATTTTATCAATGGCATCCACTACGGTATTTAACGCCGTATCGTAGCCGATAGTATGTGTAGTCCCATAGATATCGTTGTCTATCGTTCCAGGAATTCCCATCACAGGAAAACCAAATTCTTGACTAAAAGACAGCGCTCCTGTAAAAGTTCCATCTCCGCCAATCACCACCAAAGCCTCTACTCCGTTCTTTGTCAAGTTCTTATATGCACTTTCTCTACCCTCTTTTGTTCTAAAACCTTCTGAACGGGCTGATTTTAGGAAAGTTCCGCCTTTGTTGATAATGTTACGGACACTACGGGCATTCAGCTCCACAAAATCATCCTCTATCATTCCTTGGAAACCACGATAAATCCCCAAAACCTCCACATCATGATAAGAACATGTACGCACCACTGCCCTGATGGCTGCATTCATCCCTGGCGCATCTCCACCAGAGGTCAGAACTGCTATTTTATTGACTTTTTTCAGCATTTTTCTAATTTATTTTTTCCAATTTGGCAAATTTCAAAATCAAGTTCTTTTCGCCTTCTGTGGCAAATTTTATTTTTGCTTTCACATTATTAGGGTCTGTTCCATCCAAAAACAGCACTTCTCCCACTCCGAAACGATTATGCCTTACTCTGTCCCCTACTTCTATATCTTGGGACTGGCTGCTGTCAGGAGTATTTATTTTCGCAGATGAAACAGGTGTCAAATTCCTTTTAATAGGCTGTTCTGGTAATTTTTGTTCATCGGTAGAAAGTTTTTTCTTTGGTTCTTTCTTTTGGAAAGCCCTTGGCATACTCGGCGTATCATCAAAAATACTAGATGACAGCCCTGAGCGATTGATCCCCCTGTTTTCTACCATAGGATTGATAAAATCTAAATAATCTGTATCCACCTCGCTGAGAAAACGGCTCGGCTCCGAATCCGTAATTTTTCCCCACTGAAAACGCGAAACAGCATAAGAGAAAAACGCCTGTTTTTCGGCTCTTGTGAGGGCTACATAGAACAACCTGCGCTCCTCTTCGAGCTCCTCACGGGAGTTAGAACTCATAAAACTAGGGAACAGACCCTCTTCCAGCCCTACAATATAGACAATAGGAAATTCCAGCCCTTTGGATAAGTGTATCGTCATCAGAGAGACTTTATCGCCTTCCTCATCATTCTCCTGTGTATCAGCGGATAAGGCTATATTTTCTAGGAAATTAGACAAACTCGGGTCGCCATCTTCCAGCTGCTGCTGTTCATCTATAAAACCCTGCATGGAGTTCATCAATTCCTGAATATTTTCCACCCGTGAGATGCCTTCTGGTGTCTGGTCTTCTTTCAAAGATTTTATCAAACCACTCTTTTTAGCCACTTCCATTGCTACTTGATAGACATTTTCTGTTTTCAGCATCACTTGGAAAGCCTTCATCATCTGCCAAAAATCATTCAGTTTGGTTAGAGCTGAATTATTTATTCCTAAATTCGGTGCATGAAACGGCAGAGCATCCAGCACATTAGCAATAGACTGCCCTATCGAGTCAGCATAAACAATGAGTTTATTCTGTGTCGTCTCTCCTATCCCACGCATCGGATAATTGATAACTCTAAGCAAAGCTTCTGAATCATTTTCATTAACCAAAAGTCTGAGATACGCCAGCAAATCCTTTATTTCTTTTCTTTGGTAAAAAGACAGCCCGCCATACACTCGGTAAGGAATATTTTTCCTCCTCAAAGCATCTTCAAAAGCTCTGGTCTGGGAATTGGTACGATATAGAATAGCAAAATCATTAAATTTTTTCTGATTAAAATTATGCTGTTCCCAGATATTTCCCGCCACAAAATTCGCCTCATCTGCATCAGATAAAGAGCGGTAGACTTTTATTTTTTCTCCAACTTCATTATCACTGAATACATTTTTCTCAAACTGATTTATATTTTTGGAAATCAAATCATTAGCTGCATTTACGATATTCTGCGTAGAACGGTAATTCTGCTCTAATGAAACGATTTTCGCATCGGGATAATCCTTTTTAAAATTCAAAATATTCTGAATATTCGCCCCACGGAAAGAGTAGATAGACTGCGCATCATCCCCTACCACGCATATATTTTCAAATTTAGATGCTAAAGCCTTCACTATCAGATACTGAGAGTGGTTCGTATCCTGATACTCATCTACCAAAATATACCGAAATCTATCCTGATATTTCGCTAAAACTTCTGGAAACCTTGTAAGCAACTCATTGGTTCTCAATAACAAATCATCAAAATCCATTGCTCCGTTCTTAAAACAGGTTTCCACATATTTCTGGTAAATCTGTCCCATCAGCTTCATATTTGCCCGTTCATCGGCTTCCATCAGCTCTGGATTATTATAATATGCTTTTACTGTAATCAGATTGTTTTTATACTGAGAAATTCTGCCCTGCACTTTCTTTGGCTTGTACAGATCTGAATCTATATTCATCTCTTTCAAGACTTTTTTCAGTACATTGAGAGAGTCTTGGGTGTCATAAATAGTAAAATTAGATGGAAAACCTAGATAATGAGCTTCACTCCTCAAAATCCGAGCAAAAACAGAGTGAAAAGTCCCCATCCAAAGGCTTTTCGCATCGCTGTTTCCTACCACCTTTGCGATACGCTCTTTCATCTCTCGCGCAGCCTTATTAGTAAAGGTAAGCGCCAGAATATTAAAAGGATCTGCTCCATTGGTTATCAGATGTGCTATACGCATCGTAAGAACACGAGTTTTCCCAGACCCTGCTCCAGCAAGCACCATCAGAGGCCCTTGCAGAGTGGTCACAGCTTCATATTGAGCATTATTTAATCCTTTTAGGTAATCCATATTTTTGAACAAATTAAGCCCACAAATTTAAACTATTTTTTCTTTTATTTTTCTAATTATTTTTTTGGATTATGAAAGAAAAACACTTTTCAATAAAAAATTTTGTTAATTTTGTAACATTTCGTGATTTTTTATACTAATAGAGTAATTTTTAATTTTTATTATGAAAAAAAGATTTCTATCAATCGCAATGGCAGCTTCTTTCGCAATGCTGTTTAATGCGCAGCAAATCAAGTTTGAAGAATATGATTTGCCAAACGGGTTACATGTAATTTTACACCAAGACAATTCTGCTCCTGTGGTGACCACTTCGGTAATGTACCATGTGGGCGCAAAGGATGAAGCCGCTGGGAGAACTGGTTTTGCACACTTTTTTGAGCACCTTTTGTTTGAAGGAACTAAAAACATCAAACGAGGTGAGTGGTTCAAAATAGTATCTGCTAATGGAGGTTCTAACAACGCTAACACAGATCCTGACCGCACTTATTACTATGAAACTTTCCCTTCTAACAATGAACAGCTCGGGCTTTGGATGGAAGCAGAAAGACTAAGACACCCTGTTATCAATCAGATTGGAGTAGATACTCAGAGAGAAGTAGTAAAAGAAGAAAAAAGACTAAGAATGGATAACCAGCCTTATGGTGGGCTTTTCAACGCTATCCTTACTACTTTGTTCAAAAAACATCCTTATAAAGGAACTGTTATTGGTTCTATGGAAGATTTAAATTCAGCAAAATTAGAAGAATTTAATGCTTTCTTTAAGAAATATTACATTCCTAACAATGCTACTTTGGTAGTCGCTGGAGACATCAAGCCAGAGCAGACTAAAAAATGGATTAACGAATATTTCGGCAGTATCCCAAAAGGAACACCTATTACTCGTAACTTCCCTAAAGAAACGCCTATTACACAAGAGTTTGAGGAAACTATATATGATGCTAACATCCAGATTCCTGCTTATATCTTCGCTTACAGAACACCTGCCGCAAAGGAGAGAGATGCCTACATTCTGAGCATGTTGGGAAGCTACTTAAGCAAAGGTAAATCTTCTGTACTTTATAAAAAATTAGTAGATAATGAGAAAAAAGCATTGGCTGTAGAGGCGTTCAACCTTGGATTGGTAGACCATAGTATCTTTGCTTTCTTCGCTATTCCTATGGGAAATACATCAAAAGATGTTTTGAAAAAAGACATCGATGCTGAAATCAAAAAACTTCAGACAGATTTAATCTCAGAGGAAGATTATCAAAAACTTCAAAACCAAGTGGAAAATGATTTCGTAAATGCTAACTCTTCTGTGGAAGGTATTGCTAACACACTGGCAGACAGTTATTTACTAAAAGGAAACACCAACTTGATTAACGAAGAAATCAACATCTATCGCTCTATCACGAGAGAAGATTTGAGAAATGCTGCCAGAAAATACCTAAACAGCAACCAAAGAGCTATCATCAACTACTTACCTAAAAAATAATTGACCAATGAAGAACATTAAATATATCGCGGCTGCATTCCTATTTTCTGGAATGGTCTATGCACAAAATATTGACATCAATACAATGCCTAAACCAGGCCCTACACCTGCTATCAACATTGCAAAACCCAGCACTTTTAAACTTAAAAACGGACTTACTGTATTGGTAGTAGAAAACAACAAACTTCCAAGAGTAAATATCCGTCTTACTATAGACAGACCTCCTGTTTATGAAGGAAATATTGTAGGAGTTGGAGAAATTATGGCTGACCAGCTAGGCATGGGAACTACTAAACTAAGCAAAGAAGAATTCAACAAGAAAATTGATTTCTTGGGAGCATATCTTAGTTTTTCTTCAGAAGGAGCAGGAGCTAATACCCTTTCTAAATACTCTACGCAGGTTATCAGCCTAATGGCGGATGCTATTATCAATCCAAAGTTCTCTGCGGAAGAAGTAAATAAATCCAAAGAGAGAACCATCGAGGGATTAAAAACAAAAGAAAAAGATGCTAGTGAAATCGCTAGACAAGTTGACAATGCGCTTACTTATGGTAAAAACACGGCTCTTGGCGAATTTGTAACTGAGGAAAGCATCAATAAAATCCAACTGAAAGATGTTCAGGATTTTTATAAAAAATACTATGCACCAGACAATGCTTATTTAGTAATTGTAGGAGATGTAAAAACTTCCGAAATCAAAAAATTAGTAGAAAAAGAATTCGGAAAATGGAAAAAATCTGGAACTAAATTCGCTGCATTAGAACCAGCTAAAAAACTACCTGCTACGGAAATCAACATCGTAGATGTACCTACAGCTGTGCAGTCTGTTATCCGTGTAGGAAACCCTACCACTCTCCAAATGAAAGACCCACAATATTTTAGCGGAGTAATTGCCAACTACATCCTTGGTGGCGGTGGCGAAGCTAGATTGTTCATGAATCTTCGTGAGAAAAACGGCTATACTTATGGAGCTTATTCTCGCCTTTCTACAAGCAAATACAGCCCTAGTTTCACAGCTAATGCAAGTGTGAGAAACGAAGTAACAGACAAGGCTGTCGTAGAATTCATGAACGAATTAAAAGGTATTTCTCAAATAAAACCTGAAGAATTAGCCAACGCAAAAGCGAAACTAAAAGGAGAGTTCATCATGTCATTAGAAAAACCTGAAACTATCGCAAGGTTTGCTCTTAATGAAAGACTTTACAGCCTTCCTGCCGATTTCTATGCTAATTATCTGAAATCCATAGACAAAGTAACTACTTCCGATGTTTCTGCTGCTGCAAAAGCCTATATCCTGCCTAACCAAAGTAGAATTTTCGTGGCTGGAAAAGGCTCTGAAATTGCAGATGGTCTGGAGAAATTAGGCTATCCAGTGAAATACTTTGACAAATTTGCTAATCCTGCTTCTAAACCAGAAACAAAGAAAATAGCTGCAGGCGTTACCGCGGAATCCATCGGGCAAAAATACATCGCTGCTATCGGAGGAAAAGCAAATGTAGAGAAAATCAATTCATTACAGATGAACGCTTCTGCCACTACACAAGGGATGACCATAGAAACTGCAATTTTATATGCAAAAGGAGGAAAAACATCTGTAGAAATGAAAATGATGGGACAGACTATACAGAAAATCGTTTTCGATGGTAAAGACGGCTACATGATGGTACAGGGACAAAAACAACCACTGCCAGCAGAACTAAAAGAAAAACTTTCTGCAAATAAAGAAATCTTCCCAGAGCTGGTTTTCAATGCTAAAAATACGACATTAAGAGGCATTGAAAACATGAACGGAGAAGAAGTTTATGCCATAAAAAAGGGAAATAAAACTTACTTCTACAGCGTAAAAACTGGACTAAAAACAGGCGAGTCCGAAATCCAGAATATGCAGGGACAGGAAATCATCGTTCCTACTTACTACTCTGATTACAAAGAGGTTTCAGGAGTGAAACTTCCTTTCAAAATCAGCCAAAATATGGGCGGTATAGAAATGAACTTTGAGGTAAAATCCTACGAAATAAATAAAGCAACGGATAAAGATTTTAAATAATCATTCATCTATTAACAACCAGCCTTCAAAAGAAGGCTGGTTTATTTTTATGAACTAATAATGTACATTTTTACAATTATTTATCATTAAATTTAACGATGAATTTGCACAGTTCAAAAAAAAGCAATACTTTTGCAAACTAATTAAATAAATATTTCAACATTATGAATCATTATGAAACTGTTTTCATTTTAACTCCCGTTCTATCTGATTCTCAGGTGGAGGAAGCAGTGAGAAAATTTGAAGACCTTTTAAAGGAGCACAATTGCGAAATTGTAGCAAAAGAAAACTGGGGACTTAGAAAATTAGCTTACCCTATTCAATTAAAGAAAAATGGATTCTACACTTTGATAGAGTTCAAAGGAGAAGGAGCAGTAGTGGCTGACTTAGAATTAGCTTTCAAGAGAGATGAAAGAGTAATCCGTTACCTTACTACTAAACTTGACAAACACGCAGTAGAATACGCTGTTACAAGAAGAGCTAAACTAAAATCTCAAAAAGCTTAATTTATTAACCCTTTAAAAATTTATTCAAATGGCAATAGATGAAATGGCACAACAAGCCGCAGCAGGAGGAGAATCTGAAGTAAAATTCCTTACTCCATTGGATATCAATACTAAATCTGATAAAAAATACTGTAGATTTAGAAAATACGGAATCAAATATGTAGATTACAAGGATACTAACTTCCTTCTACAATTCGTAAACGAACAAGGTAAAATTTTACCAAGAAGATACACAGGAACTTCTTTAAAATACCAAAGAAAAGTTTCTGCAGCTATTAAGAGAGCAAGACACCTTGCATTAATGCCTTATGTTGCTGATTTATTAAAATAATTCTAACGCAAAACGGACAACAACAAAATGGAAATCATTCTAAAAAAAGATGTAGAGAATTTAGGACTTGAATTCGATACAGTATCAGTAAAACCAGGTTATGCTAGAAACTTCC
This sequence comes from uncultured Riemerella sp., assembly GCA_937890925.1. Taxonomy (GTDB): domain Bacteria; phylum Bacteroidota; class Bacteroidia; order Flavobacteriales; family Weeksellaceae; genus JABCPE02. The sequence continues at coordinate 18,609 of CALAEK010000029.1, forward strand.
TTATTCCACAAGGATTAGCAGTTTTGGCAACACCTAAAAACAGAGCAGAACTTGCAGCTACATTAGAAGCAAGAAAAGAAGAAGAAGCTAAACTAATCGCTGCTGCTAAAAGCATCGTAGAACAATTGAAAAAAACTACTGTTTCTATCGCTGCTAAAGTAGGTTCTGGAGATAGATTATTCGGTTCTATCAACAATATCAACCTAGCTGAAGCTCTTGCAAACGCTGGTGTAAATGTTGATAAAAAATATATCAGAATCCCTGGTAACTCTATCAAGAGATTAGGTAAATTCTCTGCTAAAATCAGACTTCACAGAGATGTAGAGCATGAATACGAATTTGATGTAGTATCTGACGCTCCTGCAGCTCCTGCTAAAAAAGAAGAAGCTAAATCTGAAGAAGCTTAGTTTCTGACTTTTATAAAAATAAAAAAACCTCTTTCTAGAAAGAGGTTTTTTTGGTTTAATATCCTTTATGAATGTATCTTATCAATTTTATTCCTAAATCTGTCCAAACAATTTTAGAATTGGCATTTCTTTGAATATGTAAATCTGCTGAATTAATTTCATCTAAAATCAGCTCTATATTCGCTCCTTGAATGTATGTAGAAAAGGCATCCCAATTAAAATTATTTTTAGTGAGTTTCTTATAAACCAATTCATCGGCTCCATAATTTTGAATGAGAGCCAAACGAAACATTTCCAAACAATAATTCAAAAAATCCTTCTGTTTATCCCTATTCCACTCGGATATTGCGCGTGCCCAATGGATAATTTCCCGCAGAACGACTGGCTTTTTCTTCGCCTGAAAAGCATTTCTCACCCAAGTGATGAATAACTCCTCAAAATCATCATCCAACCTGCCTTTCTCAGCTATTTTTTGAGCAACATTAAAATTCCCCTGCGACTGATAGGCTATTTCTCTTGCCTGTTCTTCCGAGATTTCATAACGGCTGAGCAGCGAATTTTGGATCTCTTCGTCCTCTATTCTAGGAACTTCTATTATCTGGCAACGGGACAAAATCGTCTGTAAAATATTTTCTATACTATTGGTCAATAGGAAGATTTTTGTTTTTTCTGGTGGTTCTTCCAAAAACTTCAAAAATTTATTCGCGGCCGAAGGATTCATCTTGTCTATCCCCCATACGATAAGGATTTTCGTTCCTCCTTCATAACTTTTTAGGCTAAAAATCTTTCCCCATTCCTCCACCTCATCCACAGAAATAAGTAACTGTTTATTCGCATCCAAAACCTCTCCCCAATCATGAATAGATGCATAAGGATTTGCCAAAATCATCTCCCGCCATTCATGGAAAAAGTTCTTACTCAGAGAATTATTATTTTTAGTAAAAACAGGGAAACTAAAGTGCAAATCAACATGGTTAAGCGTTTCCACCTTTGGAGCAGAATGTTCGTTCTCTCTTCTAAAAAGCTCCTGCACATAGGCTAAAACCAAAGGAAGCCCGCCATAGCCTTCCTCTCCTACAAATAACTGAGCGTGAGCTACTCTGTCTTTGTTGATGGAATCTTGAAGAATTTCTATCAGTTTTTTTTGTCCTATTATTTGAGTCCAATTCATAGCCCAAAGATAATGTTTTTGGAGGGAATTTTTCTATTTTAACAGAAATAACATATTTTAACATTAAATAAATTTTTGATTTTCATTATTAATTAAGATATTTGCAATATTTTAAAAATAAAGAATGAAGAAAATTGTCGTTTCAATTTTTGTGGCAGCATTAGGTTCATATGCAGCAGCTCAGAATATCGGAAACTCTCCTTATGCAGCTTACGGAATCGGAGATATCAAATATGATAACTCTGTGGAAACTCGGTCTATGGGTGGGATTTCTACTGCTTATGTTTGGGATTTTAACAATCAATTTAATTTTCAAAACCCTGCAGCAAACCAGAATTTGGAAATCACTTCCCTAAGATTTCATGGGACTAACGAAAACCAATATTTCAAATCTGGATATAATGGGAATAAATATGGTAAACATTCCTCCTATCTTTCAGGAATATCTCTAGCTTTTCCTCTTTCTAAAAAGGTAAAATTAGGGATAGGATATCAGCCATATAGTTCAAAAGATTACAGCATTACACAGAGTACATCTCTACCAGATGGAACTGCTGGTGTCCAAAATTTCCATGGTGATGGTGGTATCAATCTTGTTCAGCTTGGAGTGGGGTATTCCATTACACCTAGTTTTTCAGTAGGTTTGTCCAACAATCTATACTTTGGGAGAATTTCTGATGTACAAGAAACAGCCTATGAAAACACTACTTTGGTAAGCAATATAGAAAACGAATCAAGTGTTACAAGTTTTAATTTCACATTAGGTTCTGTTTATCAGAAAAAACTTAAAAATAATAAAAAGCTAACTCTTGGGGCTTCTTATACTTTTGGGAATACTTCGGATTTTAAATCAACTTATACCAATAGCACCTATTTTCTAAATGGGACTACTAAGTCTAATGAAGACATTGTAGCACAAGAATCCAAAAATACAAACAACACTATTCCTCAGAAACTATCTCTCGGTGTAGGATTTGGACACGATGCTAAATGGTTCGTTTCTGGGCAGTTTGACTACAAAAGTGGAAAAAACACAGAATCTCTACGCTATCTGTCTTACAGCTATGACAATGCTTACAGAGTATCTGTAGGGGGCTGGTATCTTCCTAACTATAACAATTTTAGAAATTATTTTTCAAGAGTTACCTACCGTTATGGGGCTTTTTACGAAAAAGGACATCTAAATGTACAAGGCACGAATATCAACCAATACGGGCTTTCATTCGGAGCATCTTTACCTTTCCAAAAAAGCAATGTTACCAGACTTAGCACCTTGGATTTAGGTATTGAATTAGGACAAAGAGGAACGGTTAAAAATAATTTAATCAGAGAAAATTTCTTGAATTTCACCATTGGTATAAACTTTGCCAACAAATGGTTTGAAAAACAATACTTTGACTAGTTTTTTCTTTTTATGAAATTTCAAATGAATAAATACAAAAAAAATATAGTTGCTGTTTTTTCCGTAGCTATATTTTTTGTTTTGCATTCTTGTGAAGAAGACCTTACCGAGGTCAATAGGGACAAGAATAAAAATTTCCCTTCCAGAGTTATTTATAATTCAAACATTCTACAAAAAGATTCTGGTTTCGTGAAAATCAGATTCAAAGCGCCTATTTTAGAGGAGTATGAATTCATAGACACGCCATATATAGAAGCAAAAAAGGGTATTTACCTTGAATTTTATGACAAAAAAAATCCTGATGTTCCTGGCACTCTGAAAGCCAATTATGCTAAATTCATAGAAAAAAAAGAATATTATGAAGCCAAAGGCGGAGTGAAAGTGACCAATAGTGAGGGACAGACTTTCGTAATGAAATCTATCTATTGGGACAAAAAAAATAAACAGATGTACACCAAGGATTCTGTTTTCATTTCTGATAAAGAAGGAAATGTTTTCGTAGCGGCGAATGGAATGGTTGCCAAAGATGATTTTACAGAATATACCTTCTACAACAACTCAGGAGAAATCAACCCCAAAAAAATGCCCGACAAATAGGCTTTTTATAAAAATTAAAAATAAATCCTCTTCATACGAAGAGGATTTATTTTATCTGGTTTTGAACTATTTTATTTAAACAAAACTGCTCCCACCGTCACAAAACTAGTCTGGTCTATCAAGATAGCACTTCCATTTTCGCGAATGCTTTGATAGCTGTCATAGCTCAGCGGCGCAGAGGTTTTTAGTAGAACTTCTACTACCTCGTTTAGTCCTGCATTGGCTGGGTTCATCTCCTTTTCAAGGGTATTTACATCCAGTCGGTATCGGATTTCCTTCACCATAGCGATTACGGTTTTGCTGTTATGCTGAAGCAGGTATTTAGTCCCGATAGTCAAAGGTTTTTCATCCATCCAGCACACAAGCGCCTCAATATCTTGACCAGTTTTCAACAAATTATCTTCTTTTGCTATTAAATCTCCTCGGCTAATGTCTATATCATCCGCCAGATGAAGCACAGCACTCTGTGGAGCGAAACATTCCTGAACTTCCTTACCGCCAACTTCTATAGATTTTATAGTAGTTTCTATATTGGATGGATAGATTTTTACCTTGTCATTCACCGCGAAAACTCCACTTTCTACTTTTCCTGCATAGCCTCTGTAATCATGGAGTTCATCCACCTGCGGACGAAGAACCAGTTGCACTGGGAACCTTCCATTCACATGATTTAGGGAAGTCTGAAGCTCTACCGTTTCCAAAAGATTTAGCAATGCAGAGCCTTTATACCAAGGCATTTTTTCGGACTTATCTACCACATTGTCACCATCTTTCGCACTGATAGGAATGAATTTAACATCCTTTAAAGCTAATGAATTGGCAACTTTTTCGTATTCTTTTACAATCTCATTGAACTTTTCTTCGGAATAATCCACCAAATCCATTTTATTTATCGCCACCACCACATGCGGAATATTCAAGAGTGAAGCAATGATAGAATGTCTTTTCGTCTGCTCTATCACACCATTTCTAGCATCCACCAAGATGATAATCAAGTCTGCATTGGATGCTCCTGTCACCATGTTTCGTGTGTACTGGATATGCCCTGGTGCATCAGCGATGATGAATTTTCTCTTCGGTGTGGAGAAATATTTATACGCCACATCTATGGTTATCCCCTGCTCTCTTTCTGCACGAAGTCCATCAGTCAAAAGAGCTAAATCCACCTCTCCATCTTCACGATTTTTGGTGCTTCTTTCGATGGCTTCCAGCTGGTCTACTAGTATATTTTTGCTGTCGTAGAGAAGTCTTCCGATGAGGGTACTCTTTCCATCATCTACGCTTCCTGCCGTTAAAAATCTTAATATATCCATTTTTATTAAATCCAAAAAAGTTAAAAATACCCGTTTTTCTTTCTGTCCTCCATTGCCGCTTCTGATATTTTATCATCAATACGCGTTTCTCCTCTCTCGCTGGTACGAGTAGCTGTGATTTCGTTGATAATATCATCTATGATGTAAGCCTCAGACTCCACCGCCGCAGTACAAGTCATATCTCCCACGGTACGATAGCGGACTTTCTTCTTCAAAATCACATCATTTTCATCAATTTGAATGTATGGAGAAACTGCTATCAGCTGTCCTTGGTGGTCTATCACTTCTCTTTCGTGAGAGAAATAAACCGAAGGAAGTTCTATTTTTTCTCGGCGAATATAGTTCCAAACATCCAGCTCTGTCCAGTTGCTGATAGGGAAAACACGCACATTTTCTCCTTTGTGGATTTTTCCGTTATAAGTATGCCATAATTCTGGGCGCTGAAGTTTTGGGTCCCAGCCTCCGAAATCATCTCGAACAGAGAAAATTCTTTCCTTAGCTCTGGCTTTTTCCTCATCACGGCGCGCTCCTCCGATACAAGCATCAAACTCAAATTCCTCTATTGTATCCAAAAGCGTATAACTCTGCAATGCATTTCGGCTGGCAAACTTTCCTTTTGGCTCGGTAAGTCCTTTGCTTTTTATCGTATCTTCTACTTTTCTGACAATGAGTTTTTCACCTAATTTCTTTACTAAATTATCACGAAATTCTAGTGCTTCAGGGAAATTATGCCCTGTATCAATATGCACTAGCGGAAATGGAAATTTGCACGGACGAAAAGCCTTTAAAGCCAAATGTACCAAAACAATAGAGTCCTTGCCTCCACTGAACAGCAATGCAGGTTTCTCAAACTGCCCTGCCACTTCACGAAATATATGAATCGACTCAGATTCCAACTGGTCGAGATAATCTAAAGTCCTATCTTTATTCATTTTAATCTCTATAATGATTTTATTTATATTCTATTTCTATTCTTTCAGTTTCAAAAACAACAGCCCAAGGCATCCAGCAATCCGAATATTCCGTGGCTATTTCATGCCCATTCGCACACATCCTATTAACCTTAGAGCCATCCAATCCACAGCAGCCACTCAGGCTATTTTTAGTATGATAAATGGAATTAACCAAATCATTCTTATTGATAATGATTTGTCCTATGTCCACATTCCAGTCCACACCATCATTCTTTTTATAAAATCCTCGTGGTAAATAATCTGTCTCATCTTCCAAACTACAAACAAAATCCTTTGACAACTCCTTTAAACAAGGTGTTAAAATGATTCCACATTCTGCACATTTGATGACTATTTCGCTCATTAGGTTTTTTACTTTTTATCTTCATTCCAGTGCAGTCCGCACTCTTTTTTTTCTTCATTCTCCCACCACCAGCGTCCTGCACGGATATCTTCGCCTTCTTTTATTGGGCGTGTCATCGGCTGATCGCCTATACTTACATAGCCCTGCTCATGGAGCGGGTTGTAAGGGATTTTATGCTCTTTTAAAAATGGTAAAAGCTCTCCTGTTTTCCAATGCAATAGAGGATGAAACTTGATGATTTTATTCCCTTCATCCCATTCCACCATCGGCATTTGCTGTCTGTGTGGAGACTGCTCCGCTCTGATTCCCGTAATCCAAACATCATATCCTTCCAAAGCTCTTTTCAGCGGCTCTACTTTTTTTATGTAATCATGCTCTTTTCTCAGCTCTACAGATTTGTAAAATCCATTAACTCCATGCTTTCTCACATATTCTTCTATTCTATGATTATCAGCATAATAAGCTGGAATGAGCACACTGTATTTTTCATTGGTATTTACCCAAGTATCATAGGTTTCATAGAACATTCGCCCTGTGTCTATCGTGAAAATATCTATCGGAAGATTATTCTTAAAAATATAATCTGTGATTATCTGGTCTTCCATACCAAAACTCGTAGAAAAAACTACTTTTTTAGGGAATTTTTCAACCAACAAAGCCAAAGCCTCTTCTATGGGTAATTGTGGTAATATATTGGATAATTCTTCTACCTTCATAAACATTTATTTATCGTGCAAAATTAAAAAACTTTATAGATAACGCCCCAAGATAGCAAAAAATTATTAGTCTGACAAATTAAATCAAACATATGATTTTTCCCTTTTTAAATCTGTGATGAGCATCGGATTGTCTTCTCTCATTTTATTGACAAGCTCCTCTACTCTGCTGGTTTTCGGGTCTTCCCAAAGCCAGTCCAATTCCTCTTGAGTAATGCCCACCATCTGCAAAAAGGTAACCTCGCCATGAGGTGTTTCTATCGTGCCAAGCTGTGGGTCTGGCACAAAGACCATCCCTACCAATTTAGTATCACATTCTAAGCGAATAGGTCCATTAGCTGGAATAAAATGATAGGCTTCAAACCATTTTTTACTTTCAAATACATAGCGAGCCAAATTCTGCATCACATTCATCGCCCAATAGGGTTCATTTTTAGCTCCATCCGAATCCTTATCCTTTTCAAAAGGAACTACACGGAAAGTAAACTCAAAGCCCCATCCACTAAATTCATTTTCAGCACTTTCAGGCGAGTAATATAAGTCACTCATCCCGTATGACACTACATGCCGATGAAAAGTTTGCTCCTCATTATCATAAATACTAATGCCATCAAGCGGGTCTTCCCCTCCGAGCATAAATTTTAAAACAGGTCCATAATGGCGAGGCTCCTGCTCAGGATATACCTTCAACAATACCTCATCTATAGCATCCCAGCCTACTGAATCAGTTTCCTCAAATTTTGCTTTATATTCTTCTTTTGTGTATCTCATTTTTTTAAATTTTAATTTATAATTAGTTATTTTCCTCCGCTTCTTCCATCAATTTTAAATAGGTCAAATATCTCGATTCCAAAATATTCCCTTCCTCTAAATGAGCTATAACGGAGCATTTTGGTTCATTGATATGCAGACAGTTATGAAACTTGCAGTTCTTCCCTTCCTCAAATATCTCTGGAAAAAAATGCTGAATTTCCTCTTTTTTTATATCCACCATCGCAAACTCTCGCACCCCTGGCGTATCAATAACACTTCCGCCAAAACTCCAAAAATGCATCTGTGCAAAAGTAGTCGTATGTTTCCCTTTGAGGTGCGCCTCCGATATTTCGCCTGTTTTCAAATCAAGTGTCGGCTCCAGTATATTGACCAAAGTAGATTTTCCACTTCCTGAGTGCCCAAAAAACACCGAAACTTTATCTTTCAAAAGGTTTTTCAAGGTTTCTATATTTTTGCCTGAAACAGAAGAAATTTTCAAGGTTTCATAGCCTATATTCTGGTAAAGCTGCTGGAGGTCTTCCAAAAGTTCCAATTCTTCGGCATTAAGCGTATCTATTTTATTAAATAAAATCAAAGGCTGGATGTTATAAGCCTCACAACACACCAAAAAACGATCCAAAAAGCCGAGCGAAGTTTCAGGGAATTTTAATGTAAAAATAAAACACGCCGTGTCTATATTAGAAGCGATAATGTGGGCTTCCTTGGAAAGATTGACCGATTTTCGGATGAGATAATTTTTCCTCGGTTCTATCTTCGTAATCCACGCGACATCAGAACTTTCCAGTTCAAATTCCACAAAATCTCCTACCGCCAGCGGATTGGTAAGCCTTGTTTTCAGGAGTTTAAATTTCCCTCGTATCCTCGCCTCGTAGATGGTGTTTGTTGCAATTTCCTGCACCTGATACCAGCTCCCTGTTGATTTTATAATTAGTCCTTTTTTCAAGAAAATATTTTTTAGTTTTTTTAAGAAAAATCAAATTTCATCAAATCCTCCAAATCCCTCAAAATTGGGTTAATTTCAGCAAATTTATCAAAAACTTTTCGCTTTGTAACCACTTCCCTTTTCAGGCTGGTGTCCGCTTTATAGAGAATTTCTATTTTGAAATTATTTACTTTGTGTTTAAAGTGATTGAAAAAATCCGCCTGAACTCTCTCAAATTCATGCTTTGCGCTATCTGAAGAATACAAAACTTCTATCTGATTTTCATCTGCTTTACAGAGCTGGAAGGAGCTTATCGCATTATACGCCACTATATCACTCACTGAGAGTTCTTTTAGGAAATTGTGCCATTCTGTTTGCAGGTCGGTATCCGTGAAATGATGGTCAGGAAGGTTTTCTTCCGTTTCAGAAAATAGATTTAGTTCATCTTCTTTCTCCTTCTTTTCCATGTGTTTTTTAATGGAAAATTCTGAAGATTCCTTTATATTTCTGCCTATTGGCTGGGCAGATTTTTCTACTTCTAATTTTGTGATTTCATCTGTTGTAAGAGTTTTCGGCGCTGGCGCTTCGGATTTTTTAGGAGTAGTTTCTCGTAGTTTTTCTACATCACGAAACGGCGGAACCAGTATTAAGAACTTTTTTTTTTATCCATATCCACAGCGGTAAGGCTGGCAAGCTGCATGAGGGCAATCTCCACCGTAAGGCGTGGATTTTTGGAATTTTTATAGTTGATATCTGCATGATTACAGATTTCTATCGCATTGATGAGCTGTTGCGCTGTCCATTTTTGGCTCTGTTCAGCGTATTTTGCTTTGGTATTTTCGCCTATTTCTATTAAAGCCAAAGTGGAAGGGTTCTGTGCCAGCATCAAATCTCTGAAATGACTGCCAAGCCCAGCGATAAAGATATGCGGATCAAAACCTTTTTTGACAATCTCATCGAATTTCGCTAAAATAGCAGGAATATCATTTTCTTTCGCTAAATCAGCCACTTTCAGATATTGGTCATAATCCAATATATTGAGAATTTCAGCAGCATTTGCAAGGGTAATATTCTTCTGCGAAAAAGTAGTCAGCCTGTCAAAAATAGACAATGCATCACGCAAGGCACCATCCGCCTTTTGGGCGATGAGAAACAGGGCATCATCTTCGTAAGCTATCCCTTCTTTTTCGGCTATTTTCTTTAAATGATTTTGGATATCCTCTATCGTAATTCTCTTGAAATCATAGATTTGGCAACGAGAAAGAATCGTTGGGATAATCTTATGTTTTTCCGTAGTTGCTAAAATGAAAATAGCGTGTGCTGGTGGTTCTTCCAGTGTTTTCAGAAAAGCATTGAAAGCCGCCTGAGAGAGCATATGCACCTCATCTATGATATACACCTTATACTGCCCTACCTGCGGCGCAAAACGCACTTGGTCTATCAAATGCCGAATATCATCCACTGAGTTATTAGATGCGGCATCTAATTCGTAAATATTAAACGCGAAACCTTCTTCATCAGTTGCTCCTGATTTTTCATTGATTTTTCTCGCTAAAATCCTTGCACAAGTGGTTTTTCCCACCCCACGAGGCCCACAGAAAAGCAGTGCCTGTGCAAGCTGATTATTCTCTATGGCATGTTCCAGTGTATCCGTAATATGAGACTGCCCCACAACGGAGTCAAACTCCTGCGGACGATATTTTCTCGCTGATACAATGAAATTTTCCATTTTACAAAAGTAATTATTTTTTTTGTTTGAGACAATTATTTTTTATTTACACTTGCCTATAATAGTATCTGGGTGGTAAAAATACCCATACTTATCATAATATCTTATCACTCCTATGGTTTTAAGAGAATCATTCTTACATTTTTCCTTATAAAAATATGCAATTCCCCTTTCTTCTTGGTGTAAATCTAAAAAATGTGAGCTTGTAGGTCCTCCATCATCTTCCTCATGGGTCAAGAAATATTCTGTATCCCATGAATATTCATAAATTTCTGTATGCTCTACTTTTTGGTTTATTAGATATTTTTTCAGCTCTTCTTTCAGCAAAGAATCATTTTTGGGTAAATTTTTAACCAAAACCAAATTCATTGTTTCGGATTGATAAAATTCTATTTCTTTCTCTTTACAGGAAAAAGAAATCAGTCCTATCAAAAAAACAAGATAAAATTTCATCTAAATTCATCCCTTGAATTGATACTTTCTCGCTCCATAAGAAAGCGGATTTTCTCTCTCAATCTCCACTAACCCAAAGCCTTTATAATTAGGATTTACGGAAGTTTTCAGCTGTTTTTTATGGAGTTTTTCATAAGTTGAAAAATCCACCACTTTTCTATTCCCAAGGGTTTCAAAAAGCTGCCATTTTTCCACAACGGATTTCCAGTTTTCATTTATTTTCCCTGAAAAAACCTTGGATTTAGAACCGCTTCCATAAGCCAAAAAGCCTAATTCCTTCCCTGAAAGTTCTTCTTCCCTATCAAAAGACACCTGCAATGCAGACAGCAGCGCCATGAAAACAGAGGCGGTATAGAGGTTTCCTATCTCGGAGCTCGCTCTCTGTGATGGCTCTATTTTTTGTTTTATAAAATTCAAATATTCTTCAGACTTGGCAAGGGCTTTCTTCTCTTCATCAGTCGTGTAAGGCAGGTTGTTTTCTATGCTGTACAACTCTGTGAAAACCCTCTTTCCATGGAATGCATACGGCAGATGAAAAATCAGATAATGCCAGTTTTCATAAGGTTTCACCAAAGAATTTTGAACCTTGTAATGCTCATACGCTTCCCTAATTCTATTTTGGTAGCATTGATTAGAATACTGCCCATCAAAAACTGGTTCATCAGAGAAAATCTCCATTTTGTCTGGTGCCGTTTCTGGTGCATTTTTGAGGTCAGATTTAGCAATTTCTCTCCTTGGTTTGAAGAAATCAAAAACGCTCTCCGTAGCCACTCCCCATTTTCCTTCTATTTCCAGCAAATTCGGTTCTGCTGAAATCAATAAAGCCACTGCACCAGCGCCCTGCGTATATTCGCCAGTTGATTTCAGTTCATATTTTGCATAGTCGGAGGCGATTACCACTGCTTTTTTATCGGGATTCACTTTCACAAAATCCAAACAAATCTGCAATGCATCCACCCCGCCAATACAGGCAAAAGTCATATCCACCACATCACTATTCCCGAAACATCTCTCGCCCAGCACCTGCTCCACCATTTGCACCGCATAGGTAGCAGTAGGCTTTGCAGCATCCAAAGCGCTTTCCGTTCCCAAATAAATCCTTGCAATATCTTTGGGCTGGATATTATAGTCTTTTATGAGCTTCAGAAGAGCCGCCGCCGCGAAAGTTGCTGTATCTTCGTGCACATCAGGAAGAGCCATCTTGTGAAGCCCAAGACCTTTTTCTAACTTAGCCGAATCTATTTCTCTATTTTCAGCTAACTCTTTGATACTCAAATAGAGCGACGGCACATAAAAACTTGCCGCCTCAATTCCATATTTCATACTTTGCTTTTCTGGTTTTTATTTTTTTCTTATTTAATTATTCTCTCCAGCACCCATTCTATCATCATTTTTTCAGATTTATGGTGGTCTGCTGCGAACTCTCCTCTTCTTCTATTTGCAATCACATTATTAATAGTAATCGCCTTGTGTCCCAATAATTTAGACATTCCATAGATAGCCGAAGTTTCCATTTCAAAGTTAGTCACTCCTAAATCATTAAGTACTTCCAAAAACTGGTCATCCACAGCTCTCAGTCTCAGCTGTCTTCCCTGCGGCGCATAAAACCCTGGGAAAGTTGCCGTGTTTCCTACATATTTCGCATCTTTAAAATATTCATACTGACTCTCTGCCCATTCTGAGAAATAAAGCATCGGTTTTATCTTTTCGTATGGGAATTTCACCAAGAAATTTTTGCTAAATTCATTCTCAAACTGATAATCTTTGTAAAAATGAAGAAGCCCGTCTAGACCTACCACATTCTGTGTAACCAGCATGTTATCAACCTCTACATCAGGATTTACGCTTCCACAAGTTCCCATACGGAACAACTGCAAAGCCTTGTGTTCGGATTTAAATTCTTTATTTTTCAAATCAATATTTACCAAAGCATCCAGCTCATTCATCACGATATCAATATTTTCCGTACCGATACCTGTAGACATTACCGTGATTCGCTCTCCTCTGAGCGTTCCTGTATGCGTGTAAAATTCTCTTTTATTTTTCTTAATTTCTACTTTATCAAAGTATTGTGAAACCTTTGGAACACGGTCTGGGTCACCCACCAAAAGAATTTTTTCTGCGATATCTTCTGGCTGAAGGTTTAAATGATATACACTTCCATCTGGATTTAAAACCAATTCTGAGGCTGCTAATTTATTTACCATAATAATTTTCTTTTTTATTCGATTTTAAATTTAAACTTCCCAAAGGTAAGGAATTTTATTGATTTCCTACTGATAATGTTCATTTCTGAGGCTCTATCCTCCTACTCTCTTGGTTTTATAGCCCATATCAGAGAGAATTTTCATGATTTTATCGCGGTTGTCTCCTTGGATGATAATCACACCATCCTTCTCCGAACCACCGATTCCCAGAGCAGTTTTTATTTTCTTGGAAATATTTTTCAGTTCCTCCTCACTACCTTCGAAGCCTTCTATCAGAGTAACAGGCTTTCCATTTCGTCCTTTCTTTTCGTATTTGCAGATGAGCGGTTCTCGCTGCTCGTGTTGTTCTTCGGGCATCTGGAAATCCTGCTCTACATGGTCTGGAAAAAGATTTTTCAGCTGGTCTCGTAAATCCATAATCAAATATATTATTTAATAAAAAACTCTCATCAGAGTGAGAGTTTTTTGTTTTTGGTTTAAAACTATTTATCGTTTGGTTTATCCTCTTTCTTTTCTGGTTTTGGAGGTTTTGGTAAAAGAACTTTTCTAGAAAGTCTCATTTTCTTTCTATCATCATAACCCATGAATTTCACTTCTACTTCATCACCTTCTTTATATGGTACTTTTTCAGTTCTTTCCCATGCTATTTCAGAGATATGAAGAAGACCTTCTGTTCCTTTAGCCAACTGGATAAACGCTCCGAACTCCATTACTTTAACAACTTTACCTTTATAAACTTCGCCAATCACAGGCACGAAAGTAATCTCGTTAATCTGAGCCACCGCTGCATTTATTTTTTCTCTATCCGTTCCAGAAATTTCTATATGTCCTATTTCTCCTCTCTCCTCTATCGTGATTACAGTATCTGTATCTTTCTGCATTTGCTGGATAATCTTACCACCAGGCCCGATTACTGCACCGATGAAATCTTTCGGAATCTCCATCATCACAAGTTTTGGAGCGTGAGGTTTCACATCCGCATTTGGTTTATCTATAGTTTTCAGCATTTCGCCTAAAATGTGCATTCTACCGTCTCTCGCCTGCATTAGGGCTTTTTCCATAATATCCATGGTAAGTCCTTGGATTTTGATATCCATCTGACATGCCGTGATTCCCTCAGCTGTTCCTGTTACCTTAAAGTCCATATCTCCAAGGTGGTCTTCATCTCCTAAAATATCGGAAAGCACTGTCCATTTGCCAGATTCTTTATCCGTAATCAGTCCCATTGCAATTCCTGAAACAGGTTTTTTCATCTGAATACCAGCATCCATCAAGGCCATTGTACCAGCACAAACAGTCGCCATAGAAGAAGAACCATTAGATTCTAAAATATCTGAAACTACTCTGATAGTATATGGAGTTTCCTCTGGAATCATCACTTTTAAAGCTCTCTGAGCCAAATTACCGTGTCCAATCTCTCTTCTGGAAGTTCCTCTCAATGGTCTCGCTTCCCCTGTAGAGAACGGAGGGAAATTATAGTGAAGGAAGAATCTCTCATCATGCTGAGAAATCACAGAATCTATTCTGTTCGCATCCAATAAAGAACCAAGCGTTACCGTAGTCAAAGACTGAGTTTCTCCCCTTGTAAAGATAGAAGAACCGTGAGCCGCTGGAAGGTAATCCACCTCACACCAGATAGGTCTTATCTGCTGATTATTTCTACCATCAAGACGGATATTCTCATTTAAAATCAACTGACGAACCGCCTCTTTCTGCACATCATGGAAGTAAGTTTTTGCTAAAACCTCTTTTTCTTCCAATTCCTCTTCTGTATATTTTTCTAAGAACTCATCCACTACTGCACTGAATTTATCACTTCTCTCGTGCTTTGCAGATGGGTCTTTTGCTATATCGTAATATCTTTGGTAAGCATAATCCCAGATTTCCTTTCTCAGTTCTTCATCATGAGTTTCGTGGCAGTATTCTCTCTTCGTTTGAGCTTTTTCTATTCTTGCCGCCAATTTCTCCTGAGCTTCTATCTGGATTTTAATTTCTTCATGAGCGAAAGAAATAGCTTCTATCATTTCCTGCTCTGTAATTTCGTCCATTTCCCCTTCTACCATTACGATTGAGTCTTTAGAAGCCCCTACCATAATGTCCAGCTCCACTCCACTTTGTAGAGTTTCCCAACTTGGGTTAATGCTCAAAACTCCATCTTTTTTAATCACTCTAACCTCTGAGAAAGGTCCATTAAAAGGTATATCTGTAATAGCCACCGCTGCTGAAGCTGCTAGCCCAGCCAAAGAATCTGGCATCACTTTTCCATCGTAGGAAATTAAAGATATCATCACCTGCACTTCCGCATGGAAATCCTCTGGGAAAAGCGGACGCATTACTCTGTCCACTAATCTCATTGTCAATACTTCATCATCAGAAGGCTTAGACTCTCTTCTGAAAAAGTTCCCTGGAACACGCCCTGCTGCGGAAAATTTTTCTCTATAATCTACTGTCAAAGGCAGGAAATCAACTCCTGGGTTTGCATCTTTTGCGGCTACCACAGTTGCTAAAAGCATAGTTCCGCCCATTTTTACCACTACTGCACCATCAGCTTGTTTTGCTAATTTACCAGTTTCTATGGTAACTTCTCTACCGTCTTTCAATACGATAGTTTCTGTAATTGCTTGAGGTTTATTACTCATAAAATTTAATTTTTACTCCGAAATTTCTACTTTCGGACACCTGCGCCACTTCTTTCGGCAGGCATATTGTTAATACTCTATTAATTTTCGCATGCAAAGGTAAGTTTTTTTGAGGGAAAATTTACCATTTTATTTAAAAATTAAAACCATCCAAATCTGATTGTTCCCTAAACTATATATTCTAATTTTTATGCCACACTATTATCTTTTATCTCTTTCAGTACCGAAACTATATCCTTCGCTGCTTCCATTCCAAAAAGTTCTATGATACTTCCACTATATACATTTTGTAGTTGTGGATTTTCTGACAAGTTATTCAGTTCCAAAATTCCATTTTTTGCTACAGAGTCTATAATAACATCTATAAACTCCATCTGTTTGATATTAAACCCTGAGTAATTAGATACTTTCGCAAAAGCTTTTTTAAGCTCATCTCTATCCATTCCCACTACAGAACGAATAAACACACCTAGTGACCTTCCTTCTAAAATTCTATCAAATAATTCACGAGATTCTTCTGTCCCTTGTGCCAAGAGCATCTCTTCCAAGCGTTTGATATCTACATCTGTTACTTTGATATTTTTACGGAGTTTATCTATGGTCAAATCACTGCTGTTTTCTATAATAAACTGCTTGATTTTCTTTTCATACGCTTCTCTATCAAAAGAGCTGGAAAGAGGTGATACCTCATCTATTTTTATGATATTATCCTCTATATCTGTTTTTATAATAGGTAAATCCTTTTTCTCCAAAAATTTTATCAGCTCTCGCATTTCCTGTCTCAGCTTTTCTAAAGCTTTAGGCGTAGCAGCTTCCCAATATTCCTCTGTGCAAACCTCTTTAAGAAAACCTAGTTTTTCCTTTACTTGTGGAATGCTTGTTTGTTTTTGTAATTTCTCTGCATATGATTTTACCTTTGTGATGCACAGATTCATTTTAGGATTACATCCTATTTTATAACTCAACAGCAAATACATCAGCAGGTCAAAAACCTTTGCAGGAGTATCCTTATCTGTATCTATGATGATTGGCGCTATACTATCTTGCAGCTCCCTCAGAGCATCTTTACCTAGTGTATCCCACGCTTCTCTTTCTTGGTATTTTTCTACTACCTTCAGATGAGGGCGAACGATGAAACTATCTCTTTCCAAAGTATAAAGCAAAACATTCTGCTGATGCAGTACATCTACTAAAACACTACCCAGCTCACGGCTTTCTTCCTCTCCCTGTGCTAAAAGTAACTGACTAAGACTCAAACGAAGGTTAAATATCTTCTCATTCAGGGATGGCTGCGGAACTGCTTCCATACCTTTGGGGTTTTCAGAGAAAAATTCAAAGTTTTGGCAGAAATCCAATATCAAGAATTCCTTTTTGTCTTGTTCATAGCCAAATAGATCTTTGCAAAGTCTTGTCCCTCGCCCTATCATTTGGTTAAACTTTATAGAACTTTTCACTGGTTTTAGGAATACTAGATTCACCACCTCTGGCACATCTATCCCTGTGTCCAGCATATCTACAGAGCAGGCTATTTGGGGCATTTTATCTTTCTGCTTAAAGTCATTCAACACATCATCTTTGTACTCCGTTTTATAATCTATCACTTTTAGGAACTGCCCTTTGTACTGAGGATAATTGACCTCGAATCTCTCACTGATGAAATCCGCATGTTTTCTATTTTTACAGAAGATGATGGTCTTCCCTATGCTGTCGCCATCATTCACACGGATACCTTTTTCCATGAGGGTCTGCAGGATGATGTCCGCTGTATTTCCATTATACAGCCATTGGTCTAATGCCGATGCCTCCACCTCATCAGGAATTTCTCCTGTGACAGGATCACAGAATTTTTCTTCGTACTCCTTCTTATCCTCTTCGGAGAGTTCTGCATACTTTATCCCATCTCGCTGGAATTTTGTCTGCACGCTGTAGGATTTATATGGCACTAGATAGCCATCACTTACCGCCTCATCCAGCTCATAGTAATATGTAGGATTACCGAAAGAAAGCCCAAACAGCTCATAGGTATTCTTATCTGTGGTCTCTTTTGGGGTGGCAGTAAGTCCTACTTTTATTCCATCAAAATAGTCAAAAATAGCCTTGTACTTATTATACACCGAACGGTGGATTTCATCAAAGATTATCAAATCAAAATGCCCCACACCGTAGAGCCTTCCCTTTTCCTCGGTCTTGGCTTCATCGATGAGATTTATGAGTGTCTGATAGGTAGAGAACACGATACGGCTGTTGGTATTCTCTTTTTCCTTTACCAAGTTCACCGAAGGAAAATCTGGCAGGTATCGGTTTAGGTTTTCTTGGGCTTGGGAGACCAGCGCTGTCCTGTCGGCTAGGAATAATACTCTCTTCACCCAGTTGGCTTTGGCGAGCACCTCCACCAGAGAGGCTGCTGTTCTGGTTTTTCCTGTTCCTGTTGCCATCACCAGCAGTGCACCGCGGTATCCCTGTTCTAGTCTCTCAGCGGTGGCTTTTATGGCTTTCTGCTGGTAGTCTCTATTGGTGATTTCTTCATTGATGACTATCGTAGAGGGTTTTTGTTTGGTGGTTCTTCGCTGGATGTTCAGAGCGAGTTCCTCGCGGTTATAGAATCCATAAACTTCCCTAAGGGGATATTCCCAATCGTAGAAATAGATTTGGTATCCATTGGTAAGGAAGATATTCGGTAGCTGTCCGTATTTCTGCTCTAGGGCACGGGCATAGAGTTCTGCCTGATGCTGTCCTACTTTGGCATCGCGGTGGGTTCTTTTGGCTTCTACCACAGCGAGGGGTTTACCATCTTCTCCCCAGAGTACATAGTCTACATAGCCTTCACCTGATGCGCTGGGCATTCCCTGCACGGGGAACTCCTTGACATTGGCAGGGGAAAGGTCCCAGCCTGCTTCTTCCAGCATGGCATCTATATAGATGGCACGGGTGAGGGCTTCGTCTGGGTCTTTTGGGATGGTGGTATGGGTTTGGTTTTGGAGCCTGATGGCTTCTATCTCTTTTTGGTATTGTTCGGCTTGTTTTTTTAGGGCTTCTTGGAGTGCTCGGGCTTCTTCCTCTGCTTTTTGGACTTTCTCCTGCATCTCCGAACGCACCATGTTTAGCTGAACCTGATGCGCAGGAGGTATCAGCTCCTCATCAAAGGTAGGAATGGGCAGATACTCCCTCTCATACAGTCCCATGAGGTAGTATGACACCCCGTGCAGGAGTTTCAGGGCATGGAGGACATCTGCAGCTCTTAGGTTAGTACCATGGAACTGGCTGTGGGAGCCTGCATTTCCCACCTTACGGATGGCGTGCATCCTGTGGATAATCTCTGGGTCAAAGAGCTGCTGAAACTCTGGCTGGTACATCAGGTTACTGATGGTTCTCTCATATGGGATAGGGATATGGTCATGCTCATAGATCCAGTAGATCCAGCTCTCTAGGCAGCGGCGGATGCTCACTGCTGCCAGCATAGGGTGGCTGTAGACAAACTGCTCTGCTTCTATAGCAGATGCCATCACACCTCTAAACTCCGTGGGGATATTCCTAAAATTACTCATCTGTTTTTCTCTTTATGTACTGATTAACCGAAACTCTCCTGTAACAATGCCTGAAACACCGCCTCACTCTGCTCTATCTCTGCCTTGGCTCTGGCCTTCTGCTCTTCTATATTCTCTACCATCTCTGCAAACTTAACCTGTAAGGATAAAGGAGGAATGAGGATTTCCTCATTTTCTAACTGAACCTTTGTAATAGCTTCTCTTGTTGCTCCAGCTATCTTACTTAATGCTATTAGTTGATTTTTTTTACTATCAGATACTAATTGCGCATTCAGGAAAATTGGATTTACTATATCTTTTTTACATCTTAATATTGATACATGTTGATTGACTCTGGCTGGTAAAATATTTAATGGAACAACACAACTTCTGCAAACAGATGCCCCTGTAATATTAAACAACACATCTCCTTCTTCTACAATTACATTTCGCAAATCGTATGCTTGGTTTTCATCTATAAATGCCAAATCCTTATACTTAAATTCTCTATCATATACATTAAGGCTTCTAATAAATGATATTCCTTCCGATAAATAACTCTCTCTTCCTCCTCTTGGTGTCGCTCCACTGCCTATCTTCACACACACACCTCCCAGTTTCTTTTTCTCCCAGCCTTTTTCGTTAGAGATGGGATCGCCGAAGAGTTCTATAAAGAGGGACTCCGCGAGGGCATCATAGTAGGTGAGCAGTGCCTTGCTTTTTTCTCTAATGACTGCCGCCTTGTCTAATTTCTCTACTATCTCCTTTTGTACAGACAAAGGAGGGAGGGGGATTTTTGGCTCTTGTAAATTTTCAAGTTTTATATACTTAATAACTCCACCTATGGATTTAATTCTCAACTCCTCTAAATATTCTTCAAGAAAATAATATAAATACTTAATATCAAGAGTTTCATTTGATGTTTGTATTACATAAGTTCTTTGGTAGGCATTAAATTTACCATTATAATATTTTACATTTAAATCTCCATTTCCTGCTACCAAAACACATTCTCCATCAAAAGCATAATTATCAATTCTTGATATTTCTTTCGCACATGTAAAAAAAGGAAATTCACCATTTTCTACTGCTGCATTTGCATCAAGTTTTCCTGTTCTAATATTTACAATATCTCCTAGTCTTACTCTCTCCCAGTTCATGATATTTCTTGTAATGTTTTTATTTTTTTGTTTGTTTTATTTGTTTTTGGTGGCATCCTATTTACTCCCCTAGGGCTGTGCGGGGCTTTCGGCACCTGCTGATTCCTTCTCCTGCATACGGATGAGACTTTCGGCAGTATCCTACGGCATGCTCTAGCTCTCGGGGAGGTTTTCGGGGGCTACCTGGTCTTTCTCCGTGGTGCCTGTGGGGGTGCTGGGGGTGTCTTTCCCCTTGTCCGCTTTGGGGCTGGAGAGGTTGGTATTTTTCACTACCTGATTGATAGCATTGGCTAAGTTGGTATAGGGTTCTTTACCATTGATAAGGGCAAGGGCATTGATGGTCTGCACCAGATTCCTAAACGCCTCTGCCAGCTCCTGCCGTGTGGCTTTGGTTCTTCCTGCCTCTATGGTGCTCTGCTGCTCGGTACGGCTGTTGTGATGTTGTTCTAGTGTGGTATTTGCCACTTTCAGGGCATCTATCCATGCAGCTGCGCCTATCTTCTGCAAATCCTGTGCTGACTGTGGCTGCGCTATGTCTTGTAGGAGATTGGTAATGATGGCGGTCTCCTCCTGCAGGGGTCTGTCCTGAATGTTTTTCCCAAATTTTTCTAATAAAGTGAGCAGTCTCTTTGCGGCCTCTCTGGATGCCTCTTCTGGGAAGTGCTGGAAAGCCTTTAGGTGAGCAGAGAACCCCGAGAGCAGATTGTCCCGCTGGGTATCCAGCTCCTGTATCTTCTGGGTGAGGTCACTTTTCCTAACAGGGACTAATGCCTCATCATAGGCGGAGAGCTTTTCATTAAAAATCTGAGCTGCTTTTTCCAGCTGTAGGGTTTGGAGGTTTTCTTTTGCGAGGAAGTTTTTCACATTGGTCATCGCTTGGAAGAACTCCATCACTCGGCTTTTGTCTAAACTAAATTTTTTGATCATATTTATTATTTTATTGGGTTTATTTATTCATCAGAGCTAGGAGCTCTTCCATCAGCTGGGCTCTTTCTGTATCTAAGGCCTGTATCTGGCTGATGATGTCTGCTGGTTTCTCGTATTCCTTCTGCTGATAGACTACTTCCTTATAGCGTGAGATGGATAGGTCATAGGCATTATTTACGATTTCCTCCTTCGGCACTAGGAAACTCTGCGCTGTGCGGGGTCTGTCTGCCTCCTCTTCTCTATGGTGGAAACGGTGGATGATATCTGGGATATCATTCTCTGCGATAGGGTTTCGTTTGTCATCTAGGCTGAAGCCATCAGCTTTCATATCATAGAACCAGACTTTGCTGGTACCTCCTGCATTGGTTTTAGTAAAGATAAGGACAGCGGTGCTTACTCCTGTATAAGGTTTGAATGCGTTAGCAGGTATGGAAATCACAGCATCCAGACACTGGTGTTCTATGATTTCCTTTCTGATTTTTTTATGGGCATTAGAACTGCCAAAGAGTACGCCATCTGGTACGATTACGGCACATCTGCCGCCTACTTTCAGCCCTCGTATCATCAGCCCCAGAAAGAGGAGTTCGGTTTTCTTACTCTCTACCATCTGCAGGATGCTGTCATCCACGCTTTCTTTATCCAGACTTCCTTTGAATGGTGGATTGGCAAGGATAAGGGAAGCTTTTTCAGTAAAATCGGCATTGTTCTGCGAAAGACTGTCTACATCTATCAGCTGTGGGTTTTCTATACCATGAGAGATGAGGTTCATTGCCCCGATTCTTATCATAGTAGGGTCAAACTCCATCCCCATGAACATCTCATTGGCATAGTGTTTTTGGACTTTGCTGTCTAGGAGTTCTTTGGCGTGGTGCTCATTGAGGTATTCTATACTAGAAACTAGGAAACCGCAAGTCCCAGCCGCAGGGTCACAAATAACATCTTCGGGCGTGGGCTTCATGAGCTCCACCATCATCTTGGTGATGTGTCGCGGGGTACGAAACTGGCCGTTTTGTTTGGCTGTAGCGAGTTTACTGAGCATGTATTCATAGACATCGCCTTTGGTATCGGTATCTTTCATGACCACTTCGCTGAGCATATCCACCACCTGAGCGAGCAGCCTAGGTGTAGGAATCACAAAAGAAGCATTCTTCATAAACTTACTAAATGCGCTGCTCTTGCCTCCGTAGTTTCTCATAAAATCAAAAACGCCGTTCTCCTTACGGAAAAGCTCAAACATCTCTGCAGGAGAAAGATTCTTAAAATTTTTCCAACGAAGATGGTTCTCCTCCTCCGCGTAGATAGGATTTACTACCTCCACACCCAGCAAAGAAGCGTTTTCCTCTTTGGCAGTCTGCTGCTCATCCAACATCTTGATGAATAATAAATAAGTAATCTGCTCGATAACGGACAAGGGATTAGAAATTCCCCCAGAATGAAAAGCCAGCCATACTTGGTCTATTTTAGATCTTAAATCTTGTGTAAACATTTTGTATTATGAATTAAAGTGATTAAAAAAAGACATAAACCCTTGCCTTTCCTAATGTTTGTTCCTCACAAAAGTATCGCTTTTATCCATAATAAACAAATAAAAAAAGCAACCCAAAATACTGAGTTGCTTTTTTATGTTATCTGAATTATTATTTTCTAATCCCAAGCTCTGCAATGATAGCTCTATATCTGTTGATATCTTTCTTTTTAAGATAATCCAGAAGTCTTTTTCTCTTACCTACCAATTTTACTAGTGATCTCTCAGTAGCATAATCTTTGTGGTTAGATTTTAAGTGTTGAGATAAATGATTAATTCTAAATGTGAAAAGAGCAATTTGCCCTTCAGCACTTCCTGTGTCCTGTGCAGATTTTCCATGTTTTGCGAAAAGTTCTGCTTTTACTTCTTTTGTTAGATACATTCCAATATTATTTAAATGATTATTATGTATGAGGCTGCAAATGTAAAAATTATTTTTAGAATAAAAAATTTTTTATGCTAATTTTTAGTAAATAAATTAAAGTATCTTTGTGCGGAATATGAATCGGAAAAAATTTATACTATTGGGCATCGCAGCTGGGCTTGTTTTGGCTGGCTGCTCTAGTTTTGGGAGTAAATTATTAGGCTACAAACCTGATTATAAATTAGGTAAAATAAAGAAAATAATCTACTTCCAGCCCGCTGTTTTTCCTGAAATAGAAGAAATAAAACCTCCAACAAACCAAGCGTTTTTTAGTGCTGTAACTGACCAAATGAGCCTTTATAGCGGCAACATAAAAACTGTTCAAATGGACAGTTCTATGGACTATGATAATGTTGATACTGAGTATATTAAAGAAGTTGGAAAGAATAATAATGCCGAAGCCATAATCGTCCCAAAAGTTAAATACTTCAAAGTAGGTATTGGTAAATATGTGTTTTCTAATCAGGTTTTAGTAAGCCTAAAACTCTACGACAGCGATGGAAATCTGATAATGGAAAACCAATATGACACCTACAAAGGCAACGCCAGACTCATAGGAAAAGCCGAAAACTCTATAAAAGTAGGAACAAAAGGAGCTATCAAAGATTTAATAAAAAATCTACGAAAACTCAAAATGTTTTAAACAAAAACTGCACTTACCAGCATAGAAATAACTCCTACAAAAATCCAGATTTTCAGTAAAATAGACACTGAAAAATAGTTTTTCTTGCTCTTATTTTTTAATAAAAATAAAATAAAAATAAGGAAAACAATCGTAGCTCCAAAATAATACGAATGTAGACCCAAATCCTGATTTATCAATATAAACAATGCAAGAAAACCTGCTGATAAAATCAGCATCTGCACAAGTTTAGATGTTTTTTCAACGCCATAAACTATCGGAAAAGTCTGATAGCCAAGAGTTTCATCTGCTTCCCGACTGAGCAAATCCTTTATAATATCCATACTCAGCAGGAACAAGAACAAAAACGCCGACAAGAGAAAAATTCCTATCGTAAAGTACTGATAATAAACCAATATCCCAAAAAACGGATAAACAGAGAGCAGCACATAGGTGAAATTATTCACCAGCAAAATCTTGCTCAGCTTGTGACTGTAAAACCAAATAAAAAACTGATAAACAATAAAATACAAAAATATTCGCCAAGAAAGATTCAATGAAATTCCCAGCGATAAAATATTCAAAATAAGATAAAAGTAAAGGAAATATTTTTTCTTCAAAAAAGCCTGCAACCTAGCACGAAAGGGCTTGATGATTTTATCCTTTTCCTCATCATAAAACTGATTTATCAGCCCGCCAGCTGCGATGCTCATGAGGGAACAAAAGATAATTCCATGAATTTTAACATCTGTAAAATCAACGGTTTTAATTATAAAAAAAGTAAAAACATAAAGCGAAAAAGTAAGAAAAACCAGCCTGAAAATCCTCACTCCCAAAAGCAGACTGACAAACTGCATCGCCCTATGAAGAAAAAGGTTTTTCATTTAGAATTTGTTTAAAATCTGTAAATCACCTCTTTATGAAAACCTTTCAGCATTTTTTCAGCTTTCTGATAATCCTTAGTAAAGCCTAAAATATAGCCTCCGCCGCCACTACCACAGAGTTTGAGATAGTAAGTATTGGTATCCAATCCTTTTTTCCATGCGTTGAAAACACTATCTGGAATCATCGGTCGGAAATGCTCATACGCCCATTTAGAAAGGGCTTTCATGTTCTTAAAAAACGGCGTCATTTCCTTATTCAAAAAGGACTGAATGCAGGCATTATTATACTTAATAAACTCCTCTTTCAG
Organism: uncultured Riemerella sp.; assembly: GCA_937890925.1. Lineage (GTDB taxonomy): Bacteria > Bacteroidota > Bacteroidia > Flavobacteriales > Weeksellaceae > JABCPE02. Next base: position 43,630 of record CALAEK010000029.1, read on the forward strand.
GGTTTTTCTAAATCCTTCGTTTTTCAATTTTTCAAAGAAAATCTGAACCATAGGCCCTGTTTCTCCCACTACACCAGAATCGATAAGGAAAATCGCTCCCTTTCCTTCGTTTTCCTGTGGAATTTCCACTCTGCCTACATTTTCTTTATTTTCTATCAAAATAGGCAGGTTCATGTAGCAGATTAGTGGGTCTATCCCTGAACTTTTGCCGTGGAAAAAACTTTCCAGCTCTCCGAAAACTTTTTTCAGTTCCTTCAATTCGTTTTTCCCGATTTCTTCAGGTTTATGCTGAACTACGGAATATCGGTCAAAAATAGCCGCTACCAAAGCCCCAGAACTCCCCACGCCATATCCCTGCGGAATATTGGAATCGAAAAACAATCCGTTTTCAATATCTTTCTTTAAAGCTGATAAATCTAATCTGAACTGCTCTGGAAGTTCTAATTTTGCTAAGTATTCCCAATATTTTTTCAAAGATTCATTGGATTTTTTTTCAAAATCTGATTCTAGAGTAGAAAACTTGAAACAACCTTTATAAAAACTGTACGGCAGGGTTAATCCCTGAGAATTTTCGATAATTCCATACTCCCCAAAAAGGAGAATTTTAGCATAAAAAAGAGGTACTCTCATAACTTAAAATCCTATTACACTGATTCCCACTTCCTTCAAAATCCTTTCTTGATAACCTGGCTGGCTATAGTATTGATTTATAATATATATTTTTCTACGCTCCACATCTACAAGGGCTGGATTTAAATCAGAATACCCAAAATACACCTTATTTTCTGAGGTAGTTTCAAAAGAAGTTTTTATTCTCTGTGCAGATACTTTCCCTGATTCATCTACTTTTATCAAATAATATGAAGAACCTTGGTTAGCCAAAACTACTAGTTCATTTTCTTTATCTAAAACCAACTGATACGATATTTTTTCCTTTCCGTTTATTTGTGGTAAAACATCTCTAAAAATACTATATCCTAATGGTTTATAATTTTCATCAACCACCAGCACATTGAACCCTACATCTATTTTAGGCGAATTCACAGCTTTAGAATCTGAAGATTCTTGCTCAGTTTTTATGAAAACTTTATTCTTCCCCATTTTATAATCCGCAGATGTTTCATATAAATAATTTTTAACAAATGAATGAGCTTTATCCTGTGTTAATTCATCTTTATCCTGTAAACCATAGCTCTTTATCTCTCCGGTATTCATATCATACTCCAAGAACTCATAATATCTCTTAAAGAAAGTTTGGATATGGTTATTCATTATCTTCAGTTTTCCATCTTTATAGAAAACCTTCATAGGAGTCAGAATATCTTTATAAGCCTCGCCGTTCCCCCATTTTATAGTTTTTCTACTGATCTCCTTACCCTGTAAATCTGTAATTACGATATCAAACTCCTCTTTAGCATATTGTTTTTTATCCTTATCTTGTTTTTTATCATATCCA
>CALAEK010000030.1 GCA_937890925.1 uncultured Riemerella sp.
TGAATCTTAAAACAGATGTAGAAATCAGCAAAGAAAAGAAAGAGAAAATGCTTGAAAATCTACAAAAATCTCTGGGAAAAGCCTCTAATTTTGATGAATTGATTAGTGAAATGGATAAATTGGGTTACAAAGTAATACTATCAGAAAATGTAAAAGTAGGCGTTTCAGGAATGCGGATTGTAAAACTTTCTGATATTAACACAGAAACAAAAAGGGAATATTTAGCAGGATATAAACTTTCGGAGATTACCAATAAGTTGAAAATTAAGAATATAAAAGATATTTTGGAGCAAAATAATGTTGAAAAAATTAGGAGAAATAAAGAATTAGAAATCAAAGCAGAATTACATAAATCAAATAGAAGAAAATTTTAATAAAAATGGAAAATAAAGAAATAGATAATGGCATAGAATTGCTGAAAAAAGTGATAGAAACTAATAGAGAAAATATTGATAAAAACTCGCGAATATTAATGGTTTTTGAAGATTTATTGAGTTTATTGGGTGAGGCTGAAAGTACATTAAGAGGAGCTTCTTACACTTTGGAAAACTCTAAAAAGGTTCTTGTAAGAACGAGCCATATATTGGAAAATACCCCAAAAACTTTTGAATTTAAAGCATCAAAAGAAGAACTCAAAGCACGAGAGCGATTTATTCAATCCATACCTAAAAGTATTGAAGCTCATATTCCTGAAAAGTTAGAAAAAGACCTGATATTGTTGAATAGCAATATATCAAAAGTAAATGGAAAATCTAGTATTTTCAAATATTCTATTTTAGGAGGAATATGGAGTCTAATTTTATCTATAATATTGTTAGGAATTAGTGGATATTTTACTAAAAAATGGTATGCTGAAAGCATAAAGACCAAAGAAGAAGTAAGGAAACAATTGCTGATAGAGTTTGAGAATAAGGGAAAAGGGATTTATGATGTTAAGTCTTATGAAAAATTGCAATATAATACAGAGTTGGTTAGTAAATGGATTGAGAAATACCCAAACGATGCAGACAAGTTTCTACGCTTTAAAGAAGGCTATGAAACAAGGTGAAAATTTAGTATATTTGTCCCTGTTTAACCACAGAAAATCATTATGGCTTTTAATGAAGATTCACGCGTAAAAATTCCAGCCCTTTTACACTTAGCAAGGCTTGATTATCAATATATCCCACGAAATCAGCATTCTAATCGTATTGAGAAAAATAATATTTTCCCGATAATATTCAAAGAAGGAATTAAAAATATTAATCCTAATATATCTGATGATGAGGTAAATAAACTTTTGGAAGAAATTAGTGTTTCCTTAGAATTTGATGATTTGGGAAAAGATTTTTATCAGCGTTTGACTTCTTCAAGTGGAATTAAACTAATTGATTTTGAAAATTTTGAAAAAAACTTATTCCATTTTACTACTGAATTAGTTTATAAAAGTGGAGAAGAGGAATTTCGTCCAGATATTACAATCTTAATTAATGGAATGCCTTTGGCTTTTGTGGAGGTTAAGAAACCCAATAACCGAGAAGGAATTATAGCTGAACGCAATCGAATGAATCGTCGTTTTGGGGCAAAACATTTTAAAACTTTTGCAAACATTACACAATTGATGATTTTTTCTAATAATATGGAATATGAAGATGGTGTAACAGAGCCTATTATGGGGGTGTTTTACAGTACTTCGGCATATGGAAATCTTCATTTCAATTATTTCCGTGAAGAAGAAATATTAGATTTGACGCATATTTTAAAACCTGAAAATGAAGAGTTTGAGAATTTTCTACTAAAGGATAATAATATTGCTGAAATCAAATATTCTCCTGAATTTATCAAGAATAAGGACTATAATTCACCTACACATCGGGTTCTCACTTCGCTATTTCATAAGAAAAGATTGGCTTTTTTACTCAAATATGGAATAGCTTATGTGCGTGAGGAAAACAAAGACACAGCACAGCAAGAATGGCAAAAGCACATAATGCGTTATCCACAGATTTTTGCAACATTTGCTATTGAAAAAAAACTTAATGAAGGTATTAAGAAGGGAATAATTTGGCATACACAAGGTTCAGGAAAAACAGCCTTGGCGTATTATAATGTACAATTTCTGACAGATTATTTTCAGAAAAGGGGTATTATTCCTAAATTTTATTTCGTGGTGGATAGATTAGATTTAGCTGATCAAGCTCACTCGGAATTTGCTAAACGAGGACTAGAAGTGAAGCGAGTAAATTCTCGTCAAGATTTTGTGGAAAATATGAAATCTACAAGTGTGGTAATGGGTAGTTCTGGAGGAGCTGAAATTTCGGTAGTTAATATTCAAAAATTTAGTGAAGATAGTGTTTCAGAAGAAAAAGCAGATTATGATGTAAATATCCAGCGCATTTATTTTGTAGATGAAGCACATAGGAGTTTTAATCCTAAAGGAGATTATTTTCTAAATCTTTTAAAATCAGATAAAAACGCTATAAAAATAGCTCTTACAGGAACACCTTTGCTAAAAGAGGTAGCTAAAAACTATGATTCCAAGACGCTTTTTGGAGATTATATACATAAATATTATTATAATAAATCCATTGCTGACGGTTATACACTTCGTCTTATTCGTGAAGAAATAAATACTGAGTACAAGATGAAGATGCAGGAAGTAATGGAGCAAATTTCGGTAAAAGCAGGTGAGATTTCTAAGAGTAAAATTTTCGCTCATGAAAAATTTACAGCTCCAATGTTGGATTATATTGTAAATGATTTAACAGAATTCCGTCAAAGAAATGCAGATGAATCTCTCGGAGCAATGGTGGTGTGTGACACTTCGGAACAAGCCAAAGAATTATATAAACAGTTTAAAGAAAAATATGCCAAAGAAAATTCCGAGCAAGAGGGTAGTGAACTATGTGGAAAAGCGAGATTTATCCCTACAAAAGCATCACTGATCCTGCATGATGTAAATGATAAAGTTACGCGTAAAAGCGAAATTGAGGATTTTAAAATTGGGAAAATAGATATTTTATTTGTTTATAATATGTTGCTCACGGGCTTTGATGCTAAAAGGTTGAAAAAACTGTATTTGGCTCGTGTGGTAAAAGACCACAATCTATTGCAAACTCTCACAAGGGTAAATCGTCCGTATAAAAATTATAGATATGGATTTGTTGTAGATTTTGCAGATATATCAGCTCAATTTGAAAAAGCAAATTATAATTATTTAGAGGAATTAAAGGCTGAGTTGGGTGATGAAATGGAACATTATTCTAATCTTTTCAAAACTAGAGCGGAAATAGAAAATGAAATAGCCGAAATCAAAGAAATTCTCTTTCATTACGATACAAAAAATAGAGAAAATTTCAGTAATCAAATTACTGAAATCAATGATAAAAAGCGTCTTTCGGAACTTTTAAAACAGCTTATCAATGCCAAGGAACTTCGAAATATTATTCGTTTGCAAGGCGAAGAAGATTTACTGAAAAAAGCAGATTTTTCTCTTTGGCATGATTTTCTAAAAATAGTTTCGGATCGAATTGAGATGTTGAAATTTATTGAAACTATCAACGAAGGAGAACCCATTTCTAATTTGCTAAATGTAGCGCTTGAAGATATTTATTTTCAGTTTGTGAAAGTATCCGAGAGTGAACTGAAAATATCTGATGAATTGCAACAAAAACTCCGCCGAACAAGAGAGGAAATGCAATTGAATTTTGACCCAAAAGACCCACAATTTGTGTCGCTTAAGGAGGAATTAGAACGCATTTTTAGAAGTAAAAACCTAAATGAAACTACACAAGAAGGAATGCAGGAGCATATCAGGATTTTAGACAAAATCTATGATGAAGTAAAAGAAATAAACCGAAAAAACACTCTGCTGAAAGAGAAATATAAAAATGATGAACGCTATGTTCGTGTCCATAAAGAATTGAAAAACAATCAATTTAAAGATAAAAAAGAAAGTCAAATCTATGAAGCCCTTTTAGCAACAAAAGAAAATGTAGATGATATTGTTCTTAGAAATAGCCAAATTATTAAGAATGAAGGTTTCTTTGCCCAAGATATTATGCAAAAAATCATTTTCCATTTTATGGATACTTATAAATTAATAAAAGAAGAAGATGAAAAAGCTTATGAGGGAGTGGAGAACATTAGCAATCTTATCATATCAGAATATAAACAAGGGTGGCAATCATGGAGATAATATAAATAAAAGATGACAGATATAAAATATATTACCGAAACGAAAAAACTAATAGACGACTTAAAGAGTGTTTGTGCCAATTATGGCTTAGGGAATGATGGGAATGAGTTTAAAATCATTTCACAAGTATTTTTGTATAAATATTTGAATGATAAATTTTCGTATGAAGTAAAAAAAGTAAATCCAGAACTTGCCTCTGCCGAAAATTTTCAGACAGCATATGAGCAAATGCCAGATTCGAAAAGACAGTTTTTGTTGGCTCGTGTGGGCAATAAAGCACCACATCTGAAACCAAATCAGCTTCTTTCTCATCTCTATAACAATCAGAATCAGAATAATTTTGCTGAAATTTATTTTGATGGAACGCTTCGTAATATTAGCCAAGAGAATATTAGTTTGTATTCTATCACATCGGCTTCTGGGGCAAAGGATAAAATGTTTGATGATTTAAGCCAATTCATTACCGATGCTTCCCAAAGGGATAATTTCTGTAAAGCATTGGTTAATAAGCTGGTGAATTTCAGCTTTGAAAAGATGTTTTCAGAGAAATACGACTTTTTTGCTACCATTTTTGAGTATCTTATCAAAGATTATAACTCCGATAGTGGTGGAAAATACGCTGAATATTATACACCCCACGCAGTAGCTCGTATTATGGCGTCTATTTTAATGGGTGATGTACAAGATGTGAAAGATGTAAAAGTATATGACCCCTCGGCAGGTTCAGGTACTTTATTGATGAATATAGCTCACGCTATTGGCGAACAAAATTGTACAATTTATTCTGAAGATATTTCGCAAAAGTCTAGTAATATGCTTAGGCTTAATCTGATACTCAATAATTTATCCTATTCTATTCCGAATATTGTAAAAGGGAATACTATTTTAGAGCCTTCCTATCTCAATCAGAAGTTTGACTATATTGTATCCAATCCACCTTTTAAACTAGATTTTTCGGATTATAGAGATAATTTGGATAAAGACAGTAATCGAGAGCGATTTTTTGCAGGAATTCCTAATATTCCAAAGAAAGATAAAGATAAGATGGCTATTTACTTGCTTTTTATTCAGCATATAATGTATTCATTGAACGAAAAAGGCAAGGCAGCAATCGTAGTACCTACGGGTTTTATCACAGCACAAAGCGGTATAGAGAAAAAAATCCGTGAAGCACTTATTGATAGAGGTTGGCTCAGAGGTGTTATAAGTATGCCGAGCAATATTTTTGCTACTACAGGTACGAATGTTTCTGTTTTGGTTTTAGATAAAAATACTGGAAGTGAAAAAATAGTTCTGATGGACGCTTCTAAATTAGGAGAAATAGTAAAAGAAGGTAAAAACCAACGGACTGTACTTTCAGCCGAAGAAGAACAAAAAATCATAGATACATTTAATCAAAAACAAGCGGTAGAAGATTTTTCGGTAGTGGTTTCGGCGGAAGAAATTAAAGCTAAAAACTATAGTTTTTCGGCAGGGCAGTATTTTGAAATCAAGATAGAGTATGTGGAAATTTCCGCTGAAGAATTTACTGAAAAAATGAATAATTTTGAAACTACTCTGACAAACCTTTTTGAGCAAAGTAATCAGTTAGACAAAGAAATTTTAGAGAATTTTAAAAAGTTGAAATTCAATAATTAATTGAAAAATGAATAACTATATAAGTGTAGAAGTTTTTATAGAAAATGATGTTTCTGGCGATTGGGGAAAAGAATTTCCTGATGAAAAACATAAAACAAAGGTTTTTTGTGTAAGAGGAGCTGATATAAATGATTTGAATATAGGAAAAATAGAAAATTTGCCTGTTAGATATGTGAAAGAAGCAAGCAAAGATAAATTTTTAGAAAAAGGAAATATCATTATTGAAATTTCAGGAGGAAGTCCTACTCAATCCACAGGGAGAGTAGCTTTTTTAGAAAATATAGATAGAGATATAGTTTGTTCTAATTTTTGTAGAGCTTTGAAAATCAAAAAAGAATATTCTCCTAAATATGTTTTCTATTTGCTTCAAAACATCTATAACTCAGGCGTTTTTTTTAATTTTGAGAGTAAAACGAGTGGGATTAAAAATTTACTTTATAATTCTGCTTTTGAAAATATAAAAGTTCCTAACCGAGATTATAGTAGCCAGCAGAAAATTGAAAATGTAATTACAGTAATAGATAAAAAAATCCAGCTTCTGCATCAAATAAATGATAATTTAGCGGAGTTAAGCCCAAACAACAAAAAGCCCCTTTTTAGGGTCTTTTTGTTTATTCTACTGATACTTGTCCATTCATTAACATAGGTAATAGCCAATCTCTGAGGGATTGAAGATGCTGGATTTGTTGGAGATTTTCAATAAATTTATTTAAAGTATTGTTGTAAAAACTATTTATCTTTATCATAATCAAATTATTTGGAATAATAATGTTTATAGATCTTAAATCTTTATCACTGAGATGTCCAACAGTTGTTCGAGATATTGATTTTTCTCTTGTTTTAATATAAGGTTCTATTTGCTCTTTTAAATAAATATTAGACAATTCTATTCCTTGAATTTTTACAACTCGTTGATTAAGATAGCAGTTATCATTAGCCCAATAATTTATATGAAAATTACCATCCATTCCTATTAAAATTTCTCCTTTTTTAATAATATATTTACTATCAATTTTTTCTTCTGTAGAAAAATTGCTTATTTGATTATCTTTTATATCTCGTATTCTAATAACAGGTACTCCTATTTTATTTTCATTAAAAAACTCTGTACTAAATGGAAATCCATATTGAATAGAAGCCACATTAAAAATATTATCCACTTCCCACCCCTCTGGAATTTCTCTCTTCAAAATATCATTATACACCATTTTTCCGCCACTGGTTTTGTAAGGTTTCCCATTTTCATCTGGGAAATCAAACTGCACAAACCAATAATCATAAATAGTTTTAGCTAATTCCGATAAATTATCATTTTTCGGAAAAAAACCCAAGGAACGAGAAGAGCGAAAACTTTGGAATTCTATTGCTTTAAGAGAAGCAGAAATAAAAGCCTTTGACGAGGAAGTAGGCTGGGTAAGAAAACTTTTGGGCGATAATTATTTAGAAAAACTTTTGGAAAGAGTAGATGATGCTGAAAAATGAGATTATCATTGCTATAGAAAATCAAAATTATAATTACTAAGATGCAGGATAGAATATTTTTTGATTAGATATTATTAAAAGAAAATAGTCTGAATTATCCTCATTTTTGTACCATAGAAATGTAAGATGTTGATTTTCAGTGGTAGTTATTTTTGAAGAAGTGAAATAAGTAGTTTTTTCATAGAAAATTCCTTCCTCCCAAATTTGGGAGGAAGGAATTTTTTTGGTAAAAATAGACTCAGAAAACAAGTAGGTTTTTTGTGGTTTGGGGAGGGGGGAATTTTAGTATATTTGTAGCTAATAATTTTTTAAGCTATAAGAAATAACTAAACTCAAGTAAAAATGTCAGGAACAGCACAGAGAGCTGCATTGCAGGCACAGATTTGGAAAATAGCCAACGAGGTAAGGGGAGCCGTAGATGGCTGGGATTTTAAACAATTCGTTTTGGGGACGCTTTTTTATCGTTTCATCAGTGAGAATTTTACAGATTATATAGAGAACGGTGATGATAGTGTGGACTATGCCAGTCTTCCAGATGATGTCATCACGGACGAAATAAAGGATGATGCCGTCAAGACCAAAGGCTACTTTATCTATCCTAGCCAGCTTTTCCAAAATATCGCTAAAAATGCCAATACCAATGAAAATCTAAACACAGATTTGAAGAATATTTTTGATGCTATTGAGGGCTCTGCTGGCGGCTACGCCTCTGAGCATGATATCAAAGGGCTTTTTGCTGATTTTGATACCACTTCTAACCGCCTTGGTAATACCGTGGCAGATAAGAACAAGCGTTTGGCAGCGGTGATAAAAGGCGTGGAAGGACTAGATTTTGGTAGTTTTGAGGAAAGCCATATAGACCTCTTTGGGGATGCGTATGAGTTCCTAATTTCTAACTACGCTGCCAATGCAGGTAAGTCTGGAGGGGAGTTTTTCACGCCGCAGAATGTTTCCAAACTCATCGCACAGCTGGCGATGCACGGGCAGACTTCCGTTAATAAAATCTATGACCCTGCGTGTGGGTCGGGCTCGTTGCTTTTGCAAGCCAAGAAGCAGTTTGATGAGCATCTGATAGAAGAAGGCTTCTTTGGGCAGGAGATTAACCATACCACCTACAATTTGGCTCGTATGAATATGTTCTTGCATAATATCAATTATGATAAATTTGACATCTCTCTGGGCGATACGCTAATAGATCCTAAATACGGCGAGCTCAAGCCCTTTGATGCCATCGTTTCTAATCCGCCCTACTCCGTGAGCTGGATAGGCAGTGATGACCCTACGCTCATTAATGACGACCGCTTCGCACCTGCGGGGGTTCTTGCGCCGAAATCAAACGCAGATTTTGCTTTTGTGCTTCATGCGCTGCATTATCTCTCTGCCAAAGGAAGAGCGGCGATCGTCTCTTTCCCAGGGATTTTTACTCGTACTAATAATAAAGCAGAGCCTAAAATCCGAAAATACTTGGTGGAGAATAACTTCGTAGAAACGGTGATTTCTCTCCCTGCCAATCTTTTCTATGGGACGAACATCGCGGTGAATATCCTAGTACTTTCTAAGAACAAAACCGAAAACAAGACCCAGTTCATCAATGCCAGTGGCGAAGATTTCTTCAAAAAAGAAACCAATAACAATGTCCTTACCGATGAGCATATTACTAAAATCATAGACCTTTTTGCGAAAAAAGAAAATGTGGAATATCTCTCCGCTTGGGTAGATAATGAGAAAATAGCCGAGAATGACTATAACCTATCCGTGAGTGCCTATGTGGAAGCCGAGGACACCCGTGAGGTGATAGACATCACGGCGCTAAATGCCCAAGTGTCCCAGACCGTGAAACGAATAGACAGCCTGCGTGCCGATATAGAGCAGATAATAGCCGAGATAGAGAAATAAATAGTGTAATCTAAGTAAACCAAAAAAACAATGAAACGAGAACAAGAAACATTTCCCTATATCGCTCATCTCCTAAATGGCGCCAAAGTAGAATGGAAACCATTGGGGGAAGTGGCTGAAGTTTCCGCAGGGAACTCTGCACCACAGGATAGTAATTTATTTATAAATGGAATTTATCCTTTTTGTAGAACATCTGATGTTGGTAAAATACATCATTCAGTAAATTTTTATCAAATACAAGATAAATTAAATGAAGAAGGAATAAAAGGGTTACGATTATGTAAGAAAGAAACTATTTTGTTACCTAAAAGTGGAGCATCAACTTTATTAAATCATAGAGTAATGCTTGCTATAGATAGTTATGTATCTTCTCATTTAGCAACAATCTATAGAAAAGAAAATGTAGTACTAGCAAAATATTTATTTTATTTTTTATCAAAATTTGATATTGCAGAGCTTGTATCTGATAAATCTTATCCTTCATTAAAAGTTTCAGAAATAGCAAAAATCCAAATCCCTGTTCCTCCGCTATCTGTACAGCAGGAGATTGTTCGGGTTTTGGACAAATTCACCCAGCTGGAGGCGGAGCTGGAGGCGGAGCTGGACTGCCGCAAGCGGCAGTATGAATACTATCGCGATATGTTGCTGACTTTCAATGAAGTAGGGGGGGTAGAGCGCTGATTTTCAGTGACTTACAATGGAAAACGCTGGGAGAAGTGGCGACTTATGTTAGAGGTTTGACATATAATAAAACAAATGAGAGTGATGAAAAAGAGGGAGGATATAAAGTTTTAAGAGCAAATAATATTAATTTGTCTAGTAATACACTAAACTTTGATAATGTTAAAGTCGTTAAATTTGATACAAAAGTAAAAGATAATCAAAAGTTATATCGAAATGATATTTTAATTAGTGCAGCAAGTGGAAGTAAGGAGCATGTTGGAAAAGTTGCATTTATATATGAAGATTTGGATTATTATTTTGGTGGATTTATGGGAGTTGTAAGATGTTCAGATAAAATTATTCCAAGATTTTTATTTCATATTCTTACAGATAATTTATTTAAAACATATTTGGAAGAAGTTTTAAATAGTTCTACAATAAATAATTTAAATTCAAAAATAATGAACATGTTTCAAATCCCAATTCCTCCGATAGAAGAGCAGGAGCGCATTGCGGGCATATTGGACAAGTTTGATACTTTGGTCAATTCCATCAGTGAGGGACTACCGAGAGAGATAGAACTAAGAAGAAAACAATATGAATACTACAGGGAAAAACTTTTGAGCTTCCCTAAAAACTAAAACATTTAAAATCATATAGATATGAATACCATCGCAGAGACTAATAATTTCATAATACTAGACAGATACGAAAATATTCCTCAGTCAAACGGAGACTACCAATCCGAGGCGGCTCTGGAGCGTGAGTTTATACAAGACCTCATCAGCCAAGGCTATGAGAACCCTACACACCTGACCACTCCCAAGGCGCTTTTGGAGAATGTCCGTGAGCAGCTGCAGGCGCTGAATAGAGTGGAGTTTTCTGATGCCGAGTGGAGCCGTTTCATGGAAGAATATTTGGACAAGCCCAGTGATGGCCTTGTGGAAAAATCCCGAAAAATCCACGATGATTTTATTTATGATTTTACCTTTGATGATGGGAGGCTTGGGAACATTTATTTGATAGACAAAAAGAACTTCTCACGCAATAAGGTGCAGGTAATCAATCAGTTTGAGCAAAAAGGAAAACACCTCAACCGCTATGATGTCACCATCCTAGTCAATGGGCTTCCGCTGGTGCAGGTAGAGCTCAAAAAACGAGGCGTAGCCATCCGCGAGGCGTTTAACCAAGTGCACCGCTACAGCAGGGAGAGTTTCAACAGCGAAAGCTCTTTGTTCAAATATTTGCAGATTTTCGTAATTTCTAACGGCACCTACACGCGCTATTTTGCCAATACTGTGAAGCGTGACAAGAATAGTTTTGACTTTACTATGGAGTGGGCAAAATCTGATAATAAGCTTATCAGTGACTTGAAGGATTTCACGGCGACATTCTTTCAGAAAAATGTGCTTTTGCAGGTGTTGTTCAGGTACTCGGTTTTGACCGTAGATGATACCCTGATGATAATGCGCCCCTACCAAATCGCAGCTACCGAACGCATCTTGTGGAAAATAAACAGCGCCTACCAAGAGAAAAAATGGGCAAATACAGAGGGCGGCGGCTTCATCTGGCACACCACAGGTTCAGGAAAGACCCTCACGAGTTTCAAGACGGCAAGACTGGCTACACAGCTGGATTTTATAGACAAAGTTTTTTTCGTGGTGGATAGGAAAGACCTAGACTACCAGACGATGAAGGAATACCAGAAATTTTCTCCCGATAGTGTGAACGGGTCTAACAGCACAGCAGGACTGAAACGAAATATAGAGAAAGATGATAACAAAATCATAGTCACCACCATTCAGAAGCTTAACAACCTGATGCGCTCCGAGAATGACCTGCCGATATACAAGAAACAGGTAGTTTTTATTTTCGATGAATGCCACAGGTCACAGTTTGGCGAGGCGCAGAAAAACCTGAAAAAAAAATTTGAGAAATATTACCAATTTGGTTTTACAGGAACGCCTATTTTCCCTGAAAATGCTTTGGGCTCAGAAACCACGGCGAGTGTATTCGGCAGGCAGCTGCACTCCTATATCATCACCGATGCTATCAATGATGAAAAGGTGCTGAAATTCAAGGTAGATTATAACGATGTCCGCCCAAAATTCAAAAGTGCAGAAACAGAACAAGATGAAGAAAAACTATCCTCTGCCGAGTATAACAGGTTCTTGCTCCACGAAGAGCGAATCAAAGAAGTATCTGAATATATCTTACAGAATTTCAATATAAAAACGCATAGAAATTTCGGAAACAAAGGCTTTAACGCCATGTTTGCTGTCAGCAGTGTGGAGGCTGCCAAATGTTACTATGAAAAACTGAACGAGTTACAAAACAACAGCAAAAAACCACTGAAAATAGCGACTATCTATTCCTTTGCTGCCAATGAGGAGAGCAAGGGGGAGATTCCTGATGAGAATTTCGAACCTACGGCGATGGACAGCACTGCGAAAGATTTTCTGGGGAAGGTAGTCAGTGATTATAATGCGATGTTCCAGACAAGCTTTAGCATAGAGGGGGATAGTTTTCAACAGTATTATAAAGATTTAGCAAAACGCATAAAAAATCAAGAAATAGACTTGGTGATAGTGGTGGGGATGTTCCTCACGGGCTTTGATGCACCTTCGCTCAATACGCTTTTTGTGGATAAGAATTTGCGCTACCATGGACTTATTCAGGCGTTTTCGCGTACCAATCGTATCAAAGACGCTACCAAGACTTTTGGGAATATAGTTTGTTTCCGTGATTTGGAAAAAGCCACAGTGGATGCCATTACACTTTTTGGCGACAAAAATACCAGAAATGTAGTGCTGGAAAAGAGCTACAAAGAGTATTTGGAAGGTTTCCAAGACCTTGCCACAGGTAAAACGAGAAGGGGTTATATAGAAGTGGTGAAAGAACTAAGCGAAAAATTCCCTAAACCAGCCGAAATAGAAAAAGAAGCAGACAAAAAGGAATTCGTAAAACTCTTCGGTGAATACTTGCAGATAGAAAATGTCTTGCAGAACTATGATGAATTTACTCATCTGAAAGCGCTCCAGACCATAGATTTACAGAATGAAAAAGCAGTAAATGATTTTAAAGAAAGATATTTCCTTACTGATGAGAATATAGAGGAGATGAAAGGCGTTCAGGTACTTAGTGAGCGTGTGAATCAGGATTATCGTTCCACATATAACGACATTCGCGAGTGGATAAGAACCCAAAAAGAAAGCGAAAAAGTAGAAGACTCAAAGGTGAGCTGGGAAGATGTGGTTTTTGAGGTAGAGCTATTAAAATCGCAGGAAATCAATTTTGATTACATTCTGGAACTCATCTACGAGAAAAATAAAAAACTAAAGAATAAAGAAGCCTTAATAGATGAGGTGAGCCGAGTAATCCGTGCAAGTATAGACAGCCGTGCCAAAGAAGGCTTGGTGATAGATTTTATCAACCTGACTGATTTGGACGCTATCGAAGGCAAAGAAAACATCATAGAAGCGTTCTTTACCTACGCCCAAGAAAAACAAAAAGAAGAAGCCAGCATACTGATAGAAGAGGAAAAACTAAATGCAGAGGCCGCAAAACGATATCTGAAAAATTCCTTGAAGCGAGAGTTTGCGAGTGAAAACGGAACGGAGCTCAATGATATTTTACCTAAAATGAGCCCGCTTAATACGCAGTATCTTACTAAAAAACAGAGCGTTTTCCAGAAAATCGCAGCTTTTGTAGAGAAGTTTAAAGGTGTGGGAGGTGATGTGTAAATAATCAAAAGTTGAAAAAAGGATTATGGAACTCAATTTGAAAAAATTCAATAAACAGAAGTTAGAAGAGTATTATAGTTTTTTAGATTTAATAATCGAAAGATTTGGTCTTCAAGAAGGTGATGAAAGATTAGTTTTTAATTTAAGTAATAAAAATCAAATTGTTTTTACAATCGGGCAGAGATACATATGGAATATAGAGCCTTGTGAAAATGCTAGTAAATTCTATACAATTTCTGAAGAACCAATAAGTAATAAATATTTGGATTTTGATGGAAAACCTACGGCTTTTTGGAATAAATTTGATGACATTTCAGAAGTCTTAAAACATCAGCAATCCATATTTAACGCGATAGAGAAAGAGCTTAATAGAACTCAAATTTCGGGTTTTCTCAAACATAACAAAAAAGAATTGGAAAAAATGGCTTTTGATGCTGATTTCCGAAAAGAAGTTTTAGACCAATTAAAAACAATAACAATCACTGATGAACTAATGAGCAACACAGACAAAACCCCAGCGACTCCATTAAATCAAATCCTTTTTGGCGCTCCAGGGACAGGAAAAACCTACCACACGAAGAAAATGGCTGTTGAAATTATCAACGGAAAAAAGGAGAGAACCAGAGAAGAAATTAACAAGGAATACGAAGAGCTGATAGAAGCAAGACAAATCGTTTTTACGACTTTTCATCAGAGCTTGAGCTACGAAGATTTTATTGAAGGAATAAAACCCGAAACCATAGATGGCAATGTGACTTACGAGGTGAAAGAGGGGATTTTTAAATCAATCTGTAAAAACGCTTTTTCAAAGGAAATTACATCGGATAATTTTGAAGTTGTTTATCAAAAATTATTGGAAGAAATTGATAATTCAGTTGATAATAAATTAGTTCTAGAAACATTAGTTCATGCAAAAGAATTTACAATATATAAAAACTCAAAGAACAATATTCGTTTTCATTCAAATACAGAAAAAGCATATGAGGCTGTAATAAAAAAAGAAGTTTTAGAACATTATTTAAAAACAGGAGAAGCTTTAGATTGGGCACCTTATACGAAATCTGTGGCTAATTATATCATTGAAAAATATAATTATATTCAAAATGAAGCAATAGAACCCAAAAAACATGTCCTTATTATTGATGAAATCAATCGTGGTAATGTTTCTGCCATTTTTGGGGAGCTCATCACGCTTTTAGAGGAAGACAAAAGAAAAGGAAATAAAGAACATACCGAGGCAGTTCTGCCTTATTCTGGAGATAAGTTTTCTGTTTCGAATAATGTATACATCATCGGGACGATGAACACTGCTGACCGAAGTGTAGAGGCTCTGGATACTGCCCTTAGGAGAAGATTTTCGTTTGTGGAAATGCAGCCTAAACCTGGCATTTTATCCGACAAGAAATATGTGAAATATAAAGATGTGGATTTATCCAAGCTTTTAGAAACCATCAACAAGCGAATAGAGGTGCTGATAGACAAAGACCACCAGATTGGTCATTCGTATTTCATTGGTATTCAGGACTTAGAAGATTTGAGAAGAACTTTCAAGGATAAAATCATTCCGCTTTTGGAGGAATATTTCTATGGAGATTTTGGGAAAATAGGTTTGGTTTTGGGAGGAGCATTTATTGAATCAGTTGAAAATGAAATAGCATTCCCGAAAAATTTCACTTACGAAGAAGACTTTTTAGAAGACAAAAAAATATACCATATTACTTCTTCTGAAAGCTGGGAAGAGGATACCTTTAAATCTATTTATGGAGAGGTAGGAGATGCAGAATAAGAAGTTTATACAAGTTTTTGAGCATCAAAGATTAAAGTATGATAAATCGGGAGATTTTCAGAAATGTCATTTTGATGCGATGGTGAGGTTTAATGACCTGCATCAGAATAAATACTTTACAATTGGTCATAATGGGATTGTTTTTAAGAACTATGTCGGAGTTATTCAGGTCAGTGGTTTGACCATAGAAATCCTTCCCAAGGCTGATAAAAAGGCTGATGCAGATAAAAGTTTGTGGCAGAGCGTACTGCTCAATATGCTGAAGGTCTGCAGGCGTATTCGGGTGGAATCCATTTCGGAAACCCAGCTCAAAAAAAGGCATCATTCTATTTTGGATGTTTATTTTGAGTTGTATCTTGCTGAGATAGAATGGCTTGTAAATAAAGGCTTGATAAAGAGATACCAAAAGAACCAATCCAATCAAAATGCACTAAAAGGAAAACTGCTTTTTGCGAAAAATATTCAGCAGAATTTGGTGCATCGGGAGCGGTTTTATTGTGAGCATCAGGTTTATGACAGGAATCATCTGCTGCATCAGATTTTGTACAAGGGATTACGGATTCTGAAAACCTTTGTAAATGATGCTTTGAAGGATAGGCTGAACCGACTGCTTTTTGAATTTCAAGAAATAGATAATATAGAAATAAGCGAGAAGCATTTCCGAAAAATAGTATTTGACAGAAAAAACAGCGACTACCAAAAGGCGTTTGATATTGCTAAAATCATCATCCTGAATTATTCTCCGAGTTTGAACTACGGAAGTGAAAATTTGCTCACGCTTTTGTTTGATATGAATGCTTTGTGGGAAGAATATATTTTCCGCATTCTCCAAAAACATAAGACAGATAAGATACAGGTATTTTCCCAAGAATCCAAGAAATTCTGGAAAAACAAATGCATACGCCCTGATATTATTTTGCAAATAGAGCAAAAAACTTTTGTCATCGATACCAAATGGAAAATCATAGAAACCAATAATCCTTCGGATGAGGATTTAAAACAAATGTTCGTTTATAATTTGCATTGGAATGCCGAAAAAGCATTATTGCTTTATCCTAAAACTGGACAAACCGACAGTAGTTTTGAAGAATTTCATTACGATAAATTGGATTCGAAAAAGAAATGTAAGACTGGCTTCGTGGATATCACTGAGGGAGGAAGCATCAAAAGCAGCGAAAAGATAGCTGAGGAAATATTTTCTAAACTAAAATAATCATCTAAGTGATAATGAAAAGCTTTCATATTCAGGCTGAAAATCTAACTTTTTTCTTGGCTTGTGTCGATTATGCCAAAAAAGCAAAATAATGTGAAAGCTAAAAAAACATTTACACAAAATAAAGCTTTTCATAGAAAATACCTTCCTCCCAAATTTGGGAGGAAGGTATTTTTTAGTTTAGAAATTTTTTAAAAAAACAAATTTATAATTAGAAATGGTAGGAGAGCCCTAATTGGAGATTTCCTGTACGGAATTTAGTCCTATCTTCTCCCTTCTGTACAATATTTTTATTATTATAAGGAGAAGTTATTCCCATGCTGTATCTCAGATTAACACTAAATTTCTCTGTGATGAAATATCCTCCTCCAAAATTCCATCCAAAGAAAGCCGCTTTAGTAGCATCCTTAAAACTTGATTTGTCTGGAATATTGTTGTATCCAGCTTTATCGGTGATGACCTGCTCTGATTTTATAGTAATATTCACCTCTGGACCTGTTTCTATATACACCTGAGGAATAAATTTAAATTGAAATGTAACAGGAATATTAATGTGGCTGAGAGTCCAGTATCCCTTTACATTAGTATCTTCTTTATAGTTTATTTTTGTTCCAAAATGCTGATAGAGAGCATCTAGTTGAACAGCCATTTTTTCGCTGATAGAGTAGTTTACGAAAAGTCCACCATAGAACCCTATTTTGCTTTTCAGATTTCGATAAGTTTCATCTTTAACTGATATTTTGTTGAGTCCTCCACCAGCTTTGATACCGAAAGTGAGCGGCTGATTTTTAGAATAGTTTTTTTGTGGGCTGCTTACTCTATTAGATTTGTTACTAGCTCCTGTTTTTTTCTTTTGTGCTGCTGCCCATCCCATAGATAGACATAAAACAGCGATAATTATTTTTTTCATATGGTAAAAATTAAAAGTTGTCTTTTTAAAAACAGGCAATTTTATACAGAACAATATAAAGGTTGCCTGTAAATCACATTAGTGATTTTGAAAATGATTTTAGCAATTCAAAGGTATTGTGAATAAACTAGTTACACAATCCCCCAAAAGCGTGTATTTTTATAAAATTTTATCCCCGTTTTTAGGGATTTTGTTTTTTGAATAATGCTTGGAGTAATAATTTTACTAATTTTACAATCATATAGTTTAAATAAATGATACGGAGTAAGTGTATATTTTTCATCTTTTTTTCAATCATTGTTTTTTCGCAGAATAGTTCTTCTGAAAAATACATTGACAGCCTAAACAATGAATATCTGAATGCGAAAAATTCAAAGAAAAAAGTTCGCATCTTGATGGAAATTTCTGATTACTGGTCATATAGAGATACAGCAGTAGCTTTTTCAAAACTTAGAGAAGCAGAACAGTTGACAGGAGGAGATAATTTCCTAAAGGGACTTCATGCCTTCTATAAAGCGGGAATTTATTATGATAAAAACATTAGTAAAAGCCAAGAACTCTACATGAAAGCCGAAAATTTCTTGAAAACATTTTCCTCCGAAGAGGCTTTTTACTACAGAGCGAAACTGTGGCATAATTACGGCGCATTGGAACAGATGAAGGGAAACAATATGGAGTTTCTGGACATTACGCTGAAAAAATGTATTCCTCTTGCTGAAAAGTCAAAGAATAAGGAACTTTTGGCGGGATATTATGTAGATATGGGGATGATTTTTAATAATTCAAAAGAATATGATAAATCAATAGACTATATAAAAAAAGCAGTTGATATTTTAGAAAAAAACTCAAAAAGAGGCGAGGGAATAGTTTGGGCATATCTAAATCTTGCAATGGTATATTTGGAGATAGGAGAATTAGCCTTAGTAGAGGACAATATTTTAAAAGCTGAAAAAACATTAGGGCAGCTACCTCATTCTCAGTATAATGTGTTTCTTTATCAGCTGAAATCCAAATATTATAATAAAATAGGTAAGCAGAGTAAAGCATTGAATGCTATTCAAAAAGGGATAGACTTAGCAAAGGAAATGAATTTGGATTATGACTTTTTATCCCTCAGTTATGAGAAGTATAATTATTTAAAAAACTCTTCTCAATATTTAGAAGCGCAGAAAATACTCTCTGAACTTTTGGATAAGAAAATGGGAAGTAAAAAAAACAGGCTTATACTTCTTAATGAAATGGCTGAATTACAGAAAATAATGGGTAATTATAAAGATGCTTATAGTTATCTGGAACAATTTAAATTTTTAAATGATACCATACAGACTGAAAATGAAAAAATACAAATTTTGGATTTGGAAGCTCAGTATAAAAATAAAGAACAGCAGAAAGAAATACAACATTTGGAGGAAAGAAACAAACAAGAACGAATAATCTTTTGGATTAGTTTGTTTTTATTTATAAGTGTAGGAGTATTAATGAGTTATGCGCTTTATGAAAGAAAAAGGAAAAACAAACATAAACTTGTTAGTTTAGAACAGGAAAGAAAAATAGATATTAACAAAGCTCTTATCTACGGGGAAAATAAAGAACGAGAGCGAATAGCTAAGGAACTGCATGATGGCATAGGGGGAAGAATGACAGGAATAAAGATAAACTTAGAAAATATGATGGAGAGTGAGGGATATTATATGCTTGAAAAACCTATTGCTCAATTGGATAAATGTATAACAGAACTTAGAAATACTCTTAGAAATCTAACTTCTGAAACACTTCATAAGTTTGGTTTGGAAGAAGCATTACGGGATTTTTGCCAAAATATACAGACAGATTATTTAAAAATATCCTGTTATACTAAAAATCTTAATCAAATAAAAGAAAAACATCAGCTGCATATCTATCGTATTGTTCAAGAGGGAATAAATAATGCCATAAAGCACTCTGGAGCAACACAAATTCTAGTACAGTGCACTTTTGAAGAAAATTTGTTACTCATAGATATAGAAGACAATGGAAAAGGCTTTGATGTGCAAAATGTACAGAGAAATTTAGGATTACATAATATAGAACGACGCATAAATGCCCTTGATGGTACTCTTAAAATAGAATCTTCCTTGGGTAAAGGTACTGTGATGAGTATAGAAGCTAAAATAGAATAAAAAAACTTAAATGATGATAAAAATAATAATTTGTGATGATCATCCTTTGATAACAGAAGGTCTGAAGAGCTTTATAGAAAATAGAGATGAAATGCAAATAGTAGCTACAGCTACTTCTGCAGCTGAATTATGGCAAGTATTGGAAGAAAATGAAACAGATGTTCTTATACTAGATATTAGTCTTCCAGACGGGAATGGGGTGGATATTTGTGCAGAAGTGAAAAAAATGTATCCGCATATTAAAGTAATAGCTCTTAGTAATCATGATGAAAGAAGCTTCATTGTCAGAATGTTGGGGAATAAAGCGTCAGGTTATCTTATTAAAAGTACTTCCATTGGAGAATTGGAAAAAGCAATAAAAGAGGTTTATAGGGGAGGAATATATTTTGGAGAAGATGCTCAAAAGGTATTAGTATCCATGGCGGAAGTCATGCAGGTAGAGGTGCCGCCCATTACAAAGAGAGAAAAAGAAGTTTTAGAGTATATATCACAAGGGTTGTCTTCTCCTCAGATAGCGGAAAAAATGTTTATAAGTTCACAAACTGTAGATAGCCACAGGAAAAATCTAATGGCTAAATTTGGAGTGAATAAAACTATCAGCCTTGTTCAAAAGGCAAAAGACCTTAATTTTTTAAATTAAAAAAAATAAATAGAAAAAGGATGATTACAAAATTTGGTTGTAGTTGATTTATTTCTTACCTTTACCCAAGTAATTTTTAAATAAAAAATGAGTTTTTTGTACCCAATAAAAAGAGATGGTCTTGGCAAGCATGTTGTGGAGTTGTTTTTTGGGCTGAAATAATAAGAGAGATAAGGATAATTGTCTCTCTATTTTTATGTAAAAAAATAAATAAAAAACCAATTTTAAATATATGAACTCTTGTAAAATCATTGCGAACACTATTAGAGGACTCTCTGTGGATGGTGTGGCAGCGGCGAACTCTGGACACCCTGGGATGCCGCTTGGGATGGCAGATGTGTGTGCTGTTCTCTGGTCTGAACATATGAATTTTAACCCGAAAAACCCTAAATGGCTCAACCGAGACAGATTTATCCTATCAGCAGGGCATGGTAGTATGCTTATTTACAGCTTGTTGCACCTTTATGGGTATGATTTGTCAATGGATGATTTGAAGGCATTTAGACAATGGGGAAGTAAAACTCCTGGGCATCCAGAAAACTTCGTAACGGCAGGGGTGGAAACCACTACAGGGCCATTAGGGCAGGGCGTAGCCAATGCAGTAGGATTTGCTCTGGCAGAGGCTTCTTTGGCAGCAAGATATAATAGAGAAGGCAGTGAGATTATAGACCATTATACTTATGTGGTGGCAGGTGATGGCTGTCTACAAGAGGGAATTTCTCACGAGGCGTGTTCTTTTGCTGGGCATAATAAATTAGGAAAACTGATTATGCTTTATGACAGCAATAACATCACGATAGACGGGCCTACGCATATTTCTTTCACGGAAGATACCAGAAAGAGATTTGAGGCGTATGGATGGCAGGTTCTTGAGATTGACGGGCATGATTATGACCAAATCAATTCCGCTATAGCAGAAGCAAAAAAAGAAAAATCTAAGCCGTCTATCATCATTTGTAAAACTATCATCGGTTTTGGTTCGCCAAATAGAGCAGGAACTTCCAAAGCTCACGGAGAGCCTTTCCCAGCGGAAGAAATAGAACTGATGAAAGAAAAATTAGGTCTTCCAAAAGACAAATCTTTCTTCGTTCCAAATGAAATTTCTGATTTAAGAGCTAAAACTCAAGAAAAAGGTGAAAACCTTGAAAACCAATGGAATGAGCTTTGGGAAAATTATAAAAATAAAAACCAAGAAGCTGCTAAAGAATTAGAAAACAGCATAAAAGGAGAAATCTCCAAAGAAGCTCTTGATATTCCTCAGTTCGGTTCCGAGAAAGCAATCGCCACTCGTTCTGCTTCGGGAACGGTTCTAAATCATATAGCGAAATATATTCCTCAGCTGATGGGTGGTTCAGCTGATTTGACACCGTCTAACAACACTCTTCCAGCAGGAGAGGAGTCTTTCTCACCAGAAAACCCAAAAGGAAGATACATCAGATACGGAGTGCGTGAGCATGGTATGGCAGCAATAATGAACGGAATGGCTCTTCATGGAGGAGTTCTGCCTTATTCAGGGACATTCTTCGTGTTCTCAGATTATATGAGACCTGCGATGCGTATGTCGGCTCTTATGGAGCAGCAGGTGGTGTATGTGTTTACTCATGATTCTATCGGGTTAGGAGAGGATGGGCCTACGCACCAGCCAGAAGCACACCTATGGGCATATAGAACAATTCCAAATATGACTGTAATTCGCCCCATGGATGCCAATGAAACTGCAGAAGCTTGGAAATCAGCATTAAAGAATAAAAAAGGGCCTACTTGTTTAGTTCTTACAAGACAAAATCTTCCTGTTTATGATAGAGCAGGACTTGGATGGGCTAAATCTGAAGAAGCTCAGAAAGGAGGTTATGTTCTTTGCGAAGACAAAGATTTTGAGGCGATTATCATCGCTACAGGTTCAGAAGTGGAATTGGCTGTAGAAGCAAAAGCTAAACTTAATGAACAAGGCGTAAAAGTAAGAATAGTTTCTATGCCAAGTACCAACATCTTTGATGAGCAGCCACAAGAATACAAAGAATCTGTCTTGCCTAAAAACATTCTGAAAAGAGTGGCTGTAGAGGCAGGTGTTACCTTGGGCTGGTATAAATATGTAGGCTTAGAAGGGCGAGTGATAGGCTTGGACAGATTTGGAGCTTCAGCGCCATATAAAACACTTTATAAAGAATTCGGAATTACAACTGATGCTATCGTAGAGGCTGTAAATTCATTAAAATAGAAAAATAACCAATAAAAATAAAAGAAATGATAGTTACTACCGATCAATTATTCAAGGCTGCATACGGGAAATTTGCAGTAGGAGCGTATAATATTAACAACATGGAGCAGGCTTTAGGGCTTTTCGAAGGGCATGCTAAAGCACAGGCGCCATTCATCGTTCAGTTATCAAAAGGAGCGAGAAATTACGCTAATCCTAAAATGATAGAAGGCATCATCCGTGCTGCTGAAGAAATCTATCCAGACCTTATTTTCGCGGTGCATCTAGACCACGGAGATGAGCAGACATGCTATGACTGTATAGATTCAGGATTTTATAGCTCAGTGATGATTGATGCATCTCACGAGTCTTTTGAGAAAAATGTAGAAATCACGAAAAGAGTAGTGGAAAGAGCTCACGCTAAGGGAATCAGCGTAGAGTCTGAATTAGGAATGCTAGGTGGTGTGGAAGAAGATATCCAAGTTGATGAAAAACATGCGATGCTTACAGACCCACTAGAAGCTAAGAAATTCGTAGAGCTTACAGGTTGTGACTCTTTAGCTGTTGCTATCGGAACCAGCCACGGAGCTTATAAGTTTTCAGGAAAGCAAGGGCTTCACTTTGACAGAATTGAAGAAATTCAAAGACAGCTTCCAGGTTTTCCTTTGGTAATGCACGGTTCAAGTTCTGTTCCAAGAGCGGAAGTAGAAAGAATCAATGCGGCTGGTGGTGCTATGGACCCTTCTGCACAAGGTGTGAATGCTGATGAATTCGCAAGAGCAGTGAAATTAGGTGTTACAAAAGTAAATATCGATACTGATGGTAGATTGGTTTGGACGAGAGTTCACAGAGAATTCTTCAAAGAAAAACCAGAGCAGTTTGATTTCAGAGCTCCAGGGAAAGTTTTCGTGAAAGAATATGCTGATTTTATCGTAGATAAATCTAATAAACTATTGTCTGCTAATCAGTTAGAATATGTTAGACAAAGCTTGAAATAATGGCTTGGGTATATTTAATTTTAGCAGGACTCTTCGAAATCGGCTGGCCTATCGGTCTAAAACTGGCAGGAAATGAAAACTTCCGCTGGCAGGGAATGACCATAGCTGTAGTATGTATGGGAGTGAGCAGTGCCCTGCTTTGGGTGGCACAGAAAACAATTCCTATGGGAACAGCCTATGGCGTTTGGACTGGCATAGGAGCGGTAGGAGCGTTTGTAGTGGGAGTAGTGTTTTATAATGATGCTCTTACATTCATGCGAACACTCGGTATATTGCTCATCATAAGCGGAGTTATCGTGCTAAAATTAGCTTCATCCTAAGAGAATAATAAATCTGGCTGTAAACTTTTTTGCAGCCAGATATTTTTTGTATTTTTAACACCAAAACTAATAACAATGTCAAAATTAGATTATAACATCGCGATGGAACTCGTGAGAGTTACCGAATCTGCGGCTCTTTCTGCGGCAGCTTTTATAGGAACAGGAGACAAGAACGGAGGAGACAAAGCGGCAGTGGATGGGATGCGAGAGTCTCTTCGGTATATTGATGTTCATGGAACTATCATCATCGGCGAAGGAGAAAAAGATGATGCGCCTATGCTCTATAACGGTGAAACGGTGGGAAATGGAAATGGACCTCGTGTGGATATCGCTGTAGATCCAGTGGAGGGGACTAATCTTCTTGCCCTTGGAAGACCCAATGCCATCGCTACGATTGCAGCTTCTGACCAAGGAAGTATGTGGAATCCAGGGAGTTCCTTTTATATGAATAAACTGGTAGTAGGAGAGAAGGCTAAAAATGCGATAGACATTACCAAATCCGTTACAGAAAACCTCAATAGAATAGCAGAGGCGGAAGGCAAAAAAGTAAATGATTTGATGGTTTATATTTTGGATAAACCTCGCCACAAAGCTGTGATAGAAGAGATTAGAAAAGCAGGAGCAAGGATTACACTACATACAGATGGAGATGTTTTGGGAGCACTTTTAGCGGCAATGCCAGACACAGGAGTGGATGTGTTGATGGGAATAGGCGGTACGCCAGAGGGAGTTTTGGCGGCGTGTGCAGTGAAAGCCCTTAACGGCGGAATGCAGGGAATGAGAGCGCCACAGCTGGAATCTGAAATAGCCAATTTGAAAAAAGAAAATATTGACATCAGTGAGGTTATACATTTAGATACATTGATAAAATCTGAAAATGCTGTTTTTTCTGCAACAGGCATCACAAGTGGAGGCTATCTGGACGGAGTCAAATTCCATGAAAACGGAACTATTACTACTAAAAGTGTAGTTATCAGCGCTAAATCAGGCTCTATAAGATTCATAGAAGGAATTCATAAAGGAATAAACCACTAAAAAATAAACCATGAAAAAAGAGAAAAAAATATCACCATCTTTGCTGTCTGCGGATTTTTGTAATCTGAGTAGAGATATCCATATGCTGGAAAGTGCTGGTGCAGACCTTCTGCATATAGATGTGATGGATGGACATTTTGTCCCAAATATTACCATAGGAATTCCCGTAGTAGAAGCGATTAAGAAAAATTCTTCTATTCCCTGTGATGTTCATCTTATGATAGAAAAACCAGAGCGATATGTGGAGAATTTTGTAAAGGCTGGAGCGGATTATCTCACCGTTCATGCTGAGGCTTGTATGCATCTTCACAGAACATTGCAGCATATCAGAAGCTTAGGCTGTAAAAGTGGAGTAGCTCTAAATCCTCACACGAGTTTGAGCGTTATAGAAGAAGTATTGGAAGAAATAGATTTGGTATTGATAATGTCTGTAAACCCAGGATTTGGTGGGCAGTCTTTTATCCCTAATGCATTAAGTAAAATAAAAAGACTAAAACAAATAATTATGGAAAAAGGCTATAATCATATAGAAATAGAAGTAGATGGCGGAATAAAACTTAATAATATTCAGGAAGTTGCCGAGGCTGGAGCGGATATTATAGTTTCTGGGTCTGGGATTTTTAATGGAAAACCAGCAGAAACCATCACTGAAATGAAAAAAATAATAAACGGATAAGAATTTAAAAGTTTTTTTTTCCTTTATTTATGGGGTTTTTCTTTTAAAAAAGGAGTTTGGCATTTGTTTTGTATAGAATAAAACATCAATAACTAATTAAATATTGTAAAAATGAAAAAGTTGTTTTTAACAGGTGCTGTAGCACTTTTTGGATTGATGAGCGCTCAAAAAACTGAATCTGGAATCAGATTAGGTGTAAATGCAGGTTTACCAATTGGGGACTTTGGTGAAGCTTATAGTTTTACAGCAGGAGCAGATGTAGCTTATTTATATCCATTGGCTGAAAACTTTAGATTAGGGGTTGCTACAGGATATTCTCACTATTTTGGTAAAAAATATGATCTTGGGCTATTTGGTATGAGCTATAGAGTTCCTGATGTTGGAGTAATTCCAGTAGCTGCTACAGCAGAATTTACTTTTGGTGATTCTAATTTTTTCTTGGGAGCAGATTTAGGTTATGCATTCTTTACTAAAACAGAAAATGGAGCAGATTCAGGTTCTTTCTATTACCAACCTAAATTAGGATATTCTTTTGATAAGAGACATGATTTATATTTTTCTTACAAAGGATTTAATAAAAATAGTGCAAATGCTGGATCTCTCAATTTAGGATACGCATATAATTTTTAAAACAATTTCATAGTTAGACAAGAAAGACCGAAATATTTCGGTCTTTTTTTATTTTAGATGAATTGACAATCAAATACTTCAGAGAAATATTTTTTTATTCTATCCTTCACTTCTTCTATATTCACTTTTTGTCCTAGTTCTTGTTCTAGGGAAGCTACTTGTTTGCCCTTTATTCCACAAGGGATAATGTAGTCAAAATACTTCATGTCAGTATTTACATTAAAAGCGAAACCGTGCATGGTTACCCATCGGGAAGCCTTTACACCCATGGCGCAGATTTTCCTAGCGTAGGGTTTTCCTACATCCAGCCAAACACCAGTTTCGCCTTTTGAGCGGTCGCCATGAAGTCCATAGTCAGCCATAGTTCTTATAATTACTTCCTCTAAGTTTCTCATATACAGGTGAATATCCGTTACGAAATTTTCTAAATCTAAAATGGGATAGCCTACTATCTGCCCAAATCCGTGGTAGGTAATATCTCCGCCGCGATTGGTTTTCACAAAATCGGCGTTTATCTGTTTTAGTTTTTCTGTGTTGATAAGCATATTGTTTTCATCACCGCTTTTTCCCAGAGTGTAGATGTGTGGATGCTCTACAAATAAAAAGAAATTAGGTGTAATGATTTGGTTTTCAGTGGGGAGGTCTCGGTTTTTTAGTTTAATGTCAATGATTCCTTGCATCAGTTCTCCTTGATAATCCCACGCTTTTTGGTAGTCTATTAGCCCTAAATCTTCAAATTTTACCTGTTTATTCATGCTTCAAAAATATAAAAAATAAGGCAAACGAGAAACTTAGAATTTAGTACTGATGATAAATTAAAAATCATATTTTTGTAGAAAATAAAATAAAAAATGTTTACAAAAATATCTATCCATAGAGTAGGAAATAAAATCAACCAAGAGGGGCTTTTTCTTTCGGAGGACGAACTGATTTTGGATGAGGATATGAGAGAATTTTTATCAGATTTTTTCATAAAATCCTTTAAATCAGAAGAGAAATTTCAGTTTTATCATGAATCTAATATAGAAAACAATGAGCTTTACACCTATGTTTCGGAGATTTTTGAGGATAAAGACTGGTTTCATGAACATTCCCGAAAAATAGCCAAATATCTGTATGAAATCACTGATAATCCGAGAGTTTTGTCTGGAGAGTGCTGTGTGGTTTATTTTGAAGATGATTCGGAAAATGGCGAGAAAATGGACTCTTTGGGGATTTTTAAAATGGAGAAAAAAGATACTTTTTTGAAAGTTTTGGCAGAAGATGAAAATTTCCAAGTGAATAAGGATTTTGGGTTTAATCTCAGTAAAATAGACAAAGGGTGTATGATTTACAACATTCAGAAGGAAGAGGGCTTTGTGGTAAAGGCTTTTGATAATAATAAAAATGGAGATTCTGAATATTGGTTTGATAAGTTCCTGCACATCCGCCAAAGAAATGATGAGTATTTCAGCACGGAGAGCACCCTGAGCCTTTATAAAAACTATATAACGAATCAGCTTCCGCAGGAATTCGAGGTTTCGAAGGCTGACCAAGCCGATTTCTTGAACAAGACAATCAATTTTTTCAAAGAAAAAGAGCGATTTGATTTTGATGAATTTACTAATGAGGTTTTGCAGGATAAGAATGTGATAGAGAGTTTTTCTAATTATAAAACTGAATACGAGCAGGAGTTTCAGGTGGATATCGCAGAGGAATTTCCTATTTCTGAAGCGGCGGTAAAGAAGCAAGCCAGAAACTATAAATCTGTAATAAAACTGGATAAAAATTTCCATATCTATGTGCATGGCGACCGTAGAAAAATAGAGCAGGGCGAGGATGAAAAAGGGAAATTCTATAAGGTTTATTATCAGGAAGAAAATTAAATTTATTTTGTAACTTTGTAGGAATTTTAAAAAAATACAAATGATTTTTTATCTTAGAGGTGTTGTCAGTGAACTAACTCCTACTTATGCTGTCATGGATGTTGGCGGTGTGGGCTATTATGTGGGGATTAGCGTACAGACATCACAAAAACTGCATTTAGGAAAAGAATCTACAATATACACTCAGCAGATTATCCGTGAAGATGCCCATTTGCTTTTTGGTTTTTTTGATAAAGAGGAGAGAGAGATGTTTAATCTTCTCATCAGTGTAAATGGCGTGGGGGCGGTGTCTGCGATGATTTTGCTTTCGTCATTAGAGCTTTCGGATATTGCCCAAGCTATTTTGTCTGGTAACAGCGGAATTCTTCAAAAAGTAAAAGGAATAGGCGCAAAGACCGCAGAGAGAATCATCATAGATTTGAGAGATAAAGTTCAGAAATTTGATGGTTTAGGAGCGGGCAGCACAGCGATTCTTGATAATAAAATAAAAGAAGAAGCGTTATCAGCATTAGAGGTATTGGGTATTCCAAGAAAGACCAGTGAGAAAATAGCGGACAAGATTTTGAAACAAAATCAAGAAGCGAGTGTAGAAGAATTGGTAAAACAAGTTTTAAAAAATATATAAGGCAGATTTCGTGAAAAAAGCTACTATACTAAAGGCAGCTCCTTTATTTTTCCTTTCATTATTCAGTGATAATGTATGGGCTCAGACAGAAAAAGAAACCATAGAGAATAAGGAATTTACAATTCCTAATCCCACTCGTTATGAGGCGTTTTATGACATTAAAACAGGGATGTATTATCTCTATCCTAAGATTGGGAACTTGGTGGTAGGGGAACCGCTTACGATGACACCTTTGCAGTATTCACAATATTTACAGAACAAAAATATCCGTGAATTTTTTCGTCAGAAATCCAGCGAAGGAACATATGCACAGATAGGCGACAAGGAGGAAGAAGCGAATAAAAAATCGCTTTTGCCGAGTATCACGATTAGAAACCGAATTTTTGAAACTATTTTTGGAGGGAACAAGATAGAGCTTATTCCGCAGGGATATGCTACTTTTGACCTTGGTATTTTACATCAAAAAATAGATAATCCACTTATACTTCCTAACAATAGAAAATCCTTTACGATAGATGTTCAACAGAGGATAAATGTAGGGATAGTGGGAAAAGTAGGGGAAAACTTACAGTTGAGAGCCAACTATGATACCCAGAGCGGTTTTGCTTTTGAAAATAAAGTAAATCTTGTCTGGACAGGAACGGGAAGTTCTTGGAAAGATGCCCAAGATAAACTATCTAAAAAGCTAAATGACAGAAGCAAAGATGATGGCGAGGATAGAATCATCAAAAAAGTGGAAGTGGGGAATATCAATATGCCGCTTTCTACGAGTTTGATTAGAGGTTCTGAATCTCTCTTTGGGATAAAGACAGAGTTTCAGCTTGGGAAAACTACAGGGACATTTGTATTTTCACAGCAGCAGGGCGAGGTGCAGACCGTAGTTGCACAAAATGGAGGCGCTTCCAAGAGCTTTAAAATCAATGCGGTAGATTATGAGGATAACCAGCACTTTTTCATTGGGCAATATTTTAACAACCACTATGATGGAGCATTGTTACAATATCCTCTTATCAATTCTAAAATAGCGATTAACAGGATAGAAGTATGGGTGTTAGACCAAGGGTCTGGTGACCTCCAATCGCAGAAAACCATAGTGGGTGTCAGGGACTTAGGGGAAGGAGCTCTTACAGCTTACCCTGATAACTCGGTGAATAGTGTTTATCGAGATGTTTCGAATTTAACGGGAATCCGTGATGTAACCACAGCGTATAATGCCATTAAAAACCAATCTCTCTATGATGCAGCTACTGGAACCAACCAGCCATATCAGGAGGGAGAGAATTTTATTTTTAATAGAAGAGCCAGAAAACTTAGCGAAAGCGAGTTTAGGTATCATCCACAGCTGGGATATATTTCCCTAAATCAAAGATTAAATGATAATCAGCTCCTTGCGGTATCTTTCTCATATACTGTAAATGGAGATGACTCTAAAGTATATAAAGTAGGGGAGTTTTCAGAAGATAATTCCTCTGTATTGATAACGAAATTGCTCAAACCCAATACCGTTACCAAAACCACATCTCCTATGTGGGATCTCATGATGAAGAATATTTATCCTCTGGATGGAACGCAGATTTCTTCTCAGGATTTCTTCATGAATGTTTACTATCGTGACCCATCAAATGGTAAGGTCAGCTATCTACCAGGAACGGGCGTTCAGGATATTAACTTGCTGAAATTGTTCAACTGGGATAGACTAAATTCTAATGGAGACTTACAGCAGGACGGAGATGGGCAGTTTGATTTTGTCCCAGGGCTGACCATTGATGAAAATAATGGTAAATTGATATTTACTAAAACACAGCCGTTTGGGAAGTATATAGAAAATGTTTTGGGGGGACACGACCCTAAATTTGTCTTTTCGGATTTATATACACAGCTGAAATCTGTGGCTACACAGGCTAATTTGGCTCAAAGATATACATTAGAAGGTAGATTTAAAGGTTCTGGCGCTCAGGGAATTGCCCTCGGAGCGGTGAATATTCCGAAAGGCTCTGTGAAAGTAACTTCTAACGGCGTAGAACTCGTGGAAGGAGTGGACTACACGGTGGACTATTTGCTGGGAACGGTCACGATTATCAATGAAATGATTAAACAATCTGGGCAGGCTATCAGTGTGAGTCTGGAAAACCAGTTGGCATTTAATACACAGAAAAAAAGGTTCATTGGGCTTAATTTAGAAAGGAAAATCAGTGATAATTTTCTCATCGGAGCTACGATGGTTAATTACAAAGAAACACCTTTGACCCATAAAGTCCAGCTCGGGCAGGAAGCAGTGAATAACACGATGCTCGGGATGAATATAGCCTATAATAACGAGGCTCCGTTCCTTACGAGATTGACAAACAAAATCCCGCTCATTAGCACAGATACAAAATCTAATATCAGTTTCCGAGCAGAGGCGGCTTACCTTATCCCAGGTGAAAATAGCAATATGCAAAATCAATCTTATATAGATGATTTTGAGCAGGCTACTTCTCGTATTTCTTTGAAAGAACCTTCTATGTGGAGTTTGGCTTCTAAACCAGAGCAAAATACGAGCGACCCTATATTTAATACAGCTAATCTAAGTAATAACCTGACCTATGGCTACGGAAGAGGGCTTATTTCTTGGTATAATATA
This sequence comes from uncultured Riemerella sp., assembly GCA_937890925.1. Lineage (GTDB taxonomy): Bacteria > Bacteroidota > Bacteroidia > Flavobacteriales > Weeksellaceae > JABCPE02. The sequence goes on from CALAEK010000030.1 coordinate 31,277, forward strand.
GACCCTAGGTTCTACGGAGTAGGCGGATCTGCACCTAATGGAGTAAGTGCGCAGAGTCTATCTAACCACGCCTCACGAAGAGTTCATCAGGGAGAATTATACACGATAAAAGACTATGTAGCAGGAGAAGAAAATTTCCTGAATACTTTTGATATTTCATACTATCCGACAGAAAGAGGGCCTTATAACTTTAATCCATCAGAAACGACACAAGATAGATGGGGAGGACTTATGCGGTCAATTTCTGTTTCTAACTTTGTGAATTCTAATATAGAATATGTAGAGTTCTGGATGATGGATCCGTATGCAGATGGTGGAACATTAGGAACAAATCCTAAGTTATTGCTACATCTTGGTAATGTTTCTGAAGATGTCCTAAAAGATGGCGTTTTACAATACGAAAATGGACTTCCTACGAGTTCAGACCCAGCAAATGTAACGACTACCAACTGGGGTAATCAGCCTAAACAAGCGCCTGTGCTCTATGCATTCTCATCAGAGGGAGCGGAGCGGTCTACGCAGGATTTAGGGTATGATGGTCTTGATAATCAGTCGGAAACAGCGAAATTCGGGACTTCGTTTGTAAATCCTGTGACTAATGCTGTAGACCCTGCGTCTGATGACTTCGTATTTCCTTTGTCTAATAAATTCCAAGGCGCACAAGCAGGCTCGCTGGTGGAACGATACAGATATTTCCGAAATCCAGATGGAAACTCAGAAGCTAATTCATTAGAAGTTGCTACGCAAACTCCTGATGCAGAGGATGTAAATAGAGATTTTAACCTTGACCAAAACGAAAGCTATAACCAATATACAGTAAAGCTGGATAGAGCGAGTTTGGTTTTAGGGCAAAATAATATAGTGGATGTAAAGGAGGTTTCCACAAGATTCCAAGACGGAAGGTCTGGAACTAATAAATGGTATCTTTTCCGTATTCCAGTAAGCCAGTTTGATACCACAGCAGGAGAGCGCAGTACAGATGTGCTGAACAATGTTCGTTTTATGAGAATGGTTCTTACAGGTTTTGATGAGACTACTACGCTTAGATTTGGAAGCTTGGATTTGGTTCGTTCTGATTGGAGAAGATACACCAAACCACTTGCTGTAGATGCTACTACCAATGAAGGTTTTGGAACGGTAAATACGGATAATCTAGAAATAGGAAGTGTAAACTTGGAAGAGAACGGACAAGGAACGCCTCCTTATGTGCTGCCTCCAGGGATAGACCGAGAGGTTTTGAGCGGAACGGCTGGTACACAGAGACAAAATGAAGGCTCTCTCTACATGAAAGTAACAGGTCTGAGTAATGATGCTCGTGGGGTGTTTAAAAATACCACACTAGATTTGCGTAGGTATGAAAAGCTGGAAATGTTTGTTCATGCCCAAGATTTGAAAAATCTGACCTCCACAGCTCTCGATGATAAAACCAAGTTCTTTATCCGTTTCGGTAGTGATGCTACGGATAACTACTATGAATACGAGGCTTCCCTTAAATATACTTCTTCTAACAGCAGAACACCTTACGAAATCTGGCCTTCAGAAAATATGGTAAGTCTGGAATTAACAGAACTAACCGCTATTAAAGGAAGAAGAGATAAAAATGGAGCTCCTTCTGATACTAGATATACAGATGGAGGTTATGGTGATGCCAATAAAAAGATTTATGTAAAAGGTCGCCCAAGTATAGGAAATATCAGCACCATGGTATTAGGTGTAAGAAACCAAGATGCATCCAGCGTGTCCAAAGATATTTTGCTTTGGGTTAATGAAATCCGTGCTTCTGGAATTAAAAACCAAGGAGGATATGCGGCAAATGCCAATTTGACTTTCAATTTGGGTGATTTTGCGATGGTTAATGCCAGTGGGTCTGTATCTACGGTCGGTTTCGGAACCATTGTCCAAAAACCATCAGAAAGGTCACAGACAGACAATACTACTTTACACATCAGCACCACGGTAAATCTGGATAAATTCTTGCCTGAGAAAGCAGGAATGAAAATTCCGTTTAACTACTCTTATACACAGAGCATAGAAGACCCTAAATATAATCCGCTGGATAATGATGTAGAACTGAAAAACAGCCCAGTAAGAGACCAGCTGAAAAAAATAGTGAGAACCTACTCTCAGCAGAGAAGTATAGGCGTGGTCAATATGCAGAAACAGAGAATGAACTCTGAGAAAAAATCCAAATTCTATGATGTAGAAAACCTTTCCCTTACGGCTGTTTATAATGATGATTTTTATAGAGATGTCTATACGACTAGGAATTATCGCCAGTATTTCAAGGGGTATTTGGATTATAATTTTAATTTTAAACCTTGGGTGATACGGCCGTTTAATAAGTTGATAAGCGACACATCCAAAGCGGCTAAATATTTAAACTGGATAAAAGAAGTTAATTTTAACCCAATTCCTACTCGATTGTCTTTCAGAGCGGAGCTGGACAGAACATATAGTGAGCTTCAGTATAGAAATATAGATGCGCTACTGACAGGTACTCCAGGGGATGATTTCCAAATGATAAAGGGAAGAACCTTCTATTTCGGATGGCAGTATAATCTTGGATTTAATTTTACTAAATCCTTGAAATTGGATATCAACTCGTATACCCGAACGCTCAATGACCATATTTCTGTAAATGGAATGAATAACCGCTCTATTTTTAGGGATTTGTTCCGTGCAGGAAGACCTGTTTTGTATAATCACAAGGTTCAGCTTAACTATAAGTTGCCGTTTGAGCATTTCCCATATTTGGATTTCATCAATGCAGAGGTGGGATATGGTTTCCAGTATAACTGGTCAGCTCGTTCCACAGTTCTTTCTCAGCAGGATTTAGGGAATTTAGCCCAAAATAATAATAATACCGTGGTTGCGGCTTCTGTGGACATTCCGAGTTTATTCTCTAAGTTTAAGTATTTCCAAAAGCTAGAGAATACGATGCAGCTGAGAAGAGCAGAGTTAGAGGCAATGGATAAAACCAATGCAGAGACAGCCACTAGGAAAAATAGCGAAAATAGAGTCACTACACTGAAAAATAAGCTGACTCCATTACAGGCTGTTCTTTATGGAATCACTTCTTCGCTCAAGCAGGTGGATTTTAACTATAATGAAACCAATGGAACCTCTCTCCCAGGGATACTTTCGTCTCCTAATTTCTATGGATATGGACAGGGGATAGGAGGGCCTACATATGGATTCTTGCTAGGTTCTCAGGCCGATATCCGTAGGGTGATGATAGAGCGCGGCTGGGTGACAGGTTCGGATTTGATGACGGAATCCTATGTGCAGATGCAGACTAAGGCGATTACAGGAAGCATCCAAATTCAACCGATGAATGATTTGAAGATTGACTTAAATTTCCTTAAAAATTATTCAAGCTCATTGACTCATAGTGGGTATAATATATTGACAAACAATAGATTGTCTTTTGCAAACGAGACTATAGCTTTCTCTCATACGGATATATTGATGGGGACTTCTTTCAAAGATGGTGGACAGCTCTATATGAATATGGTAGAAAATGCACGAGTTTTGTCTAGAAGTATGCCTGGAATTTTGGGAGCTGATGGCTTTGTGGAAGGCTATGGTTTAGGAAATTCATACATATTAATTCCTGCATTCAAGGCAGCAGTTGGCGGTAAGAATTTGAGCAAAGAAAATCCTACGAAATCCAAATTCCCACTTCCTAACTGGCAGATTATCTATTCAGGATTGAAAAATATCCCGATGCTCAATAGACATTTCTCTAAAATAGACATATTACATGGCTATAAGGCTACATACACTGTGGCAGGGATACAGTCCAGCTCAGATTATTATAACTATGAGGTGAGCAAAAACACGCCGATGCCTTCGCCAGATAAGGATAGAAACGGAAACTTCCTAAATCCATATGTGTTCTCTCAGGTGGGCTATGTGGAGGAGTTTTCGCCGCTTATCGGGGCTGATGTTACCATGAGGAATAACATGCAGTTCAGAGCGATGTATAACAAGAATAGAGCCTATGTACTGGGACTTCAGAATTATACACTTTCGGAAGACTCTGGTTCTGAGTATATTGTGGGATTTGGATATATCATCAAAGATTTGAAATTTAAGATGAGGTTCAGAGGAAAACAAAGAACCATAAAAAGTGATTTGAATCTTAAATTTGATTTTTCACTAAGAGATAATAAAACCCGAATAACCAATATCTTAGCTCAAGATTCACAAGTAACTGGAGGTCAGAGAGTTTTAGGAATAAATTTCTCAGCGGATTATAGTTTTTCACAAAATTTCCAAGTAAAATTCTTCTATAACCAGCTGGTAACCAAATATAAAATTTCTACTGCCTATCCGTTATCAACTCTACGGGCAGGGCTTAGTTTTAATTTTACTTTTGGAGGAAGTAATAATAATAACTAAATTTGGATATAAAATTGAAAAATATGAAAAAAGCAATAATTTTATCAGGAATAGTGTTGTCAATGCTTTCTTGCAACAGCCCAAAAAAGGAAGAAGTGAAAGAAAATCCAAACCAAAAAGTGGAAGAGCAAGAAGAATTGGTTGGTGCCGATAGAGATGAGCATGGGTGTATCACTTCGGCAGGATTTTCATGGAGTGAATTGCAGCAGACTTGTGTGCAGCTTTGGGAGGCTGGTGTCAGACTAGACCCTATCGAAGTGAAAGAAGGCGATGAAGTTATCAGTGCATTTGTTTTGTTTAATAAAGATGAATCCAAAGCAGAGGTTGTTCTTCCTAAAAAAGAAGGTTCGGTTATTTTAGACAAAAAGTCAGAAAATCTCTACGAAAAAGGCGAATACTTGTATGATGACAAGGAAGGTACACTCTCCATCAATGGAAAAGTAGTGTATAAAGAAGAAAGCAAAAAGAAATAGTTTATCCAGAAAGTAAAGTTTTCTAATATTTTAGGATAAAAGTAGTATATGAGACACAGCGGGGGTTATGAATCCCTGCTGTTTTTTTATTATTTACATAAAAAAAATTTTTATAATTTTGGATAAATAAAAATCAACAATTAAATTTTAAACATTATGGAAAAATTCTTGAATATTTTAGGATGGGTAGCTACAGGAACAGCAATGCTTATGTATGTGTCTTATATTCCGCAGATTACATCCAATCTAAAAGGGATGAAGGGAGATTTTCTTCAGCCTTTTGTAGCGGGTATTAACTGTACACTTTGGGTAGGTTATGGATTCCTGAAACCTAAAAAAGACTGGCCTATAATCGTAGCAAATATGCCAGGGATTATTTGTGGATTTACAGCGGCTTTTACAGCTATTATGTAAAAAATAGAAAGTAATTATTTCAAGATAGATTTTTAGATTTTATATAAACTATCTTGATTATTTTTTATAATCCACTTCGGTAGAAATCCAGCGCAGAAATAATGTTTTCCAGCGGAACATTTTGGTTATAATTTCCCATGCCGATGCCTTCTATCAGCGAGAAACTAATGTTTCCATGCTGATTTTTTTTGTCCTGATACATCAGCGTAATGATTTCCTCATCACTGAAATTAGAAATATCCACAGGCGGGAAAAATCGCACAAGATTTTCTATAATATGGCGCGCTGTGTCCAGAGAAATCAGTTGCTGCAAATAGGAAATATAAGTTTCGCAAATCATCCCAAGTGCAACTGCTTCGCCGTGGAGCAGAGGAATTCCCTCTCTCAGGAAAAGGCTTTCTACAGCGTGTCCTACTGTATGCCCGAAGTTTAGAATTTTTCGAATATGCTTTTCGTGGAAATCTTCCTGCACGATTTTTTGTTTAATCTCGGCACTTTGTAATAGATATGGCGCGATTTTCTCTGTAGAAAGTTCATTTTCAATGGAAATCAGCTCTTGCCAATGTCCAGCATCAGCGATAAGGCCATGTTTCAGCATTTCTGCAAAGCCAGATTTCAGCTGTGGAAAAGGCAGTGTGCGGAGATAATCAGCAAAAAGGAAAATTTGCTTCGGTTCTGCAAAAGTTCCGATTAGATTTTTAAAAAACAAATGGTCTATGCCTGTTTTACCGCCCACAGCAGCATCTACCATTGCCAGCAGAGTGGTAGGAAGGTAAATGAAAGGAATTCCTCTTTTATAAGTGGAGGCCACAAATCCGCCAATGTCTGTGACAACACCTCCACCAAGACAGATGAGCAGACTATGCCTGTCGGCGCTGAATTCCGTGAGGATTTCCCAAAGCTGCATGGCGGTGTTTATATTCTTGCTCTCTTCTCCTTCCTCTATTTCTATAATCTCAAAGGGCGCCGTAGTTTCTAAATTGCCCAAGAGGGTAGGAAGGCAGTATTCGTGCGTGTTTTCATCCACCAAGATGAAAATTTTGCTGGGATTTTGGTGCTGTATAAAAAGATTGAGTTCGGTGAAATCTTGGTCAAGGATTTTTATCATCTTCTGCTATCTGTATCCGAAATTCTTGAGGTCTTTTTCGTTCTTTCTCCAGTCTTTTTTTACTTTTACAAAAAGATTGAGATGGATTTTCTTTGCAAAGAATTTTTCCAAGTCAAGCCTTGCTTCTGTGCCTACTTTTTTAATCGCCTCACCTTTGTGACCTATCAAAATTCCCTTTTGGGTTTCCCGCTCCACATAGATGATGCTGTCTATGAAAATAATTCCTTCCTTTTCTTTGAAAAGTTCAGTAACGACCTCTACGGAGTAAGGAATTTCCTTTTCATAATTAAGCAAAATTTTCTCGCGCACTGTTTCATTGACAAAAAACCTTTCCGATTTGTCCGTAAACTGGTCTTTGTCATAGTATGGCGGATTCTCTGGAAGTAAAGATTTTAATTTCGGGAGGATATACTCCGTATTGTAAGCATTTAGTGCCGAAATCGGTAGGATTTCTGCCTTCGGAAGGAGATTGTGCCAGTGTTCCACAGCAGCTTCCATTTCCTTTTGGTTGCTTTTATCTATTTTGTTGATGAGCAGCAGCACAGGAATCGGAATTTTATTTAACTTCTCGATGAGAAATTCCGAAGGCTCGCTTTTGTCCGATATATCTACGATGAAAAGAAATACATCCGCATCTTGGAGGCTTTCTTTCACAAAACCCATCATTTTCTCTTGTAGTTCGTATTTAGGGTCAAGAACGCCAGGCGTGTCCGAAAAGACAATCTGGACATCATCCTCGTTATAAATCCCAAAAATACGGTGTCTGGTAGTCTGTGCCTTTTGGGTAACGATGGCTAATTTCTCTCCCATGAGCTGATTCAGAAGGGTAGACTTCCCAGCATTGGGTTTTCCTACTATATTGACAAAACCTGCTTTGTGCATTGCTTTTTTTGTTTTTAAATTTCCGCAAAGATATGAATAATTTGGCTTCTATGGTGAGAAGTATAAATTTCTTTAAGCCAATTCTAAAGATACAATCTCTGCTTTTTCTCCATTTTCAGTTTCACAGACGATAGAGATATAGTCAAAGCCATTTCTTTTCACTTCTTCCCAAGGGATATTTTCTCCATTGATAAGGGTTACTCTATCTTCTTCGTCTACTTCATAATCTTCTTTTTCTTCTTCGTAATCAATAGAATATCCAAAATCTATATGAATCTTGCAAGGAGCAATATCGTATTTTACCAAAGTTCGTTTTTCAACTTCTTCTGAGTCAAACTCATCGCAAAACATTGCATTATAGCCGTGTCGGTAGCCATCAAAAAGCAATATTTCTTCACCTGTTTCTGTATCATTGGCTACTATTTTACAAGGAATTCCAGTTTTATTATCTACAATACAAGGGAGTTTTTTCCTCTTTACTTCAAATAAATCTCCATAATAATACACTTCAAAGAGTGAATTTCCATTTTTGGATTGGATATCTACTGAGAGATAATCGCCTGATTTTACATTACAAGCGTTTTCACTTAAGTAGGTAGGAACTTTTTGCATATACAAAATTATTTAGAGTGTATGTTATATTTTTATTTAAAATCCCACTGTCTTTGGAAAGTTGCTTTTTCAAGAAATTCATCAAAGGTATCAGCTACTAATTCGGTATAAAGGTCATCATATATTACCCACACACTATGATTTTCGGGGTGGAAGAAAAGTATACCGCCATCGGAAACACCAAAGGCAAAAGCTGTTTTTAGAACTTCAACTGAAGGAAGTTTGTCTATACTATTACCTTCTATTGATTTGTAGAAAAAGTCTTTTTGTGCAAGTAGTCGATAAGTAGGAATCAGCTCTTCACTACGATCATCGGTTTCACGAGTAAGAGAGAAAAAACCTTGTATTACATAAACTCTTTTAGGAAGAGTGGGTTTCTTACGGCGTGCATATTCGTAGAAAAAGTTGGATTTTTCAGGAATAGTAGCAAATAAATCTCGGTAGGACTGGGGAACATTTTGCTCTTGTATATTCATTTTATAATGTTTTTTATTTGTATTTAAAATATGAAAGGTTTATTACTTGACCCTACACCCCGTTTTCACTTAAGTAGGAACTTTTTGCATATACAAAATTATTAAATGTAAAGTATAATTCTTAATTTGTCAATTTTCTAATTAGCAAATTTGGTGTGAGCTACAAGCTTCCGCCAGCAGGGAGTTATAGTTTGAAAATAAACAGATCCCTAAAGAATTAATTTTTTAGGATCATTTCTATTGTCAAAAAAGAAAACAATCTCTATCCTATCGGTGAATATTTGATAGAAAAGAGAGAAATTATGCAATATCAAAACTCTTCGAATTTCTTTTTCAGGAGTTTGATAAACAATAGGATGAGCTATAGGAAAATCCAATATCCTTTGTTCTATTCTTTCTACTTCATCTATAATTTTATTTGAATAGGTAGATGAATCGTTATGTTCTATCCAATATTCCAAAGTTGAAATATATTCCTCTTGAGCTCTTGGAGACCATATTACTTTTTTGTACATAATAGTCTCGCTTTTTTATGTACTTCTTCACTAGATATTCCTTTTCCTTCATGGAGTTCTTTCCATCCCTGCTCTATTCCTTCTATGATCTCAGCAGAGAGTTCTTCTTTCTTGACTTCCAATCCTATGGCTTCCAATACACGTACAGCCATTTGGTATTGTTCAAAAGTAATATTCTTGTTGAATTGTATAGTTCTCATAGTAGTAATTTTTCTGCAAAGGTAGTGATAATTTGCCAAACAACCAATAATGGAATTTAATAATAGACAATACTCCTTGTGTTGTGCCTTACGCAATAGGGATTGGTAGTATCCTTTTTGTGAATCCAATTGCCGTGGTCATCATACTCGTAGGTAGTGGCAGGTTGAGAGCGCAAGATACCATTTTTGTAAAAACTCGTAAATGTACGGATTTGCTCTGTGTAGGGCACTTTACGATTCTGCTCAGTACGTTCTATTTCTTTCTCTATGCGTTCCTCTTCGCCTCTTTTGTAGTGATAGGTTTTAGTTTTTGTTATTTTATTCTGCTTGTAAAAATGAACTCTGAGGGTTACTTTCTCTCCTTGATAGGAGTAAAGATGTTCTTGTGAGGAGTCTTCCCAAGCATACCAAATGTTCTTCACTACATTTCCTTGAGTGTCAAACTCAGTGATACACGTCCATTGAACATAGTTTATACAAGCTGCACACTTTCCTGAATAGGAAGCAGTAGTGACTTTTACTTGTTTTACTTTTCCTTTGAGGTCATACTTTTCCCAATCAGTTTGTTGGGCTTGCAAGCTGAAAACAAATGTTAGGAAGATAAGCAGTAAAAATAGTTTTTTCATAGTGGTTTATTTTCCGCAAAGGTAGTGATAATTTGTTAAAAAACAAACAGGCTGCCTGAGAAGGACAGCCTGTTTTGTTTTATAAAATGATAACAGCTTATTTTTTCTTCTTACCATCAGCTTTAGCAGCTTCTTGAGCGGCCTTAAGAGCGGCACGAGATACACGTACTTGGCATACTACGGTGTTGTCCGGATGCATGATTTTGTACTTTTCTTGTGCGATCTTAGTGATGTAGAGACGGTTACCCATTTCCATCCAAGAGATGTCTACAGGGACGAAGTCAGGCAAGTTCTCAGGTAAGGCTTTTACTTTAAGCTTACGGTTTACGATGCGGAGAGTACCCCCTGCCATAACCCCAGGAGCAGTACCTACGATCTGGATAGGCACAGCTAAGGTGATTTCTTTGTCCTTGTGTAGTTCATAGAAATCCACATGGATGATGTTGTCCGTAACAGGGTCAAACTGAATGTCCTGAAGGATAGCGTTGTAAGTCTTTCCTCCTAATTCAATCGTTGCTGTATATACATTAGGAGTATATATCAACTTTTTGAATGCTAAAGCATCCGCTGAAAAGTGAATGGTACTATTCCCTCCGTATAACACGCAAGGAACCTTTCCAGCATTACGTAAGGCCTTGCTTGCTGCTTTGCCCACGCTTTCTCTTTGAGATCCTACGATTGTAATCGATTGCATAAAATATATTAATTAAAAAATTTACATAATGAATTTGTCACTGATAGAGACATGTTGGTGTACGGAGTGCATCACATCAGCAAAGAGTTTTGCACAACTGAGTACATGTATTTTCTTTGTTCCCTCCAGGTTGTGAGGAATAGAATCAGTTACGATAATTTCCTCCATAGGAGAATTTTCTATTCTTTCTATAGCATTGCCACTAAGGATAGCATGGGTACATACCGCTCTTACACTAAGAGCTCCCTTTTCCATCATAATCTCAGAGGCTTTGGTAAGAGTACCTGCAGTATCAACCATATCATCTACCAAGATCACATGCTTGCCTTCAACCTCTCCTATAAGATCCATTTTCTCAATCACATTGGCTTTCTTGCGCTGTTTGTAACAGATTACCACATCGGAGTTCAGGAACTTGGCATAGGAATGAGCTCTTTTGGAGCCTCCCATATCAGGAGAAGCCATACAGAGATTTTCAAGGTTGAGCGACTTGATATAAGGCAAGAAAATAGTAGATGCATAGAGATGATCTACAGGTATTTCAAAGAAGCCTTGTATCTGATCTGCATGTAAATCCATGGTAATGACACGTGTTGCACCTGCTGTTTCAAGCAGATTGGCTACAAGCTTGGCAGCTATAGGGACACGAGGTTTGTCCTTTCTGTCCTGCCGTGCCCAGCCGAAGTATGGAATGACCGCAGTGATATGCTTGGCAGAAGCGCGCTTAGCAGCATCTATCATCAGCAGCATCTCCATAAGGTTCTCCGAGGAGGGTTGGGTGGATCCAATCAAGAACACACGCGTTCCTCGTACAGATTCTTCAAAAGAAGGTTGAAATTCTCCATCACTGAAATGAGAAAAAATAATTTTCCCCAGCTCAATGCCATATTCTTGTGCGATTTTGCTTGCCAATTCAGTGGATTGAGTACAAGCAAAAATCTTAACGGCTGGCATAGAATATTCCATAAGTCAAGTGATTATAAGTATCTTAGATTTTTTTATTGCGTATTACGAATGCCTTATAAGAGGTTGCAAAGATATAAATTAAAAATGACTCTTGAAAAATTTTTTTATTCTTTTTTTGCAGATTCAAAAAATAGTTGTACTTTTGCACTCGAATTCATAACACTACTTGCCTGAGTGGCGGAATTGGTAGACGCGCACGACTCAAACTCGTGTTCTTCGGAGTGAGGGTTCGATTCCCTCCTCAGGTACAACAATCCTCTTACTACTAAGAGGATTTTTTATTAACTTCCATCAAACACTTTATTTGTTATGAATACAATCATTGTCAATCCCTATTATACGCTTATTGCAGCGACTATGGTATTGCTCATTGGGCGATTGCTTGTAGGGAAAATCAAACTACTTCAGAACTTCAACATCCCAGAACCTGTAGCAGGGGGCTTGCTCATGGCTTTTTTAATCTATATGCTATATATAGGTACAGGACTTTCCTTTGAGAATGGAATCCATATGGAGCAAGGACTCTCTTTGGACTTTGACAAAAGTCTACAAGATACTTTTATGCTTATCTTTTTCTCTTCCATTGGGCTAAGTGCTGACTTCTCGCGCCTAAAATCAGGAGGTGTCGGTTTATTTATCTTTTTGGGAGTGGTAGCTCTTTTCATTGTGGTACAGAACCTTGTAGGAGTGAGCTTGGCTACTGCTTTTGGGCTCAAGCCTATTATAGGGCTGATGACTGGTTCTATCACCCTTACCGGTGGGCATGGTACTGCTGGCGCATGGGGAAAGGTATTAGAACAAAAATACAGTATAGAGGGGGCTACAGCCTTAGGAATGGCAGCTGCTACCTTTGGCTTGGTATTAGGAGGGCTCATAGGAGGTCCTGTATCGCGCCGCTTGGTCAATAAGATGGGTAGAAAGCCCCTCACAGAACCTGGTGATGAGAGCTCCGAAGCAGAAGTAGGAGTATTCGAGCATCCGGAAAAGCAGCGTCTTATCACTGCCAAATCGGCCATAGAGACTATGGCGCTCTTTGCTGCCTGCTTGTCCTTCTCTGCCCTGATGGATACCGATTTTGTAAAATCTTTTTTTCCAGAAAAATTCACTCTACCTCAGTTCATATGGGCTTTGCTCTTTGGGGTAGTTCTTCGTAATGTGCTGACTTCAGCTTTCAAGATTAATATGTTCGATCGTGCCATTGACGTATTTGGGAATGCTTCTCTGAGTTTGTTCTTGGGTATTGCTCTTTTGAACCTCAAGCTCTGGCAGATCATGGATTTGGCCTTGCCAATGTTGGTAATCCTCGCTGTACAGACCTTTGTGATGAGTACCTATGCATACTTTGTTACCTACCGCCTTATGGGCAAGGACTACGATGCCGCTGTATTGGCAGGGGGACACTGTGGTTTCGGTTTGGGAGCAACCCCTACTGCTGTAGCCAATATGCAGTCTATCACAGAGAAATTTGGTCCTTCGCATAAGGCCTTCCTTATCGTGCCTATGGTGGGAGCTTTCTTTGTCGATTTTGTCAATGCTTTTATCCTTACAGGGTTTGTCTATATTTTGGGATAGTGAGCAGTGAAGGGAAAGAGGCTGTCCGAAAAGTCTTATTCATGAAGGGCGATTTGCAAATCGTCCCTACGACAGAACCTAAAACTACTGATTTTTCAATAGAATAAAATTTGAAAATATTCGATTTAAACTTTGAAAAATAATGTTTTGGACTTTTTGGATAGCTTTTTTAAAAGGCTTGTGTGGCAGTTTTTGAATAAATAGTTAGAGCCCTAAAATGGCTCCCTCGTCATAATACACTACCTTATCTCCCATAATTCGCGCAGGAGCAGTGTATTTGTGAGGCTTGTCCTTACCTATGGCCATGATGTGGTCTACTTGCCAGCCTTTGGCTTTTAGGTAATCCGATATCATAGATCTATGACAGCGCCACCAGAGAGCTTCGGCACACATATAAGCGGTGGTTTCTCTTTCGGCAATGGCTACAAGCTCAGCAATACCTTTTTCAAAATCAGGTGTCTCCATATAATCGGCATAGGCGCGGAAAGAGGCGTTGTGCCAGCGGGTATTCTTGGAGTCTTTGTTCACTCTGCGTCTGCCTCCTAATAGTGGCAAATGAGTATAAGCAATGCCAACTTGGGGCAATACCACTTCTAAATTTTCTTTGTTGAATTGAGGGTATTTGTTAGAACCTGGCAGTCCCCTGACATCCACTAAGTGCTGTATCTTAAAGGATTGCAACATTTCTGTAAACTCTTCTAAAGTATGAGTGGAGTGTCCTATGGTATATATTTTCTTCATAATAAAAAAACAAAGATAATAAAAAATAGTGAATTATCCTTATAAAAAACAAACTTATGAAACAGTACAAAATTACAGATTTTACACAGCACACTGATGATCCTACTTCTTATGATGGGATGGTGGTTATCAATGGAAAAGAATTAAGGGTGGACATCATCCTTGAAGATGAAGGC